>JAJOJL010000034.1 GCA_021208645.1 Bacillus sp. (in: firmicutes) | reverse complement strand
TTCGCACCAACAGGTGCATCTCAATTATATAGAAGGGTGGACCTCTGCATGGCAGAGGTGGAACAATTATTTGTCAGAAGTGGACCAAAAACATGGCAAGGGCGGTACAATTCTAAGGCTATAATCAAAACGGAACATCTGATTTTCCATCTCGAGTTTTACGAGGCAAAGTTCCAACAAAAGAACCTTCTCCAAAAATTTCATCTGATAGTATTTTCAAATAGTGCATTTCTTTATCGCTAATACTAATCCATATTGATCCAGTATCTGTCAATAGTTCTTTTGTCACTTCTAATCTACTCTTCATAAAAGTTAGCCATGTAGATTTTGAAAAATTGTCATTATATTTAAAAGAATCACCTTTTAAATTATAGGGCGGATCTATATATATTAGTTTTTACTTTCCCTGTATACTTTTCTTTCAACGAATGTAACGCAAGTAAGTTATTTCCTTTTATAATCAAGTTATCTTCTTCACTAAAACTATCTACTCCATGCACACCATCTTCATCATACTTTTTTGCATTCACTAAAACCTTCTTATCTAATAAGACATCAATCTCTTCCTTTGCAATCACTTCGTTCAAAAATGGTTCATCTGGACGTAAATCATCTCTATCTATATCTTCTTTACTCATGCTTGCTTTTAATACGGTATCTTTATAAGGGAAATCCAATACAACATCAGTTGACTCATCAATAAATTTTCCACCAGCTGTTAAGCCGATCTTCTTTGAGTATTTTGTATACGAGTCTTGCCAATATTCGTCTGCTTCAAATAGTTCAATAAGCTTATTTGTTTGCATGACATTATGTCCTTCGATAACAATTGTAAAATTCTCTTTAATTGTTTCGTTTTGGATAAATTCACTTAACAGATTTTTATCATATGTATCTAGATCTTGAATGACTTTACTTTTATTTAAATTCCCTTCAACAAAATACTTATTACCAAATTTCTCTAATACCCTTCTGATTTCTGTATTAATTCTTGTCTCCATATTGTATTCACTCCTTTGTATGTTCTAATACGCAATCTAAGCGGCGTAATACTGTTAAGCATAATATTGAATTTTGCATAGAACTTGAGCCAGCTATATATTGTTTTAAGCTACTCATTGCAATGAATTTAGCCAGAAAATGCAAAGGGGAGAGCCACCGTTAATGTTTGGCTATGATCAGCGCAAATAATATTGTCCGCCTCCATAGACTTTACTTTTGTCTGTGTTGAGGAGGAAACACAGGGCTGATTGCTTATAATCACCCCGTAAAATTTCGGCAATGGACCAAATAAACTGACTTTCCTGAAAGAGTACATTTTTACTCTTTCATCTGTTGTCGTTTCCTAATACTTACATTTTAGCGTATTATGTTATTTATTACACCATTCTCGATAAAGAAAGATATTGACTTATGAACTCTATGTATTTATTAAACTTTTCGTATTCTGTATCTATTTATTAAAACTTTATAACGTGTTCTGTATCTATTTTAGCATTGAGCTCATGAAAATAGATACAGAATAATAAATTCTGTATCTAAAATAAATAAGTAAGTACAAAGGTGATTAACGATCGTTCCTTTACAATTCTTTTCCTTTATTTCGTTTGTTTTTCTTCCTTACTATTCTCTTTATACCCACTTAAATGTGCATCAAGTAGTTGAGAATGATAAAACCAAGTATGCGATTTAACTTTTGATGTATAATCGTTTAAATTTCTCCAATCGGTTATTAATTCAACTGCAGGGGCTATATACTTTTCTTCCTCAGCTGCTAGTTTAATTAAACTTAAACAGATATCTCTTGTCCAATTTTCTCTTCCATTTTTCTTTGGAGAATCTTCAATGGTATTTTCATTAAATCAAAAACACGCTGAGCCATCTCCTCCATATCAACATCAAAAACCTCTAGTGCTTTTGATATTACTGGATCATATGAAATTATACTTTCAAATGACCTTTGCTTTTCATAATAATTTGAAAATGTCTTTATAGTATTTTTTAGTATTTCTTGCTGATCCATTTTGTAGCTCCAAACTTTTTTAAAAATTTATATTCAACAACTTTCTACTTCACCACGCCAATAAGCAAACTGCTTTTTACTTTTTGCTTGTTGTTCATCTGATAATTTTCGCCAAATGTAGAACTCATAAATGTGGTACATATACATGCTATGAATACCACTTCCAGATAATAACTCATCCATCATTCTCTTACGAATATCTTGTTCTATTTCTTTTGAAAAAAATTGTAAACAAAAACCAGCTTCTTCTAAATTACGAATATTTGCTCGTCCTTTAGTATCCTGATTAAATAATTTACTCTCTCTTTTCGATCTTTCAATTGCTTCATTAACAGTTTCACCATCTTGTCCGTTATACTCAATTGAATAGTATTCTAGCCTTTGGTACCCTTCTATATCCCCTTTAAATATCAAAATCTCATCATATGGGATACCTAAAATCCTAGAAAGTATAAGTAAATCGTTCTTATCAGGAAGGGATATTCCACAATAGTAATTTGAAATTGTTTTAATATCTCTTCTGATAACTTCTGCTAATTCTTTTTGTGAAAAACCTGCAGTTTGGACTAAGAATTTTATTCGTTGACCTGTTGCCTTATTATCAATCTTATCCAAATGTGTAAAGTCATTTATTTCTTTTACCACTACACTAACCTCCAAAGATGTAAGATACCTAGTTGTATTATAATTACAATACATTAGCAAGAGAACTAGAAGAATTCTTTCTACTACTATACTGAAAGTTTTTCACTAAGAGTTAACTATTACTTAGTCACATAATATCACTACTATCAGCACCTATTTTAGTATATAAATATTTTACTTTTGGCCAGTTTAATTCTCTCTTTTTTTTAGAATTTTAATCATTCTTAGTTAATACTAAGAAAGTGACTACAGACAAAAAAGCCTAATCCTCGTTATTCTCACCGAGGAATTAGGCTAATGTTCTTCCGCAATTGAATCTGAATATATATATATCATTTGCTATTAAATATTTTCGTAGTTCTGTTTAACAAAATCTCTGTTATATTCTCGTATTTATTATTCAGCATAAGTGAAACACTTCACAACATTATGAAAAAGCCATTAAAAGCACAGTACGCCGAATAGTATATTTAAATATACTATTGCGTACTGTGCTTAAAATCCTTCTATTTTTTTTAAAAAAAAATTTTAAAGTTCTCAACTCAAAGCAAAAGCATGATATAGGTCTCCATGCATTTAATAACAATTAAATTTACACAAAAAAATAACTCGCCGGGACTCAGCCTGCGAGGTGCGAAAAGCCAGGTTCTCGACCCGCTTATCTATAATTTATTATAACAGTAATGTTTTATTTGTCAACACATGGTATCAAAATATGTTATCATCTATTTTTTGGCTATTAAACAACTTTTCAATTATTGGTGGCAGAGTCTCTATTATAGGCATTCCAGAAATGCTTACTGGTATAAGGTGAGTATCTATATTCCATAAGTGCCGGGAAATAATCGTAGTAATAAAATCGGTAATTTCATTACCTGCATGACTAATGACCGTGCTCCCTACTTCATCCTTTCCAACAAACCGAATTTCATCAAAGATTGTTTTAGTGAAAGTAGGTCTAAAATGGCGGGTACCCAAACTAATGCAATGGTTGAACGCTTCTCGTAGGTCATCTCTTTCACCTAAGTCTATATCACCGTCAAATCTCAATTTTGTTGATAAAAATACTGCTCTTTTAGGGTCGAATTTTCCTGCCGGGATATTAAGAAGATAAACCCCCATGAGATTCAGGTGTTCCTTTAGTGCATGATATGGTGGCTGATAGGTTGAGTTTTTGAAATATTTATTACTAATATTACGAACCAACCCTTGTTTGTCGAATCTTATCCCGGTCGCTTGTATAACAAAGTTGTACTGATTAATAAATTCTACAACATCTGTAAAAAATGCATGAAGTCGCTGATAATCCATATCTACACTAACCGGAGAATTAGTTTTAGTAAATATGGAAAGCCATTCTGGTTTATATTTTTCAATAGATCTTTGGACCAAAAGATTCCGTATATCCGTAAAATGTAATGCTTGACCTTCTGGTATGCCATTGTTTAAGCGCAATTGATTCCACGCCGGTTCAACAGTATTGATATAATAATCTCTATCGAACGTGATACTAACGATAGTATAATGATCAATTGATTTATTGGGACCTGTATTAAAAATTTTTGCTTCATCTAGATAACTAATGCAATATTTTTTCATAAAAACGCCTCTTAAGGGGAATATATTTATTTTTAATGGATATATATAATAGTAGATAATCAGACTGCGTTCCGGATTATCGAACCTCGCGGGCTGTGTCCTGGCGAGGGTTTTATTTTTCAAACTAATAACTAGAAAAAAGGCACTACTCCTATTTTAAACGAAGTGATGTCTATTTGTCATTGTATATTTTTACTGTCCTATTTCTCCCACTCTTAAGATATTTATCAGTGGATTTTTTAAGTTAGGTTAGAGTTCCAGATTTTCGCTGTTTAACCCGAAATAACACAAAAGGACTTACGTGTTAACTATTTTGGGATATTCATCGTAGGTTCTTTCATCAAGTATTCTTCCGTTCTTGTGCTTTTGAGCACCACCCCATTGTTTGAAAAAGAATGCTATAGCTTGTTCATGGCATTGATCACGGATATCCCTTACCCAATCAGCTTCCATCGGTCTTGCACCTGCTCCACTTTCACCACCTACTATAACCCAATTTATCTTATCTAAGTCTAATTTATATATAGGGCCTATAAGGGGTTCACATGATAGAAAGCGAACGTGAGCAGGAACTTGTCCTAAATAATTAATTCTAAATGCTGTCTCTTGATTTTCTACACTAGTCCCCATCCAAATATTTGGAGACCAGTTTAATTTATTAGCTAATTGTACTACGCGTTGTGGTCTCTTTGTAAGTATCTGATAAGTGTGGTGCAAAGTATTGTTCATTGTTCTAAATACACTTTGAATGAAGTCTAATGGGACATCTTCATGAAATAAATCTGACATCGAGTTAACAAATATTCTTTTGGGTTTTTTCCACTCATATGGTTTAATAATTAAGTCATGCTGTAAGGTAACATTAAACCCATTTTCGTAACGAGGATTACCCATAGCATGCAACCTTTTTGCCATGGTAGCAGCATAACAATTTCTGCAACCTTCCGAAACTTTTGTACATCCTGTTACGGGATTCCAAGTGGCTTCAGTCCATTCAATACTGGAATTACCAGCCATGATACATCCCTCCTTGATACAAGTGTACCACATGTACCTAACTAACGGAACATACGTTCCTGATCAAAGTCTATATATACCTCGTTAAAAGTTCCGGGTCTTCTATTTTTCCCATTTCTTTTTTTTTACATTTGCCAATAAACCTTTCTCTTCCATCCATCTTAATGTCTTTTTTAAGAATTTATCAGGTGGGAATGATGTATTAAAAAGGATATGTTCATCTACTTCTTCTTCACGAATACCATTTTCACCTTTGTAGCGATTAAAAATACTATCTGCCAATTTTTTTTAGCCTTTCTTCTTCTTCCATTTCATAGATAAAGTCAAAATGAATATCCTGCACATTAGTATCTTTTTTGAATATATAACTTCCGGTTCCGTCTATATCCCACATACTATTTTTCATTTCTCTTAATCCACCTGCATGATTTGAACCAAAAAACAAAATCATTTTGGTGCGTCCGTTTTTATAAATATCAAAGTTAAGTACATATCCAGCATGTTCTTGAAGTTGTTTAGAATAATAGTTAACAATAACTTTTTTCCTCTCTTCACTTTTCTTCCCTTCAATCAATTGTATTAACTCATCTAATGTATCCACCCCGAAATGACTCATCAAATGTTCTCTTATTTTTGAATTTTTGTTCCTTATAAAACGATTTGTTTCTTCATAAATAAAATTTAATAGTATCTCAGAACTTCTACTTTTCAAATATTCACCTATTAGCTGTAGTGGAGTGTCTTTAAATCCATAAGGGTCAATAAAACAGAAGCTGGGAACCATTCTCCCTTTTGTTCTTTCTAATAAGGAGATTAGAACATTTTCAAAAGTTTCATTCATTAAAGCTAATTTTACACTAGGGTAATCTGGTATTGCGTTATAAAATTTATCTTCGTTATAATCAAGACCGTATCTTTTTTTTATGTTTTCCTTAAGTAACAAAAAGCTGTCTGGATTGTATTCATTAAATAATAATAAAATTCTTGGCTCTGGCCAATTATTTGCTTTAGCTTGTTTGTAAAAATCAATGGCTTGGTCTAATAATACGAATGGTGAGCCATTAACTTCTTTACCCTCTTCACCATAAAGTCCTTCACCTGCAAAACCATCAATTATTAAACAACGACCTATTGCCCGATTACCTAGTACGATTTTTCTCATCCAAGGTATTACATAGTTATTAAGAATAGTTAGTTTTGCGGCACTATGCGGCTGCAGTTCATCAAAAAAATTCTGGTTCATTCCCTTCCCCCCCTAAAAAATACTCACTAAGCAAATACAGTCAAAATAATACTCAAATCGACTTTTATACATTTCTTCAAATAATTGTAAATCCCTTCAAGAAATATAAAAATACATTAGTTGAAGTACTTTGTAATTTAATTAGTTACTGGTAAAGTTTAAAAACTCCCCGGTTAAGTATTATGAATTCCCTATATCTTGTGATTCAGAGGTAAAAAATAGGTCAATGTAATTAATCTATTTATTTGCATATATTGTACTTCGAGGAACACCAGTCAATTTTACAATATCATTAACACTCATTCCGTTACTATCTCTTTGTCTATATAACTCCATTGCTCTTTCAATGTTTTTAGCGGGCTGACCTGGTCTCCCCATATGTTTTCCTTGCTTCTTTGCACGCTCTCTGCCTTCCGTAGTTCTTTCAACTATTAAGTCCCTTTCAAACTGGGCAAATGATCCTAAAATGTTAAAGAGCAATGTTTGGATGCTGTTAGTGTCATTTCCAGCTTTAAACTCCATGTTGTCTTTTAAGAAGTGAACACCAATTCCTTTTTCATTTAATTTTTGAACAATGTTATTAAGGTCAATAATTGAACGAGCCAACCTGTCAATTTTTGTGACAACTAATGTATCTCCTTCATCCATAAAGTCAATCGCTTCTACAAGTTGCTCTCGTTTGACAGTATTCGTTCCAGTTACTTTTTCTACAAAAATTTTTCTGCAGCCCGCTTCTGTCAATAGTTCCCTTTGAGTTGCCAAGTCTTGTCCAACTGTAGAAACTCTAGCATAGCCAATTTTCATTCTAGCGCCTCCTGTCTAAAAGATTACAATCTTATATACATTTAATTATAGACTAACTTCTAGACAAATTTAAAGTCAAAATATGTATGTTTTGAAACAATATTATTAAGTGTCTAAAAGTTAAAACTTTTAGACACTCTATATATTAATTTTGATAGTTATACTTCAGACGGATAACAATTTTTGTAAAGTGCTTTATTTATTTAAACAACATTTCTTTAACTAAATATTTCATATTAAACAAGGATAACTGGAGGGATTCAAGATGTAAAAAAAGCAACTAAAAATTCAAACCAAACCCTACCCGAAAACCAATAAAAAATAGAACCTGACTTTTTTTCAAATATAATTAAAGAACACGGTGTTAAAACAGTTAAGATGAAAACAGCACAAGAAAGATTGGCTGGACCAGTTATTCGATAATAATACGGATCTGTAATAACTGCGCCTCCCATATAAAATATTAAACAAATATTCGTATTACAGCTGTTGGCTCTTCAACTTTCTTCAGTCCTACTGTTTCTTTTTACATAATAAAAGGTCCCATATGCAATAAAATGAATAAAATTATGCATATTTAGGACCTTTTATATTCATGATTTGTGTAACTAAAGCTACTCCGTTAAGTACACTTCTTCACATATTAAGGAATGTTTAAATTCATCTTAATTAGTTCTATTTCAAAAAATTGTTCTTGAAAATGAATTAGCGATTTAATTTCTGCAACACTGTAATCTTGATTAGTTACAACGAGTTTATCCTCGTCATCGTTCTTCCTATTTACAACTGCAATAACTGTTCCTTCTTATTCTTTCTTCACCATCTTCTGCTTTCGTATAAGGAATCAACCATAATCTATTGAAAAATAAAAGTTGTAGCGAGAGTGCTTTGAATCCAATGGTCTATCTACAACCACCTTTACCGTTTTATTTAAATACTCGTTATACATTGTACGACACCACCATTAGCTCGCAATCTCTTCTAAAGTAAAAAACAGAGTAGCGAGAGCTTTCGACTCTCGCTCACCTAAAAATGAAATTAATCATCTTCCTAACCCGAAGTGATTATTGCATCTGCTTAACTAAGTCTAGAAGAATAGGTTTAACAGCATTAGCATCTATATTACTGCCCTTATACTCAACTGAATAAAATACATCGTCGGCAATCCAACTCATAGTGGCTGAATGCCACGAAGCCATTGATTCATCAGGGTGTGTAAAATAAATAACTTGTTCGTTATCTAATATTATCTCTTCGCCACCTCTGAAAACATCTAATAATACATTAATGTCAAAGTTCCTTGCAAATATTACTAGCCTATCATCATTGCCAACGGTAGATGTTGCTGCTAATTCTATACTAATGTCTCTTCCTCTATGAGATTCATTCCAGTCAGTAATATAAACTGGCTCAAATGAATGAAATGAACCTGGTATTTCATCTGGTAATATGAGAGGAAATGGCAAAGACCCAATCGCAATCTCTAATGAGTCTGCTAAATAATGCTTCACTTCTTCATTATTCGCCGATTCATCTAATGCAAGGTATTCCGTATTTAATACAACCTCGCTGTGTTCTATTCTACTTGTTCGGTCTTGATTGTCATTAGTCACATGTGAAATGGATAAGACAATTAGTAATAAAAATGCTGTGGATAACGCTAAATAATATCTCCACTTGATGATTAGTTTGAGAAATTTTATTTTGTTGGTATTTATTTTATTATTAATTTGAAAAAATAGCTCTCGCTTCTCTTTTTCATCAAATTTTACTTTGTTATCCATCGATTTAAAGTTTTCATCAAATTGACTCATGAAAATATCCCCCTTTTTCCAATTGGTGTTTCAGGGCTTTCAAACCTCTATACAAATTGACTTTAACTTTATTTTCTGTCCAACCAAGAATTTGCGAGGTCTCCGAAATTGTAAATCCCCTGATTTTTCTCAACACAATTACATCTCGATAAGACCTTTTTATCCTTCTTAAACCCACATATAATTCTTTTTCAGTTTCATTAAACAGCGCTAACTGTTCAGGGGTTTTCTCTG
Source organism: Bacillus sp. (in: firmicutes) (assembly GCA_021208645.1). Taxonomy (GTDB): domain Bacteria; phylum Bacillota; class Bacilli; order Bacillales; family Salisediminibacteriaceae; genus Evansella. The sequence goes on along the minus strand of JAJOJL010000034.1, from coordinate 42,025 downwards.
AAGTTTGTATTTGTGGAAATGCCTCCATTATATAGGCAACAGGCTTCTTCTTCCGAATATAATCAATAGTTAGATTCCGTGCGATTCTAAAAAGCCAACTTTTTTCTCCTGTCCCTTGAAAAGATTCGAAACTATTAAAGGCACGAAGAAATGTATCTTGTAATATATCTTTTGTTTGATAATGATCCCCAATCATAAAGAAAACATATTTATATAAATCATCACTGTATTCATGATACCAATCATTCACTTTTTGTTTAATATAGTCCTGTTCCAATATCTCACCCTTCTTTCTGTACTGGATTTACACATTACAACGGATGAAAGCAATAAAAGTTACAGTTATTTTGAAAAAATAATGATGCTGTCTCAAATTAAGTCTATCATCAATTTCCAGTATAGAAGCGCAAAAAATGCTGCAAAATTGATTGCAGCTTAAAAAATATTAGTTAATTAAACTCCACCTTCGTACAATAACATCAGTTAGAGCCTCTTAAACTCTCGCATCCGTTACTTTCTGTAGTGCTTTTAAAAGAAACCTGGCTATACAAAAGCTTTCTATGTATAAAACCAACATTGATATAGACATGCACTTGAATTGGAGTGGCCGGCATGATAGCCTAGTTTGGCTGAGCCAAAACCTTAGTTTCATCTGGTCCCCTGGCTGGCTCCGTAGTCATACCCGCAGAGGCTCCAAATCAATTGACACAGTGCTTATATCACCTTTTAGAAAGGGCACGAAATTTATATGAAAATAATTCTAAAATGCCATTTATATAATTCAAAGCACTACACTACATTTAAGTGTAGTGCTTCACATTCATAATATAATTCTTCTTATCAAACCACTTATTTGTAAACGTTAAACTAGAATAAACAGTTTTCCACAAATAAGAGTAAACAGAATTCAACAAATAAGATTAAACAGTTTACCTTAAATAGTTCACTTTCTATATACTTTAAGTAGTCTATGGAAAGTGAGGAACAGGAAGTGGAAAAGTTGATAACATACAACGAGATTCATAGGCTTCGCAGCGAAGGGTTTTCTAATAGCTCGATTGCCAGAAAATTAAAAATTTCAAGGAATAGGGTGATTGAATACGGAAAAATGACGCCAGAAGAATTTTATTTATTTGCGATTTCATTACAGACAAGAAGTAAGAAACTTGATCCATACCGTGAGGAAATTCTAGAGTGGATCAAGGAACATCCTGACTTAACAGGAGCTCAAGTATTTGACTGGCTGGAGGATAAATTGAATGTCAGTTCTGTCACTGAAGGAACAGTGAGGAATTATGTAAATGATATTCGAGAGGCTTATCATCTTCCGAAGGTGTTTTCAGAAAGGGACTTTAGTGCAGTTCCTGAACTACCAATGGGGCTACAGATTCAAGTGGATTTTGGTCAAATTAGGCTCCCTACTACAGATGGGACATACAAAAGGCTTTACTTCATTGGGTTTGTGCTAGCACACTCTAGATACAAATACGTTGAGTGGTTAGACCGGCCATTTAAATCACATGACCTTATCCGAATGCACGAGAATGCCTTCCGGCATTTTGGAGGAATGTCTATTGAAATAGTCTATGACCAAGATCGTTTATTGGCAGTCAGTGAAAATGCTGGGGATCTTATCATGACAACGGAATTTACCAAGTACCAACAGACAAGAAAGTTTAAAGTATATCTCTGTAGGAAATCCGATCCGGAGTCCAAAGGAAAAATAGAACAAGTAGTGAAGTATGTGAAAAATAATTTTGCGAAGAACCGAACTTTTGATAATTTAATAGATTGGCAGAATTCGTGTATGAGATGGCTAAAACGTACAGGGAATTATAAGGTTCATCATAATACTAAAAAAAAGACCCGTTGAGGTGTACGCCCTGGAAAAGCAACACCTTCAAAAGGTCTCTGGAACTTACATTTTTGAAGATATCTTCGATTCCAGTATATCAAGAGATATCCACAAAGACAATATCATTCGTTTCGATGGTAACCGATATAGTGTACCTCGAGGTACATACCGTAAGGGTGCACCAAATACTGCCTATGTCAATACTGATGGAGAATATGTATATATACGCCTACAGAAAAACGGACAAGTCTTGGCAAAACATGTAATCGCAAAAGGAAAAGGAGAGCTCATATCAGACCCCTCTCACCGGATTCGTAAGCAGACTAAGCGCGACCTCTTGATTGGGCAGGTGGAGGAAATGTTAAACGATAAAGAAATTGCGAAGTGGTTAATCGATCTATTGTCCGAGCATTACCCTCGTCATATAATTGATCAACTTAAAGTGGTGCAATCTGTCATCTTAAAGTATCCAACCTTCGCTGAAGAGGCAATTTATGAAATGAGACGGCTACGGCTGACAAGTGCGAATGATTTACGGGATATCGCTATCTCTTTAGAGGTCCAAAACAGAAAGCAAGGAAAGGACCCTGGAACTGTAAATGAAAAATATAAGGATCTAGTAGCACCAGAGCGAAAAGATGACATCTATTTCAGTGTTCTTCAGGGAGGTAGAAACAGATGAATCAGCCCTATGAAATACTACAGGATAAGTGTCGGGCCTTGCGATTAGCCGAGACAGCCAAAGAACTTCCTACATTCTTGAGAGAAGCAGAAGCAAAAGGATGGACATATTACGAGTTTATACATGAAATCCTACGTCATGAAATGAACTGTAGGGAGAGAAAAAACAGTGAGAAACTAATGAAGTGGGCAGAATTCCCAGATGTTCTGACATTTGAGAACTTTCGCCTTGAAGAACAAACGGCGATTGGAGAAAAACAATTAAATGTATTAAAACAACTCTCTTGGATCGATGAGTGTTTCACCTTAATTATGATGGGACCAACTGGTGTGGGAAAGACGCATCTCTCAACTGCTTTAGGTATTCACGCCGTTGAAAGTGGCTACCAGGTATCTTTTATATCTATGGATCGCCTCATCTATGTTCTCAAATCAAGAGAGTACATAGGGAAGTCTAGGACAAGGTATAAGCGAATCATTAAGTCCGACCTCATCATCATTGATGACGTTATGTATATGGCATACGAAGCCCAGGATGCTCACTTGTTCTTTCAATTCATTTATGAAATGTACGACAAGGCAGCCTTCATCCTTACATCTAACAAAGGCCCAGGGGAATGGGGGAAGTTCCTGGGAGACCCGACGCTAACTACAGCAATCCTAGATCGGCTCCTTCATCGTAGTGAGATTTTGACCTTTAGCGAAGAGCAAGACAGCATTAGGATGAAATACAGAAAAGCTATATTCGATAATAATGAGGTTGAATCTTAGAGAGGAGAAAACGAAAATGAGTGTTTTAAACCAAGAAGAAGTAATTAAGTTTTTTAAGTCATATGGGTTTAGAGTTGATGAAGTGTCGGTAAGGGAATGGGTCATGGAAAACAACAAGAAAGCAAATACTTCTGATAAGATTCGTCCAACTATGGAGGATGATTTACTTAGATATAATCATTGGTGCATTGTAAAAGGTACAGCATATGAGGAGGGCATCGATGATCAAACGAAAATTAGTAGATTGTTAGAAGAGGTTGATTTACTTAGAAAGGAAGTTGAGGATTTAAAAAGCGAAAAGTATGATCTTGAGAAGCTACTAGGAAAGAACACTTGGATATAAGTAGTGTTAGCCAATCACTAAGTTAGAGAAAACAATGATTTATGCCGATGCCATAGATTTTTGATTTAAAAATCTATGGCATCAACAAAAACACTTAATTAAATCAAGTATCAAAGTGTTGAATCTTAATTGATGAAAACTGTTTAAAATTATTTATCAAAAACTGTTTAATTGTACTTGACGGTTACACGCCGCCTTTCGCTCCACCAAGCTTTTACTGAAAAAGCAACAAAGTTTACGAAAAGAGCCTTTAAGAATTTATTATTTTTCAAGCATAAAACTAATAGATTAATACTAAGAGGGTTTTTCCCCTTATGACTGGAAAGATAAAGAGGTGAAGAGGTTTTGTCCATTTCCTTTATATTAGGACGAACAGGTACAGGGAAGACCACAACTATCCTAAAGGAAGTTATGAATAAAACGAAAAGAAAATCCAACGAGGAAATCCCATCATTTACTTGGTGCCAGATCAGATGACATTCCAAACGGAAATGCAGATTATCCAAGCAAAACAACGGGGAACAACTAGGGTTCAAGTGTTGAGTTTTTCCAGATTAGCTTTACGAATCTTGCAAGAAACCGGTGGTATTTCAAAATATCATATACAACGATCAGGCATTCACATGCTCCTTCGGAAAATAGTAGAGAAAGAGAAAAGCAATTTTACTATTTTGGCAAGGCGACAGATACGAATGGTTTTATTGAACAACTTGAGCAATTTATTGGTGAATTTAAACGATATTCTGTTTCCAACGACATGCTCATGGAAAAGTATAACTCTTTAAAGAACAAAACAAAAAAGCGTCCACAGGATATAGTTCTTCAAGAAAAGTTACATGATATTCATCTTGTTTTTCAAAGGTTAGAAATGGAAATGGCCGATCATTATATAGGTTCAGAAGACTTTTTAAAGCTGCTAGCTGAGAAAATTTCACAATCAGCTTATTTAAAGAATGCAGATATTTATATTGACGGATTCTATAGCTTTACACCTTTGGAGCTCTCTGTTTTGGAGCAATTATTTATGAATTGTACGAATGTGAAGCTAGCATTGACCCTTGACCGGCCTTATGGAGCGGAGGAGAGGTTGAATGAACTAGATTTGTTCTTTGAAACTGCGAAAACCTACCAAGAGCTAAGTGATGTGTGTAGCCGAACTAAGGTGAAGGTAGAGGAGGCGGTTGTCCTAAAGGATCTATCGATTCCTGTCTCTGCATTAACCCCATTTAGAGGCTAATTTTGATGTTCGCCCATCTGTCACCATGGACGATCATAGCGGCATTGAAATGATTGCTGCCGTTCATCGCCGTAGTGAAGTAGAAGGGGTAGCAAGGGAAATCCTTCATTTAGTAAGGGACGAAAATTACCGTTTTCAAGATATGGCCATTGTATTAAGAAACCTTGGAGATTATGTTGACCTATTAGATACCATTTTCACAGATTATGAAATTCCTTTATTTATGGACCAAAAGCGGTCTATGCTCAACCATCCAGTTATTGAATTTATTCGTTCGTCATTAGAAGTGATTCAAGGGCATTGGCGTTATGAAGCAGTGTTTCGCGCCTTTAAAACAGATATGCTTTTTCCCCTATCAGAAAATGTAACAATGATGCGTGAACGGGTAGACCAACTGGAAAATTACGTCCTTTCCTATGGAATCCAAGGGAGCAAATGGTACCAAAAGGACCCATGGACATACCGCCGTGTCCGCACCTCTGCAGATGGAGAGCGAATCCGGACAATAGAAGAGGAACGTTTTGAAAGAGAAATTAATGAGCTAAGAGCCCTTTTAACGACCCCCCTTATTACCCTTGAAAAGGGGATGAAACGGGCAAAAACCGTACAGGAACGTTGCGAAGTACTTTATTCCTATTTAGAAACTTGTCACGTTCCAAAAAAAATAGAAATGTTACGTAACCATGCTGTAGATGAAGGTCATCCACAGGAAGCAAAAGAACATGATCAAGTCTGGGGGGCTGTCATTGAACTATTAGATCAAATGGTAGAAATGACAGGGGAAGAAAAGATAAGTCTTGATTTGTTTCATAACATGCTTGATACAGGGCTAGAAAGTATGAAATTTTCTATTATTCCTCCAGCCATTGATCAAGTTATCGTTGCTGATATGGAGCATTCCCGATTATCTAATGTTCGTTGTGCTTTCCTATTAGGAATAAATGAAGGGGTGCTTCCAGCTAAACCTGATGAAGGGGGAATTGTCTCAGAAGAAGAACGGGAAAGTTTGCAGAAGGAAGGGCTCTCTATAGCGCCAAGCAGTACCCGTCAGCTATTAAATGAAACATTCCTTATCTACATGGCTCAATGTACGCCATCAGAAAGGCTGTATTTAACGTATCCATTAGCGGATGATGAAGGAAAAAGTTTACAGCCTTCCATAGTATTAAAACGTGTAAAGGATATGTTCCCACAAGTTGAAGAAAAGCTGTGGTTCCATGAACCGACAGATATGCCCGATGATGAACAATTAGGATTTATTAACACTCCAAGAAAAACGTTATCTTTCTTAACGTACGAGCTTCAAGCTTGGAAAAAAAGGCTATCCAATACCAGAGTTTTGGTGGGATGCGTATAATTGGTTTGTAGAAAATGAATCTTGGCATTTCCAAGTGAAACAGGTTCTTCATAGTTTGTTTTATGAGAATACAGCCAAGCCCTTATCTAAGGAATTGAGTCAGACATTATATGGAACGGAATTACAAACAAGCGTGTCGAGAATGGAACAATACCAATCCTGCCCATTTGCTCAATATGCCAACTATGGCCTTAGCTTACGGGACCGGGAGACGTACAAGTTAGAAGCGCCAGATATTGGGACGTTGTTTCACGCAGCTTTAAAGGAAATGGCCGAACATTTGCGGAAGGCGGGAAAAGATTTTTCCCAGCTTACGAAGGCAGAATGTGAGACATTGGCAAAGACAATTGTTGCAGAATTAGCGCCTAAAATCCAACGGGAGATTTTGCTTAGTTCGAATCGATATAACTATATTAAACAAAAACTAGAGGAAGTGGTGGCAAGGGCCTCTTCTGTTTTAGCAGAGCAATCTAAATCATCTGGGTTTTCTCCAATAGGGTTAGAGGTGGCCTTTGGTCCAAATCAAGACCTACCTCCGTTACAATTTCAACTAGATAATGGATCGAAGCTACAATTAGTTGGGAGAATTGACAGAGTTGATAAGTCACAAGGGGCTAATGGCTTATTACTTCGAGTTATCGACTATAAATCTAGTAAAAAAGATGTTCAATTAACAGACGTATATTACGGCTTATCATTACAAATGCTTATTTATTTAGATGTAGTGATCAGTTTCTCAGAAAAATGGTTAGGTGCTAAAGCCTCTCCTGCAGGCGTTCTTTATTTTCATGTACACAATCCACTTTTACAGCGTAATGAAAAGCTTACGGTAGAGCAAATTGAAGAAGAACTTTTCAAAGAGTTTAAGATGAAAGGCCTCATAAGTGCTAATCCAGATGTGGCAAAACTTATGGACCATAATTTAGAAACTGGAGGACGATCCAATATTATTCCTGCTGCAATTAAAGAAAGTGGCGAATTCTATAAAGATTCATCGGTCATCTCCGATGAAGATTACGTAGCATTAAAGCAATTTCTAAGAAAGAAAGTAGAGGAAATAGGCTCTGCAATCACAGACGGTAAGATAGATATAACACCTGTGAAAAACAAACAACATGTAGCTTGTACCTATTGTTCCTTTAAACCAGTTTGTCAGTTTGATCCTACATTGGAGACAAACGATTACCGCCGGGTTGGGAAGTTAAAGAAGGAAGAAGTATTGGATAAAATCCGTAAAGAAGGAGGGGAAAAGGATGAAGATTAGCCCCAAGCCAGAAGGTGCTACATGGACCGATGATCAGTGGAAAGCCATTGATGCGACAGGGAATAATATTTTAGTAGCGGCAGCAGGCTGGGAAGTGGAAAAAACGGCAGTACTTGTAGAACGGATCATCCGGAAAATAGTCGAGCATCAAATTGATGTGGATCGCCTTCTCATCGTAACTTTCACTAATGCGGCCGCAGCAGAAATGCGTAATCGGATTGGGGAGGCCATTGAAAAAGAGTTAACGAAAAATCCTGCCTCCCTCCACTTGCGACGTCAGTTAACACTATTAAACCGAGCAAATATTTCTACTCTTCACTCCTTCTGTATGAAGGTTGTACGTCAATATTACTTTGACGTGGAGGTAGATCCAAATTTCCGTATTTTAGACGATACGGAGGGGGAATTGATCCGGGAAGAAATAATGGAAGATTTGTTTGAAGAGGAATACGGTAAAGAAAATAATGACCTGTTTTTTGATGCGGTCGATCGTTTCAGTAGTGATAAAAGTGACGATCCCTTAAGGGCACTAATTGGAAAGTTGTATACCTTTTCTCGCTCTCACCCTGATCCAAACGCTTGGCTCGATGAAATGGTAAAGACGTACGAGCTTGAGAATGTAGAAACAATCGAAGATCTGCCGTGGACAGAAGATTTGTTTCAAGACGTAAAGCATCAGCTAACAGGCATATTGTCTTGGCTCCAAAAAGGAATGGAGTTGACAAAGGAACCTGCAGGTCCTGCGAAATACAGTGAGAACTTAGAAGTGGAAATATCATTAGTAGAATCCCTTCTAAAGGTGGAGTCGTGGGAGCTCCTCTACCATGCCTTCCAGCAGATGAAGTTTGGTCGATTAAAAACCATATCAAAAAGAGATGCGGTCGATGAATCCCTAAAGGAGCAAGTAAAAGGGTTACGGGACCGTGCAAAAAAAACAGTTGGAAGTCATGCAAAAGGAGTTATTTAATAAAGAGCCATCTGTCTTTGTGGAAGAACTGAAGGAAATGGCTCCGTCTGTTGCCACTATTGTTCGGTTAGTGAAGGAATTTTCCCAACGATATGCAGCAGCAAAGCAGGGGAAGGCAACGGTTGATTTCAATGATTTGGAGCATTATTGCTTAGCCGTATTAGGGAAGAAAAACACGGCGGATCATAACTGGACGCCGACTGTTGCCGCAAAGGAATTCCAGGATCATTTTCATGAAGTCCTGACAGATGAATACCAAGATACAAACCTTGTTCAAGAAACGATTTTGTCATTGTTGGCGAAGGCGAATAACCGTTTTATGGTAGGGGATGTAAAACAAAGTATTTACCGCTTCCGGTTAGCAGAGCCTTCTTTGTTCTTAACGAAATATAAGCTTTATAAAAGGGAAGGGGATTGCGAAGGGTGGCGGATTGACTTGGCAAAAAATTTCCGTAGCCGCTCAGAAGTGTTAGATGCCACAAACTTTATTTTCCGACAAATTATGGATGAGACTATAGGAGAAATTGCTTACGATGATGCTGCTGAGTTAAAACTAGGTAATTTAGACTATCCTAAACAGGATGGCTTGGAGGCGGAGTTAGCTATTATTAATAAAGGTAAGCCAATAGCTGTTCAAGAGCCAGGAGATGAACAGGTTTCCTTAGAAGAGGATTTGGAAACATCACAATTGGAAACTCGCTATATTATTCAGCAAATACAAAAACTGATTCAATCGAAACACCCAGTGTATGATAAAACTATTAAGGGAGCTCGTCCCGTAACATACCGGGATATTGTTATTTTAATGCGCTCTATGCCTTGGGCGGCAACGATGATGGATGAGTGTAAAAAAGAAGGTATCCCTATTTATGCGGACCTATCCACAGGCTATTTTGAAGCAGTAGAAGTACAAGTAATGATGTCCCTCTTAAAGGTTATTGATAATCCGTATCAAGATATTCCAGTCGCAGCAGTTTTGCGTTCTCCAGTTTACCGATTAACAGAGCAACAACTGGCCCATGTTCGGATTATGGACCGGCACGGCTCGTATTATGATGCATTAAGGAAAACGGCAGTGGAGTCGCCTGAAGAAGAGCTACGGTTGAAAGCGGAAAACTTCCTTGGCAAACTGGAGCGGTGGCGTTCGAAGGCTAGGGCTGGTGCCCTATCCGAGTTAATTTGGATGTTATATCGTGAAACAGGCTATTTTGATTATGTGGGAGGCCTTCCAGGCGGAAAGCAGCGACAAGCAAACTTAAGGGCATTGTACGACCGTGCTCGTGCTTATGAAGCAACCTCGTTCCGAGGCTTGTTCCGATTCTTACGTTTTGTGGAGAGAATGCAGGAGCGTGGAGACGATCTTGGAACAGCAAGGGCACTAGGAGAGCAGGAAGATGTCGTGAGAATAATGACGATTCATAAAAGTAAAGGTTTAGAATTCCCTGTTGTTTTCATTGCAGGTACCAATAAAAAGTTTAATATGCAGGACTTGTATGGAAAGTATTTACTGCATAAGGATTTGGGGTTTGGTTCGAAATACATTGATCCGAAGCTTCGGGTAGCTTATCCTTCACTACCTCAAATCGCCATTAAAAAAACGCATGCATTTAGAAGCTATCGCCGAAGAAATGCGAGTTTTGTATGTGGCATTAACGAGAGCTAAGGAGAAGTTGTATTTAGTAGGAACAGTCAATGAAGTAGAAAAATCCATAGATAAATGGAAAGAATTTTTGTCTGTAGACGACTGGCTTCTACCGGCAGTAGATCGGGAAAAGGGCAGTTCCTATTTGGACTGGGTTGGCCCGGCGGTCCTCAGACACCGTGCTGCCATCGATTATTTACTGGAAGAAGAAGAATCTTCCTTTGATGCTGTAAAATATGATCCAGCAAAATGGTCCTTGTCCGTGGTGGAACAAGATGAACTTCAAACAGTAGCGGAAGAAGGGTTTATCCAGACAGGGGAAATGGAAGAGCGTATTGCCCAACTAATGCCAGTGCCGTTTAAATCGGAGAAGCAAAGTGAGGTAAAAGAGCGCTTAGAGTGGAGTTACCCATACAAAGCTGCAGCCATTCATCGTTCAAAACAAACAGTGAGTGAGCTGAAAAAGGAATTAATGGATGAATATAGTGATAAACCGCTTTCCGATGGATTCCGTTCAGAGTTTGCTGACAGGCCTAAGTTTTTACAAAAGAAAGCATTAAGTCCAGCAGAAACAGGGACGGTTATGCACGCATTGATGCAGCATATCTCCCTAGTAGAAATCCCTACGAAGGAATCCATTGAGAAGAAAGTTTTGCTGATGGTGCAGGACGAGTTGTTAACGAAGGAACAAGGGGAAGCCATTGATATAGAGAAGGTCCTTAGCTTTTTTGCAACAGATCTTGGTAAACGGTTGTTGTCTGCCCAATGGGTCGAGAGAGAAATCCCCTTTAGTTTAGGCATACCTGCTCAGAGAGCTTTTAAAACATGGAGTGGGGGCAAGGATGAAACGGTGCTCATGCAAGGGGTAGTAGACTGTGTGTTTCAGGATAAATCTGGTAGAATTGTGTTGCTAGATTACAAGACAGATACTATTGAAGGAAGATTTCCAGGTGGATTTGCAGAAGCGTATTCTACTTTAAAAGAACGCTATGAACTTCAAATATCCTTGTATCAAGAAGCATTGGAAGAGAGTTGGAATGTTCCCATTGATGAAACCCATGTCTTCTTTTTTGATGGAGGGCATGTGATTACGATGAAAGAAGGGGAAGAAGCATGAGATTACTCCATACGGCAGACTGGCATTTAGGGCGGACCCTTGAGGGGAGGGACCGCCTCTCGGAGCATGAGCAATTTTTTGATGAGTTACAGGAAATTATTATAGATCAAAAGGTGGATGCCATTTTAATGGCAGGGGATGTGTTTGATTCTGTGAACCCACCTGCGAAGGCAGAAGAATTGTTTTACGAGTCCATGGCACGGTTGAGCAATAGTGGCAACATCCCCATTTTAGTGATAGCTGGTAATCATGACCATCCAGATCGGTTGGCGGCTGCAAGGACGTTGATAAAAAAACAAGGGATTACGATATTAGGTTATCCAACGGTGGAAAAAGTGAGGGTTCATGTTCCAAAGCAGGATCTGTTTTTAAATGTAGCAGCTCTTCCTTATCCTTCTGAATCAAGACTGCGGGAGAGTTTTGTGGCAGAAGGGGACGAGCTTGCTCTCCGGGAAGCTTATGATGAGAAGGTCCAGTGGATCTTTCAACAATTAACGAAGGAATTTACTCCGAAGGACATTAATGTGGCCATGAGTCATTTATTTGTGGCTGGGGGAAGCAGTACGGAGTCAGAACGACCAATAGAAGTAGGTGGTGCTTATACGATTCGTGCCGTAAATTTACCTGACAATGTACAGTATACGGCGTTAGGCCACCTGCATCGGCCACAAGAGGTGAAGCGGGCACCGAAATTAGCTCGTTATTCTGGATCCCCATTGGCTTTTAGTTTTTCTGAATCAGGCTATGCCAAGTCTGTGACGATTGTAGATGTGTCCCCAGGAGGACAAGCAGTGGCGGAAGAGCTTCCGTTACGGGCTGGAAAACCTCTAGTTCGTTGGAAAGCTACGAATGGAATTCCTCAAGTTTTCCAATGGATGGACGAAAAACGGGATATAAATGCTTGGATTGAGTTGGAAATACACATGGAGGAGACACCTTCCATCGAGGAGATTCATCAAATGAAAAAAGCGTACCCTGGTTTATTAACAATCCGTCCTGTTTTTCCTGAAGAGCAAATTGCAGCCACAACAGAATCTTCGAGGCAGGTTCCCATTGATGAACTATTTAAACGTTTTTACTCCAGACAAACTGGGGGAGCGGCAGCAGAGGCGGAGTTAGTATCGTTATTTTTGGAATTGATTAACGAAGAGGAGGCTGACCAATGAAACCGATTAAATTGACTGTTAAAGGCTTGCATAGCTTCAGGGAAAAACAAACGGTTGATTTTGAAGCCCTCTGTGAAGGTGGCGTGTTTGGGATCTTTGGTCCGACAGGTAGTGGAAAGTCATCGTTATTAGATGCCATGACACTGGCCCTCTACGGAAAAGTGGAGCGGGCACCTAACAATACACAAGGGATATTAAACCATGGGGAAGATACATTGGCTGTTTCCTTCACTTTTCAATTAGGACATGGGGGTAGAGCAAAGCGTTACGAGGTGGAACGGACCTTTAAACGATCTGGAGAAGCAAATATCCGGTCAGCCACTTGCCGATTTATTGATGTAACAGGGGTACCAGAAGTCATTGCAGACAAAGCCGGGGATGTGACGAAAGCTGTAGAGGATTTATTAGGACTTTCTATCGATGACTTTACCCGTGCCGTTGTATTGCCTCAAGGGAAGTTCTCCGAATTTCTTTCCCTAAAGGGAAGCGATCGCCGGCAAATGCTTCAGCGTTTATTTCATCTAGAACAATACGGGGATGAACTTATTGGAAAACTTCGGACCCGATTAATGAACACGAGACATGAAATCGAATTGATAGAAAAAGAACAATCGGGGTTAGGAAATGCTTCTCAAGAAGCGCTAGAGGAAGCAAAGGGAAAAGTTGCTCAGCTTACTAAAGACCTGGAGGATTGGCGGAAGTCACATGAAGCCTTAGGGAAACAACTAGAAGAGGAAAAGGTCGTTCGAAAATGGATGGAGGAAATGGAAGGGGTTGAAAATGCCCTCGCGAAATTACTCCAGGAAGAGGAACGAGTAAACACCTTACAGGCAAAGCTGAATAAAGCAGCCGAGGCTTCCGTGTTACTTCCATATGTAAATGAGTTGAAAGAAAGTAAATCCATTGTGATTGCTTTAGAGAAGGAAGCTACAGATACGTTAGGGAAACTTACTGCTGCAAAAGAAACATTGGAAACAGCGGAAAAGGAATGGAAAGAGGCAAAAGTGGCTAAGGAACAGCAGGAGACTCCTTTACGCCTGAAGCTAGACGAGTATTCTCGGATTCTCGAAGAATTAAAAACCATCAATGTGGAAGAAAAAGAAATGGAAGCTTTACAGGTTAGTTTAGAAAAACTTCACAAAGAAATAGAAGTGATGAAACAAGAGAAGGCGAAAGGAGAAGACGACCTTCGTCGGTTTGAAAACGCCCAAAAGGATTTGAAAGTTCAGTTAAAGGAGTTAGAGGTTCCTTTAGAAGTGAAAAGACAAACCTACTCTGCCATGGAAGAGAAGCGTACTATCTTACAAACTGCTGAGAAAATGAAGGAACTAGAGGAAGAGAAATCCACCTTACTGGACAATAAGAGAATGGTAGATCAGGAAGTAACAGAAAGAGAAAAAGTCGTAAAGGAGCTTAAAGGGGAAGTAATCCATGTTTTCAAACAGCTTTACCAATGGTACGAACGGATCTCAGATGAAGAACGGGAGTTAACTCGTTATTTCAAACGTCTTAAGGAACGAAAGGAAGAGCTAGAAAAGGAAAAAACGACATCTTTTTAGCAAATCAGCTACGTGAGGATTTACAAAAGGACGAACCTTGTCCAGTCTGTGGATCGTTGCATCATCCATTAACAGAGACAGATGCAAAAGTCACATCCCATGATGACCATGCCTATCAATGGATTGAGTCAACCATGGACGAAGTACTCGTTGGAGAGAGGAATCTGGAGCGGCTTAAATGGAAGCTGGATGAAGGGACACGGAAGCTGAATGACGTAGTTACCAATGACGATATTGGGCCCCTTGCTGCAGGGGAAGTTCATTCTGCTACATTACTAGATGAGTCTGCTATAGAATCCCCTGTGTCTTGGAATAACTACCAAAATAAAATGTTGAAAGAACAAGATACGGTAGAATCATTGTTAAGTACAGTTGGCAACTATTATAAAAACTATCAAGTTGTACAAGATTCTGTAAAAGAGAAACGGACGAACCAAAAGGGATACATTGATAGATTAGCAGAATTAGACAAAAAATTGATAGGTGAGAAGGGTGTGTTGGAGCGTTTGCAGGAAAAATGGAAGGATTCTTATCCTTCGTTTTCCTATGATACGATGGAAGCTATCCTTGTAACTCTCCAGAAAAAAAGAAGAACAAGCTGATGGTTGTCGGGAAAGAATAGAAAAGAGTGTTCCATTTATTGAAGAGAAGGAAAAGGAGATTACCAACCTACGAGAAAGACTCCAACAATCCCTTGTGGAACAAACATCAATTAGTTCAGAGCTCACACAGCGGCAAAAGAGTTGTGCAGAGAAAAAAGATCGTATTTATGGAATTGTGGGAGATACGGATGTGGCGTCTTTAATTAAGGCAATGAAGAAAGATTTAGACGAGCTCCTGAACCGCTATAATCAAGGGGAGTTAAAATGGAATCAGGCCAGTAATGTCTTCAAGAAATTGGAGCAACATTATTCTGTTGCTCAAGAATCGTTACGACATGCTAAAGAGAGATTCACGAGAGCCGAATTAAATTGGTCAGAGCAAGTAGCACGAACTTCCTTTCAAACAGAGGAGGAAGTTTTAAATGCAAGCCTCACTGAACCGGAAATGAAAGAACTGGAATCGGAAGTGGACAAGTTCAAGAGAAAAAAGCAACAGCTCGAAGTGGCACGGGAAAATTGCCTAAAGGAGTTAGGAGATAGAAATGTTACTTCTGAACAATTCCAACAGACGGTTACCAACTTTGATGAGTCGAAGAAAAAGCTAGAGGAATTGGGCACAGAACGTGGTGGAGCCCTAGCGAGGTTAGGGGAATTGGAACACCGGGTAAAGCGTTGTGAAGAATTAGAAGCTGCCAAAAAACAGTTGAAAGTTGCCTTGGATAGGCTTGCTAAGCTAGATCATGTTTTCCGTGGCAAAGCCTTTGTAGAATATATTGCAGAGGAACAACTTGTTCAAGTGAGTAGACTTGCCTCGGAACGGCTTCATCACCTGACAAGGGGACGTTATGCAATTGAAGTGGATTCTTCAGGAGGATTTATTATTCGTGACGATGCCAATGGTGGTGTGCGTCGACCTGTTTCAACCTTATCAGGTGGAGAAACCTTCCTAACGTCTTTAGCTTTGGCATTATCTTTATCGGCATCCATTCAATTAAAAGGGGAACATCCACTGGAATTTTTCTTCTTAGACGAAGGTTTTGGAACATTAGATCAAGAATTATTGGAAATCGTCATCAGTGCTTTGGAAAAATTGCATACGGATAATTTATCAGTTGGTGTAATTAGTCATGTTCCAGAGTTAAGAGACCGACTTCCTAGAAAATTGATTGTTACTCGTGCAGAGGCAGGAGGAAAAGGTAGCTTAGTAGGATTAGAGAGTATGTAAACCATGTTTTAAAAAAGTCACCCCATAGTGGGTGGCTTTTTCTTTGGATTAAACTAGGTAGCTGTTTAATTTTTTAGTTTTTTTAAAAAAATTATAAAAAGTGGTTGCAAAATTCAAGTTTCTGTTATATATTACATTACATAATTAAATTCTGTTATAATACAAAATGTGAAAGGTGGATGTTTTCATTGGATTGTGAAAAGTGTAGTGGGAATGGTGAGGTAACATGTTACAAGTGTCAACGGAAGGGGTATTTTATGGCGGAAAGTAGTTCAAGTGATTTAGTTGTTTGTGAGAGTTGTTATGATACAGGTCATGTATATTGTCATTACTGTTTTGGAAATGGGCGAATTGATTAAACGAAATATGGGTATCCCTTTTGCTCAGAATGAGATTCATATTTTTGAATTGAAGTGTAGATGAGATCGGAGCGAACGAGACTCCTCGAAAATGCTTACACATTTTCTTCGTGCGTGGGCTATTTCGAGGAAGCATCTCAAAGTCCTGCGGGAAAAGCAACAGCCAAGAGCGCATGCTTCATGAATAAGCTTCGATTTGTCTCGACGAAGGCAGAGACAGAAGACCCCGCAGGGTGGGTTTTCCCGAGGAGGCTGAGGCGTTGCCCGCGGAAAGCGAGTTCGAGAAGATCTCATCAACACGTCACCAATTTAATGAACTTATTATGATTCTGAGCTATAGGGAAACTCAAAAAACGAAATATTATTGAGTATAGGGATTGATATTTTCATAGTTGCTTAACACTTTTTTCCATGGAGGGGCTTAACAGATTGGAGTTAAGAAGCTTCAATGAAAGGGATAAGGAGAATTAATTAGCATATTAGCTAAATTTATTTAAAATGAAAGGATGAAATGAAGTGACTACATTTAAGGAAAATGGAAAAGAATTGGCACAAGAGTGGGAATCAGTACGATGGCATGGAGTAGAGCGTCCATACACGATGGAGGATGTATTAAAGCTTAGGGGATCTATTACTATTGAACACACTCTCGCTAAGCAAGGTGCAGAAAAATTTTGGAACATGTTGAAAGAAGGGGATGAAGGACACTATATTAATGCGTTAGGTGCTCTTACGGGAAATCAAGCAGTTCAACAAGTGAAAGCTGGTCTTCGTGCGATTTATTTAAGTGGTTGGCAAGTGGCAGCTGACGCAAATCTTTCTGGACATATGTATCCTGATCAAAGCTTATATCCGGCAAACAGCGTACCTCATGTGGTCAAACGTATTAACCAAGCGTTACAGCGTGCAGATCAAGTGGAGCATAGTGAAGGTGGAGCAAAACGAGATTGGTTTGTACCAATTGTGGCCGATGCAGAAGCAGGTTTTGGTGGCACCCTCAATGTTTTTGAGTTGATGAAAGGGATGATTGAAGCGGGGGCAGCAGCTGTTCACTTTGAAGATCAATTATCTTCAGAGAAAAAATGTGGTCACTTAGGAGGGAAAGTACTCCTTCCTACCCAGCAGGCAGTAAATAATCTTGTATCTGCCAGGCTAGCAGCGGATGTAATGGGCGTTCCAACTGTAATTATTGCAAGAACAGATGCCAATGCTGCCAACTTAATTACAAGTGATATTGATGAGTACGATCATCCATTTATAACGGGAGAACGAACTACTGAAGGGTTTTACCGTACGAAAGCAGGGTTGGATCAAGCAATTCATCGAGGGTTGGCGTATGCACCATATGCTGATTTAATATGGTGTGAAACATCTGAACCGAATTTAGAAGAAGCAAAGGCCTTTGCAGAGGCAATACATGCGAAGTATCCTTGGAAAATGCTTGCGTATAATTGCTCTCCATCCTTTAATTGGAAAAAGAAGTTAGATGATGTAACGATTGCGAAGTTTCAAAAGGAGTTAGGGAAGATGGGATACAAGTTCCAATTTGTTACATTAGCTGGATTCCATGCCCTAAACCATAGTATGTTCCAATTGGCAAAAGGATATAAAGAAAGTGGGATGACTGCTTATTCCCGATTGCAAGAAGCAGAATTTATTAATGAAAAAGATGGGTATACAGCTACAAAACATCAACGAGAAGTAGGAACTGGATACTTCGATTTAGTTTCTTCCATCGTTTCTGGTGGTAAATCGTCAACAACTGCCTTAACAGGATCGACAGAGGAAGAGCAATTTACAAGTTAGTTTTCAGCGGAAGGGATATTATTTTCGAGGAGTATGAAATTATTGTTTTCTATCTCTAGTAAGAATGTAGAAAGCTCTATAGATGTATTCCTTATGATTAGGGACGAACATATAAAATTATACCTTAACTCCAACATCAAAAATGTTCATAAAGTTGTAACATTTAAACAACTAATTTGTGAAATCTGTTGTTTAGGAATACACATTTATAAGGAAAACCCTTATAATCAAGTTGGAAATGATGTTTTGGAGGGGGAGCTTTCAAATGATTTACCATTATTACGTAAGGAAGATTGGGAAAAAGCCTTAAAGGAAGATATGTATTGGCCAGATTCCTTAGATACAGACGGCTTTATCCATTGTTCTACGAAAGAGCAAATTATTAAAAATGGAAACGACTGGTTTAAGGATGAGTCAGAAATTTTGCTACTGGAAATTTACTCTAATGATTTAGAAAGTTTAGTCGTAAACGAAGACTTAGATGAAGCAGGCCAAATGTTTCCGCATATATATGGTCATTTAAATATTGATGCGGTAAAGGCTGTTAGGGTTTTGAAAAAAAATGAACAAGGGGAATTTGTTTTTTTTGAAGACCGCGATGAAGCAGTTTCATAAAAGTTGATAGTTACAACAAAATAAACGGCTGAGTCAGAATTGCAACTCAATGGCTTAGCTCGTCGTGCGCCTTATAGGAGAAACCCTTTCCTATAAGGCTTTTTAAATATTGCGACGCCTTCGCACATTGCTTTGAGGGTGACGCAAAAGGGCAAAAACATCCCTTTTTCGTCACCCTCTTTTCTTATTGTTTTACTTTTGTTTTAAACTCAATATACTCGTCATAAGACATCTCTTTATCCAAAACGCCTGTATCTTGAATTTCAATAATACGGTTAGCAATGGATTGATTGAATTGATGGTCGTGTGACGTGAAAATGATCGATCCTTTAAAATTAATAAGCCCGTTGTTAAGTGCAGTAATGGATTCAAGGTCTAAATGGTTCGTTGGGTCATCGAGCATTAGTACATTAGCGCCACTCAGCATCATTTTGGAAAGCATGCACCTTACCTTTTCTCCACCTGATAACACATTGGCTTTTTTCTTTGCTTCTTCACCAGAGAACAGCATTCGGCCAAGGAATCCTCTTAAAAATGTTTCCGTTTGATCTTCAGGAGAATATTGACGGAGCCAATCCACCAGGTCTAAATTAACTCCTTCGAAATACTTCGCATTATCTTTTGGAAAGTACGCTTGAGAGGTTGTAATCCCCCACTTATACGTTCCACTATCCGGCTCCAATTCACCTGCAAGAATCTTTAATAATGTTGTTTTTGCTATTTCCTTATTTCCAACAAGGGCAACTTTGTCGTCCTTATTTAAAGTGAAGCTAACATTATCGAGTACTTTAACGCCATCGATGTTTTCGTTAGTCCTTCCACTTGAAGTAAGTCATTACCAATTTCACGGTTTGGCTTAAAATGGACATAAGGATATTTTCTTGATGAAGGTTTAATGTCATCTATTTCAATTTTGTCTAATAATTTTTTTCGTGATGTGGCTTGTTTCGATTTAGAAGCATTGGCACTAAATCGTGCAACAAAAGCTTGTAATTCTTTGATCTTTTCTTCTTTCTTTTTGTTTTGTTCCTGTGCCATTTTTAGGGCTAGTTGACTGGATTCGTACCAAAAATCATAGTTTCCTACGAATATTTGAATTTTCCCAAAGTCCAGGTCGGCAATGTGTGTACAAACTTTATTTAAGAAGTGACGGTCATGGGAAACAACGATCACAGTATTTTCAAAGTTAATCAGGAATTCTTCGAGCCATTGAATTGCTTCAATGTCCAAGTGGTTCGTAGGCTCGTCTAAAAGAAGAACATCAGGGTTCCCGAAAAGGGCCTGTGTTAATAGTACTTTCACTTTTTCATTTCCAGTCAAATCTGCCATCTTTTTCTGATGAAGGTCTTCATTAATTCCAAGTCCTTTTAGAAGGATTGCTGCATCAGACTCTGCTTCATATCCGTTCATCTCAGCAAATTCACCTTCAAGCTCAGCTGCTTTCATCCCATCTTCGTCGCTGAAGTCAGGCTTCATATAGATAGCATCTTTTTCTTTCATCACTTCATAGAGTCGTTTATGTCCCATCATAACCACTTCTAGGACTGCAAATTCTTCAAATTCGAAATGGTTCTGTTTTAAGACAGCCATCCGCTGTCCTGGTTGCATATGAACATCCCCAGTTTGTGCATCTAATTCACCAGACAGAATTTTGATAAAAGTAGATTTACCTGCACCGTTGGCACCGATTAAACCATAGCAATTACCAGGTGTGAATTTAATATTTACATCTTCAAATAGCTTCCGATCACCGAATCGCAAGCCGAGATTTGTAACTGTAATCATTTTAGTCTCATCCTCTTTATTTTAAAGTCTAGAAAATTATAACACGGATTAGCTTAGATGACGAGTTCATGTGTGTAAGAGAGGAGTCACAGGCCCATTTTCCTGTACATATACTAGTAGAAATAAAGTTTCAGGAGGAGAAGATGTATTATTCAAATTCTGGTGGAGGAGATGATTTTGCTCAGTTTTTGGAAAGATTAGGGGAAATTATTAACAGAAAATACAACGCAATTCATTGTTATGAAAAGCTCGCAAATAATTCACGACCCAACATGAAAAGCAGCGAATACTTGAGATGCGTCAAGATGAATTGAAACACTTTGACCAGTTTTCTTATCTTTATGAAACCTATACAGGGAGAAAGTATGCACCTAAGTTTGTTGAAGAGAGTCATGAAGAATATTTGGATATGCTGAAGGTTGTTTTTGAAAAAGAACAAGAAGCAGTTGATGAATATTTGGAACTGTCTGATTTACCATTACAATCCCATATTAGGAGGGTGTTCAGGCGAGCTGCGGCAGACGAACAAAATCATGCTGTATGGGTGTTAGCATTTCTAACGGAACGTAAAATGAAAGAGAATTTTCGGTTTAATGATAAGTGGTATATATAATTTGTTATTGTTAAAACGTCGAAATAGTTTTGGTTCATCGACAATGAAATAAAAAGGGCTGCCTCATAAATGCAACGCAATGGCTTTGCTCGTCGCCCGCCTTATAGGAGAAAACTGCTCCTATAAGGCTTTTTAAAGGTTGCGACGGCTACGCACATTGCTTAGATGTTGACGCAAAAGGGCAAAAAATATCCTTTTGTGTCACCCTCTTATAGGGACGGGTAAATTACTGATAACTCTTCTCTAGTTCATCAACAAGTGACCCAACATATTCAACTGCTAATCGGATAGAGTCAGGGTTGGACATGTCCACGCCTGCATGGAGCATTAATTCCTCAGGGCTCATCGTCCCACCAGCTTTTAATACTTCTAACCAGCGATCTACTACCGGTTGGCCTTCTTCTTGAATTTTTTTAGCCACAGCAGTTGAAGCTGTTAAACCTGCAGAGTAAGTATATGGGTAAAGTCCCATATAATAGTGTGGCTGGCGCATCCAAGTCAGACCAGCATGCTCATCCAGTTCCACCGTATCGCCCCAGAAGCCAGCAAGGACTTCATGCTTTAATCCAGTTAATGTAGAAGCAGTGTGTGGTTTTCCTTCCTCTGCATGTTTGTATACCCGACGCTGAAATTCACCTTCTAATAGATGTGTAACAAAGTTATGATAGTACGTTCCTAAGAACTGAAGAATTACCCATCGCTTCATTTGAGGGTCATCTGTCTTATTAATTAGGTGATTACCTAGTAGTAGCTCATTCATTGTGGAAGGAGCTTCAACAAAGTACATGGATGGGCGAGTATCCCCAACACGTTGATGTTTATTGGCTAAATAAAAATGTCCCGCGTGACCTAACTCGTGGGTAAGGATGAAGGCACCTCTCATCGTATCTTTCCATGTCATTAGAATAAATGGATGGGATCCATATGGGCTTGCACAAAAAGCACCTGTTGCTTTGCCCACGTTGTCTGCCCTGTCAATCCAACGTTCTGTAAGCCCTTTTCTCATGATTTCTACGTATTCAGGTCCCATAACTTCTAGTGATTCAAGGATAAGCTCTGAAACTTTCTCGTACGTTGTTTCTGGCTGGAAGTCAGGGTCTAATGGCGCTTTAAGGTCACAAAATTTCATCTCTTCTAAGCCAAGAACCCGCTTTTTTAATTTCGCAAATCTTTGCATATGAGGAGCCAACTCATTATAGATAATGTTTAATTGATTCTCATAAAGTGTTTTACTTACTTTTTGTGGCTGTAAAAGCATATCTGTTACTGAAGGATAATTACGTATTTTCGATAAAGCCACTTGCTTCTTAACTTCCGTGGCATACACAGTTGCATACGTATTTTCGTATTTCTTTAAGGTAGTGACAAAAGAGTCATAAGCATTTCTACGTTCCTCTTTGTTTGGTGAGAGCTCGTACTGATCTTCAAATAATGCGAAAGAAAGGGCTTTTTCATCTCCTTTACCATCAACGAAAGAGTCAAAGGTCATGTCAGAAGATTTGCTAGTGGAGTAAATTCTGTATGGTGCTTCTGTCACTTCTCCTAATGAGGCAAGAACTTCCTCTGTCTCTGGAGATAGGGCGTATGGTTTCTTGTCCAAAATATTTTTAATTGGAATTTTATATAATTCTAATTCTCTTTCTTCTTGGGAATACTGTTTCACTCGTTCTTCAGGTAATGATAATAATTCAGATTCAATAAAGATAGGGCTGTATTAATTCTTGTCAGTGCTGCACTCATGATGGCGTAGTTTTTTTGTGCCTCTGGATTGGTGCCGTCTTCGGCCATTTTAAGGTTTGCATATGTACCAATAGGAATGAGTTTTTCTGTTAATTGTTCCTGTGCCTTAAGGCATTGAAGGAGGTTATTTGCAGAATCATTAAACGTTCCTTTGTATTTTGTGACTTCTGTTAAAGATGCCTCTGCTGTTTCAAGGGCTTTTTTCCATGCTTCCTGATTTGGAAATTAAGTCTTCTAAGTTCCATGTCTCTTCGGTTGAAACATCTGTTCTCTTTGTTAAACCTGTTGTCAAGGGTATCAACTCCTTCAATTTTGTAGTTACTTCGACTGACGAAATTATTATACTATAATCACGAGAAAAATAATACGATTTTTCTGAATTTAACTATCATCAACTATATTAAACTATACAAAAAAGTGTCTCAAAGGAAATCAAACTTATCCTAAGAGACACTTTTGAAGCAATATACAAATCCAAATTGTTAAGCGATGAATAAAGAAACTACAACACCGATAACACCAAGTGCTGCCAATATATAAACAGGTTTAATTGGCATCTCACCGTTATTTTCCATTGCACGTCCGAACATAAAGAATACAATTGGATGAACTAAGAAAGGCATTGAAAATATAAATGGAATGAGTAATGCTGCTTCTGTACCAAACATTTCACCTTGGATTGCTGCGAATAATCCAAAGTGGGAAATGGCACTAGATTGAGCCATTGCAGAATAATCAAAAGGCATGGTGCTTAAACTAAGAAGTGTTAATCCTCCAAAAACTGCACAAATCTGCCAGCCAAAGGAAAATTGCATTAGGGCATTAACTTCTTTTCTGTCATTGCCTCCAGCTTTTCTCATGTTCATAAGGGAATAAATAGTAAGACCTATTCCTATTGCAACGAGAATAATGCTTGGCCACAACCACAGACTACCTTGGTCGGCACTAATAGCAAGAATAGAGAAAACAAAAATGTGGCCAAAGAAAGGTATGTTTATCATAATAGGTGCCCTTTTCGCTGCAGTGTTACCAAAGTCTCCAGCTGTGCAAGCCCCAGTTAGTCCTGAATGGGATAAAGCCCCTGCCATTCCTGGTGCAAGATTTCTTGCATTGGCTGTTTTGGCAAACAACATAAGGAGTGCAATACCTCCAAACATCCAGAAAAGCTGACCGAAGAAACCATATGCAAGTACAGCGTTCATTCCTTCAATTGAGAAGGCTTCTCCAATTCGTGAACCACCGACCATAAAGTTACCTGCTAACACGATAGGTATACCAGCGAACAGCAAGGAACGAATAGTTGGGCCGAACGTCCACTTATAGAAAAACGCACCTAAAGCAGCTGCAATCATCATGGCATAAAAGATTTGCGGCAATGCAATTAGAGGTCGTATAGCCCCAGCGATATGAAAGGAAAGGAGTAATATTATTACAATACTTGTTATTTCTAGAATACCTTTTCGAATGTATATTCGTTTATTTTTAATTTTTGCTTTGTTATCAATGAATATAATGGACCCGATAAGACCGAAATAAGCAATTAGAGGATAGTAACTGCTCAATATACTAGTGCCTCCAGTACCTAGAATGACCCTTGACAAACCTTCTATCCCAAGAAGTAAGAAAAAAGCTCGTATTATAAAGATAAACTGAGTTCTGGTAGTACCGAGCATTGTTTCTTCATCTGATGGTACAACGAAATCATCGGCTTCCATTTCTTTATTACCTAAAATTTTTCTTAATTCTTGTCCCCCTACAAAAAATGAGACTGTTAGGGCAATGATTGTAGTGTTAGCCATTAAATTGACAAATGGGAATTCAGGTAAACCTGGTGTTGCCACGTCACTTAATACAAGTATATATCCCATGGACAAACCGAAGATAACAATAATTAAAATTGGTGAGTATCTTGTTCCTGCTACAACCGTTCGAGAAATTAAGACCATAGGGATAAGAAAAAATAAAATAATCCAAAATTGATTTAATAGCTGTAAATTCGTTATTTGTTCAACGATATCCATGTGTTACCACTTCTCCTTTTTTCTAGTACAACAATATACAATAACTGAACATACTAAAAAGGTAAATACTTAATGTAATAAAGCTGTGACAAAATATAAAATTCTTCTATGCAAAACCATTTTTAGGAGTCGTAAGTAACTACAGGATAGATGATAGTTACTTAACATACCTACATCAAAACATGTATTTAGTTTAACCGAAGGCTTTTTGTTTATGTAAATTCGTAAATCCATGTATGTTTTTTTAGTATTTATGCATTCTCAATTAAGTAAGAAGTATTTTTTGTGAAAACCTTTTGTACTATGTTGACTTAACTTAATTGACGACATATACTAATCATATTAATTCCGATAAGAAATATAAGAATTATAGATTATTAACGTTTAGGGAGGAATGAACATGGAAAAGGTTCATATCCAACAAGTCAGTAAAACCTTTGAAAATAAAGAGAGACATCAAAGTTTTACTGTCTTTGATGATATATCTCTATCAATAGAACCAGGTGAATTTATCTCCTTTCTTGGACCTTCTGGCTGTGGGAAATCTACGTTACTTAACATTATTGCCGGTCTTGATCAAGCTACTAATGGTGAAGTATTGGTTGGGGATGTGAAAGTAACAAAGCCTGGGTCAGATAGGGGAGTCGTTTTTCAAGAGGCTGCATTAATGCCATGGCTTACTGCAATTGAAAAATGTTATGTTCTCCATAAAAAAAGAAATATAAAAACAAAGAGGAACAGCGTGAACAAGCTAAAAAATACTTAAAACTTGTTCATCTAAGTAAATTTTTAGATTCTTATCCTCATGAACTATCAGGAGGAATGAAGCAGCGGGTTGCTATTGCAAGAGCCCTTGCCATGGATCCGAAGATACTATTAATGGATGAGCCTTTCGGGGCTTTAGATGAACAAACCCGCTCTATGCTTCACCGGGAAGTTCAATTTATCTGGGAAGAAACGAAAAAAACGATTATTTTTGTAACACATAATATCCGAGAATCTATTCTCCTGTCTGATCGAATAGTGTTGATGGGAACAAGACCAGGGGGGATTCGAAAAATTTATCCAGTTGATTTGCCTCGGCCGAGAATCCCGACTTCTCCAGAGTTTCTACAGTTGGAAGAAGATATCATGGCGATCTTAGGGGGCGAAATTGAAAAAGTAATGAGGGAGGAAATGGGCGATGATTTCAATAGTAAGAAGGCTTCTCTTCTTTACGGCACTAATCGCAATTTGGGAGACCATATATAGAGTAAATCTAGAATTACATTTTTTGCTCCCACTAATTTTCCTTCACCCATCTTATCGGTAGTTCAATTATATAGGGGATTTTTTGAAACAGGTATTTTATTGGTGGCCTTAACGGAGAGTGCACAGCGAATATTTTTAGGCTTTGCATTAGCCCTTATTATAGGAGCTATATTAGGAATTCTAATAGGTGTATCCAAGCTTGCAGATGAAACGTTAGGAACATTAGTAATTGCTTTACAATCAGTACCGAGTATCGTTTGGCTTCCGTTGGCAATGGTAATGCTAGGAGGTGGAACAGCATCGATTTTATTCGTTGTTGTCCTTGGAGGTACTTGGCCCATGACCATGAACATGCGTATGGGAATAAAAAACGTTCCCCCAATTCTAATTAGGGCTGCAAAAACAATGGGGTATAATCGATCAGAATTAATTTGGAAAGTAATGATACCTGCATCAATTCCTTCGGCTTTAACAGGGGCAAGATTAGCTTGGGCTTTTGCCTGGCGTGCGCTTATGGCAGCGGAACTGATCGGTAGAGGTGGCCTTGGAAGGACATTGATGGATGCTAGAGATTTCTTTAACATGGAATTAGTTATTGCTATTATGATTATTATTTCTGTTATTGGTTTAATCATGGAATACCTAGTTTTTAGAAAGATTGAACAACGAGTCCTATCTCGCTGGGGTTTAGCTAAATAAAAAAGTTCATAAATATGAGGAGGAGCATCATGAAGAAATTACTAGTTAGCTTGTTTGCTTTTATTGCATTGGTTGTCATATCCGCTTGTGGAGAGGGGAACGCACAGACAGAATCGGGGAAAGCAGAAGATGTAACCATCGGATATTTTCCTAATTTAGACCATGCTGCAGGTATTATCGGTAAAGAAAAAGGATTTTTTGAAGAAGAAATGACTGATTACAATGTATCATTCACACATTTTCCAAACGGGAATGATTTTATTGATGCGCTAGATGTGGGCAATATTCAACTAGGTTATGTGGGACCAGGTCCTGCTATAAACTACTTTTTAGCAGGAGGAGATGTGGTTGTAATTGGTGCAGCGGCAAACGGTGCTACATTAATCGTATCTCGTGAAGGGTCAGGAATCTATTCCCTAGAAGATTTTGATGGGAAATCTTTCTGTACGCCAGGTAATGGTTGCACACACAATGTACAACTGGAAATTATGCTTCAGGAAATTGGCTTAGTGTCCAATCGCCTAGGTGGGACGGTGGAACATCAATCCCGTGTAAACCCATCAAGTATGGTTGCCCTCTTTGAGCAAGGTCAAATTGATGCAGCGGCAGCACCTGAGCCGTGGGGGACGTTATTAGTGGAAGAGCATAATGCAAATGTGGTTGCCGAATGGAATGACGTATTTCTAGGTGAAGAACTTGCTAGTGTAGTTATTGTCACAACCAATAAATTCCTAGAAAATAATCCAGAAGCAGTTGAACAAGCACTTCGCGCTCATAAACGTGCAGTTGATTTTACTCAGGAAAATACAACAGATACGTTAGAAACAGTTAATGAGTTAATTTTCCAACTCGCCCAGACTCGCCTTCCAGATCATGTTTTAGAAAAGGCATGGGAGCGAATGGTTGTAACGACAGAAACCCATGCAGATGCACTGCAAGCTTGGGCAAACGCTTCATATGAATTGAAGTTTATGGACAAAGATCCTGATCTAGATGGGTTTGTGGATACGTCCATATTAGATAGAATTGTCTCTGAGTAGTTTAATGGGACTTACACTATAACAGGGCTTGACATTAATGTGAAACACATTGAATGTCAGGTCTTTTTTTATGTTTTTCTAGCTATTTTTTATTTGGCTCGCCATTTAGAAATATGAAAATGTTGTTGTCATCCATGTGATTGATTTCACAAATATGTCAAACAATTCTATTGTTACTAGAGTTATAATTAGTTTGGCGGTTATTGTTTTTCCGATGAAGAAAAACTAAACGTAAACTAAGTGGTTATTCTGCTACAATATTAAACCTACATGTGAAGAACATCACATGATATATAACAGTATTGTATTATAGAGTATAACACTAATATAACAGATGAGATGAAAATAAAAATATAGGGGAGATGAAAAGATGAAAGCTTGGAGAGGTTACCAAACAGGAGAGTGGATGGACGAAATTAATGTTAGGGATTTTATATTACGAAATGTAAAGTCGTATAATGGTGGGGATGATTTTTTAGTTAAACCTTCAGAAAGAACAATTGTCCTTTGGGAAGAAGTTAAAAAACTGATGGCAGAAGAGTTGAAGAATGGTGTCTTAGATATTGATACAAACACAGTCTCAACCATTACATCCCATGGCCCAGGGTATATTGATCAGGAGAATGAGGTAGTTGTTGGTCTACAAACGGATGCTCCATTAAAAAGATCAATCCAACCATTTGGCGGAAATCGTATGATGGAGCAGGCTTGCGAAGCCTATGGTTTTAAACTAGATGAAGGAATCAGTAAGATTTTTTCTGAATACCGTAAAACACATAACCAAGGTGTATTGATGTCTACACAGATGAAATGAAAAAGGCTCGTAAGGCAGGAATTATTACAGGATTACCTGATGCCTATGGCAGAGGTAGAATTATTGGTGATTATCGGAGAGTAGCCCTTTATGGGATTGATAAATTAATTGAAGATAAATTGAAAGAAAAAAGAGAATTAGAATTTGAGGATATGACTGACTCGGTTATTCGCAATCGTGAAGAAATGGCGGAACAAATCAGAGCACTCAGTGAATTAAAGGAAATGGCGCAGAAGTATGGTTATGATATTTCTGAACCTGCAGTCAATGCAAGAGAAGCATTCCAATGGCTGTATTTTGCATACTTGGCTGCTATTAAAGAGCAAAATGGTGCAGCAATGAGTCTAGGAAGGGTATCTACTTTCCTTGATATCTATATAGAAAGAGACATGGAAGAGGGCACACTTACGGAAGAAGAAGCACAAGAGCTTGTTGATCAATTTGTCATGAAACTTCGGATGGTAAGATTTTTAAGAACTCCTGATTATAACGAATTGTTCAGTGGTGATCCAACTTGGGTAACTGAATCAATCGGTGGCATGGGGCTAAATGGTGTTTCCTTAGTTTCGAAAAACTCCTTCCGGTTCATTCATACACTAGTAAACTTAGGTCCTGCACCAGAGCCGAATTTAACAGTATTATGGTCTAACGACCTCCCAGAGAAATTTAAACAGTATGCTTCTAAAGTATCTATTCAAACAAGCTCATTACAGTTTGAAAATGATGATATCATGCGTGAAGAATATGGCGATGATTATGGTATTGCATGTTGTGTATCAGCCATGAAAATCGGAAAGCAAATGCAGTTCTTTGGAGCACGTGCAAATCTAGCAAAAGCATTGTTATACGCCATTAACGGTGGAGTAGATGAAAAGCTAGGGTTACAGGTAGGACCTGAGATGGATCCAATTACTTCTGAGATTCTAAAATTTGACGACGTAATGAGGAATTTTGAAACGATCCAAGGGTGGCTTGCAGAGCTTTATATTAAGACATTAAATGTCATTCATTATAATCACGACAAATATAGCTATGAAAGAATTGAAATGGCACTCCATGATCGAGATATTATTAGAACAATGGCAACTGGAATTGCTGGACTTTCTGTAGTAGCAGATGCCTTAAGTGCAATTAAATTTGCCAAGGTAAAAGTAATTCGCGATGAAAATGGGTTAGCGAAAGACTTTGAAGTAGATGGCGACTTCCCTAAATACGGTAATAATGACCGTAATGTAGATGAGATTGCAACGGCTGTAGTGAAGAACTTTATGAATAAATTACGGGAACAAAAAACATATCGTGAGTCTATTCCTACTTTATCAGTATTAACTATTACATCCAATGTTGTTTATGGTAAAAAAACAGGTAACACTCCAGATGGAAGAAAAGCAGGAGAACCATTTGCACCAGGTGCGAACCCGATGCATGGAAGAGATAAAAAAAGGTGCTTTGGCCTCGTTGAACTCTGTATCTAAAATTCCTTATGAAGATTGTCAAGACGGAATTTCTTGTACATTTTCAATTATTCCAAAAGCGTTAGGAAAAGATGATCATTCAAGAGTGTCTAACTTAGCTTCTATTCTTGACGGCTATGTATCAAAAGGCGGTCATCATTTAAATGTTAACGTATTTGACCGTGAAATGCTGTTAGATGCAATGGAGCATCCGGAAAAGTATCCTCAACTGACAATCCGTGTTTCCGGATATGCTGTTAACTTTAATAAATTAACGAAAGAACAACAAATCGATGTTGTAAATAGAACATTCCACGAAAGTTTGTGATTAATATGAAAGGTTATGTCCATTCAATAGAAACATGCGGTACTGTAGACGGTCCGGGAATCAGATATGTACTATTTTTACAAGGTTGCCCGTTAAAATGTCTGTATTGCCATAATCCAGACACATGGAGGCCATGCGTTGGGGCAACAATGGATACTGAGGATATTATCCAAGATGTAAAAGAGTATCTCCCTTACATGCAGTTTTCAAATGGTGGGATAACCGTCAGTGGTGGAGAAGCGTTATTGCAGCCAGAGTTTGTATTGGACTTGTTCACTAAATGCAAGGAAGCAGGGATTCATACGACATTGGATACTTCTGGTGCAGTTATTCCTAAACAAATGGAGAAAATTATAGAAGTAACGGATTTAGTATTATTAGATATTAAGCATATCGATGAAGAGAAGCATAAGGAATTAACAGGACTATCTAATAAAAACACATTAAAGCTTGCAAAATTGTTAGAACAAAAAGGAGTCCCAGTCTGGATTAGGCAAGTCTTGGTTCCAGGGATTACTGGTGATCTGTTACAGTTGAAAAAACTTGGTCAATTTATAGCCCAGTTAAGTAATGTAGAGAAGGTAGAAGTATTGCCTTATCATAAAATGGGCGAATATAAATGGGAGCAACTTGGTCTTATTAATACGCTGAAGGATATAAAAACTCCTACTGATGAGGAAGTAAAGAAAGCTCTGGAAATAATCATGAGCCAGAAAAAGAAATTGTACCCAATAGTCCGACCAACCAGTGCATTAGCTTCTTCATAAAATGTAAAATTGCCTGTCTCATAAGTGCAATGCAAGGGATCCGCTCGTCCCATTCGCACATTGCTTATAGGATGAATCATAATGGGGGTTAATTCCCAGTTGATTCATCCTTTTTCGTTTACATTACTGGAAATTTTTCAGTAAATTCATTAAAATTCTTTCAAGGGTATTTGCATTTTTGTACCTAAGTTAACAGTTAAGCATAGACATATTATTAATGAAACTGATTTCTTAGAAAGGGGAAAAGATGAATCAAACACTACGAATCTTCGTTTATGGTACATTAAGGAAGCATGATTATAATCATGATTTACTAAAGGAAAGTAAAATGATCTATTCTCAGGCATGGGTGAATGGAACACTTTATGATACTGGATTAGGTTATCCAGCACTGGACATAGAGACTGGCGAAGTCACATACGGGGAAGTATATGAGATTACCAGTGATGAACTTTCCGCTTTAGATGTATTGGAAGGTTATGAAGACGGACGGGAGGAAAATTTATTTGCACGTAGAATTCTGCCTGTCTTCACGGATGATTCTTCCCTTGAAGCATACGTATATATTATTGACGTTTCAAAGAAAGGCCTTTTAAAAGAAAAAATCCCATTTGGTGATTGGAAGGTACACTTATTTCTGAAACGAAACCAGGATAACTTTTTCTATTTTGCTTTTGGGTCTTGCATGGACGATGAGCGGTATCATGTTCAAGGAGTAGGTCATTTATTTAAAGATCAAATTGGAGTAGGGGAGTTAGAAAACTTTCATATTTGTTTTTCCAGGCATGCATCAGATGGAGGGAAAGCCGATATAAAAGAAGGATATGGTAAAGTAGAGGGGATTGTTTATCTGCTTCCTAAGGAAGCATTAGAGTATTTATTCGAACGAGAAGGTGTTTATGGGAGCATTTATCGTCCCATTTTTCTAGATATTACAATAAACGACGAAAGTGTACTAACAGATGTTTTGACTTTTACCGTAATTAATAAAGAAGAAGACCTTACTCCACCAGACCACTATGCTTTAGAAATCTTACGAGGTGCAAAGGGGGAAGTTTCCGAAATGTATTACAGTTACTTAAAGGAATATATAGCTAACCTAGGGGTTGATGTTGAGTCTCTAGAGGCAACAATAAAATCATGTAATTCTAAGGAGTGATCTGCTTGACTTCTCTTTTAATAATCGGAGGGCTTTTAATGATACTCCAAGTGATTTGGGCAGCATACGTTGAGCATTCTAAATGCAAGAGAAGTTGGTTGAAGTACGTTCCTTCTTGGACAATACTATTAACAGGGGTTATGTTTCTTCTAATAAGTATTATTTTTGGTGTCGGAACTGAAGCGATTATTGCTAGAGCAGGTGTAATGATGATTGTAACGTCCTTAATTACTATTCCCCTAATAACCGTTACTTTAGATGAATATATACTTAAAAGAAATGCCTTCTTAAGAGAAAAATAAATAAAACAAAAGGGTGTCTCCGAAGGTTTGTACCCATTCGGTGACATCCTTTTTTTATTAGCGCTTTTAATGGTTTCTATCTTTTCAAATTAGGGTTGTCAGTGGAAAGCAAGCTCCTGTAGCGAAGGACTAACAGAGCTTTTTTATTAAACGGCTGGTGACCAAAATATTTCACCGTATTTTTCATCATCTTCTACTTCAACTTGAAAGTTATGTTTTTTATAAAAATGTTTTAAGCGATCGATATGACCCCAATCACGCTCTACTAGCTTACCAGTTATATATTGAACATTTTGTTCCATGGCATGTTCCTTAAGGAATTTCATGCAAATGGAGCCAAATCCTCTGTTTTCGTCACCACGTATATCTTCAATATGAATTACATAGTCATCTGCATATTGGGCGTGAATGGAGAAATCCCAATGGCCGCGATAGGGGGTCTCGCAATCATGTAGCATCACTCTGCAGACATTTCCATCGTCCTTTGCATAAACAATAACCCATTTGTCTTCTTTTGTTTGATCAATTCCAAGTATTTGACTTTCTTTAGCTATTTCTTTCATATTTTCCCTCATACGATAAACCTGCATTTCTAAGTCCTCTAGCTCCTCGATAACCTCCTCTTTATCCATGTTATCCTTGGAGTCTATTGGAATGTAAGACATAATAATCCCCTTTCTGAAATTCATTTTTACAGTTTAAATTATGTTGATTATAATGATATGTTCAAATTATTCCACACAATTATGATTATTTTACAGGAAGTTTACTTTTTTTCAAATAGGGAAATAATATATCTGAATTTCAAGACTTGAAAAAATTCATGTAATTTAGGATAATTCATAGTAAACATATATGAATTATTAGAAAGGGGATTGCAATGAAAGAAATACCTATTACTTTAGTTAGGGCCAATCAATTGATGTTAATAGGGTTGACACTTCTAGCAATAGTGTTTCAAAGTAGTTGGTTAGTTGGATTAGCCTTTGTTATTATAGCTGTTTCTTTATTATTTGGTCCTAGTGCAAATATAGCTTTCCAGACAGCAAAGTTAGTGACAAAAAAAGATTTAACAAAAGATGAAACGGAGGCAGTTCAGCTTACACGCTTTAATCAGAGTATCGCCGGAGTCTTATTGGGCACAGCTTTAATCGTGTTAGTAATTAGTGGACATTGGTTTGCTTGGTTAATGGTTGGGATGGTTACCGTTGCTGCAACTGCGGCAGTGATGGGGTATTGTATTGGCTGCTTTTTTTACTTTCAAATGAAAAGATTGTCATATAAATGGAAAAATAGATCGAGTTAATTTAAGTGGGAATACGGCATGCATACGTCTCCAGATATTTTTTTGAGAAAATATAAACATCTCTTGGGGACCATTTATCAGTATTGTTATTTTAAATTTTTTCTAATTACCCCTAATAAACATGACCATAAAAAAGATAAAAAAATATACATGCTTTACATTTATTTAATCCAAACTAATTAATGTAAATAAATCAACATTGGAGGTAAAGCATGATTAGAAAGGTATTTTTAACTGTCCTTGCTTTGATGTTTATTTCCCTGTCATGGCTGATGTGTCTTCGGCACAAGTCAGGTTTTTTGATGAACCCCCTTTTGAACACTATAAGGTTTATCCTGGAGATTCCTTTTGGTTTATAGGTCAGCGGTACAATGTTGACTATCGAAAACTAATGAGGTTAAACCCTGAAATTGATCCATACAATTTGCAAGTAGGGGAAGTTATCCGTTTAAAGGAATCAGCTGAGCATCACAGTCAATTCGAGGACCAGGTTGTACAACTTGTAAATCGGGAAAGGCAAAACAGAGGGTTACAGCCAATGCAACACCGAGCTGATTTAAAGAGAGTTGCTCATCGGAAAGCAGAAGATATGATACATTCCAACTACTTCTCTCATAACAGTCCTAATTACGGCTCGCCATTTGATATGATGAGAACATATGGTATTAGTTACCAGGCAGCTGCAGAGAATATTGCAAAAGGCCAGACAACACCTGAGCAAGTAATGAATTCCTGGATGAATTCATCAGGACACCGGCAAAATATTCTAAATGGTCAATTTGATACGATAGGTGTAGGCTTTTACAGAGGAGCATGGGTACAATTATTTATTAGAGCTAGATGATTTTTATATAATAATTTATTGAGGTGAGGGTACTTTTCGTGGAATTTAATCGAAAAAGTACCCTCTTGTATATAAAAAGAGGATGATTCGAAGTTTATCTTTGAATCATCCTCTTATTCGATAGGCCAATTTAAAATCGCTCCCATCGAAAATGAAAACTATACAATTTTGTTAGAGAAAAAGTCGTTAACAATTAGGGGGACTCAACCATTTGAACCACCCATCATGGTGATATTACCATTTAACTTCATTAAAATCTCGGTAATACCTTGTCAGGATGAACAAATTGATTCCGTCGGTTGATTAATGTTTTAACTTTTGATCTGTTTGGTTATTTCTACCCAATCCAGACTCATTCCATAAAGAAGACTCATTTTTTTTAATAAGTCTTGTTATCTGTAACCCAATGTTGAAATGGCTACTTCCTAACGGGATCAACTTATTAATGGTTGAGTCTCCCCAACTGTTAACTAAAAAGAAAGGCTCGTGTTGTTAACGGCTAGGGGGACCCAACCATTACACAGCATCTCCCTTAACTTGCAGCCCCTTCTTTTTTAGTAGTTCAAAAAAAGTGTATGCAACATTAATGGTCGATGTGTTTAATTGCTTCCGTGGGTTGTAAAATTATTTTATTTTTAATGATTTAGTACATCCTTGAGTAAAGGGGATACTAAATCAGTTTTCAACGACTCATCAATTTCCAGTTAATAAGTCTTGTCATCCGTAACCCAATGAAGAAAGGGTTACTATTATAGTGGAACCAACTTATCAATGGTTGAGTCTCCCACGCCGTTAACTTTATTTTGTTGTTACTAGTAATATACCCACTTTAACCCAATATAATTGTGACAGTTTTGTGAATTGTCGTTAAAGGTTCATAGTTTAAAATTTACTTTTATAACAGTTGAAAAGTGAGTTAATAATTATGAATTTACTTTAACGTATAATTCTCCACAAGCGTTGTATCCATATCCCTTTTGATTCCAAAAGGCTTCTAGAGGTTGAATGTTTCCAACAGTGTCAATGGCTTTACTGATTATTTTATACTCTCCCCGTTGTTGAACATCCCAAATATAAGACCATTGAGTCCAACAATATTTAGCCGTAGTTGTAATTGGACTTAAGTTTGTATTATTCCATGTTTTCCCTTCATCAAAGCTAATTTGGACTTTTGAGATTGTTCCTGATCCAGTCCAAGCTAAACCTGTTATAGTATGTCTACCTAATCTAAGTACGGAAAGATTTGAAGGCTGTTGTATGATGGAGTTTACATTGACAGTAGTTACTGGGAATGCCCCTTCTTTTGTATCAGACTGAGGATAATACATATAATCCTCCGTTTGATAGGGGCCAGAAAAGTTATCTTTCGTAACTACGATGGACTTCAGCCATTTAACTGATGCCATGCCGTACCATTGTGGGACAATTAAGCGAAAAGGTGCACCGTGTTTCCGTGTTAATGGTTCATTGTTGTATTTTAAAGCAATAATCGTATCCTCGTGTAACGCCTTAGTTAAAGGAAGACTTCTTTTAAAGGAAGTGGTAATCCCTTTAGACTGGTCCTTTCCATGATCCCACCCTTCAAATACTATTTCTTGTGCAGACGGAGAAAGGGCAATGGCAGAAAAGAGGTCCCTTAGTGCTACTCCTTCCCATATTCCTTGACTTATGGCCCCATCTTCCCATTGTTCGCCGTATACTTGTGGTTTGAATTTAGAACGCTGATTACCTGCACATTCAAGCAAAGATTTTATTTTTCTAAAGGGGAATTGTAAAAGATCGTATAGATGAAGTCTAATTAGCTGGGAGTCGTTTGGTACTATGGTTAGAAAATAATTTTTTCCATTAATACCGGATAATCAAAGTGGTTTCTTAAATAAAACAAGTCTGTAGGGACGTTATTTGATAAAAAACGGATAGGGGTTTCTTGGTTTTCAGGTTGTAAACTCCGTGTTATTAAAAACGGTCTTATAATCTTCTCCTCCATAAAATACCTCCTAGTAATTTATGTGTATTCTTATGGATAATTTATTATTGATATTGACACGTAGAACGAAAAGGTTTGTGAAAGCTGGATAGAAATGAAAGCAGAGGACAGTCTCTTTTAAGTTAATAACTAGCTTTCTGTGGGACGGTCCTCTTATAAGTTAAAAAAAATCTTTTGGCATTTAGAAGGTATGCCCAAGCTAGGTCTTGATTGTTAGCATACTGTGCATCCTGACGGGGAAGGTAGTTTTCATCCTTTTCATGAAAAACAACATTATCAAGTTTAGCTTCAATTAAATCTGTTGAACTCCCATTTGATCGTAGATTAATTTTCTCCATAGATTTAATTGGCAATGATAGAAATGCTTTAATCATGTTAATCCTCTCCTTTGCTATTCTTAATTAAAGTTTAAGTGAATTTACTGTAATAATCGTCGATTCCAGGATGGATTTTAAGTACTATTAATGGCGGATTTCTTTCTACAACTACAGTCTGATCTTCTATAAAACATAGACATAGACAGGTAGATGCATGTAAGCTTAATTAATGAGTCATGAAGGGGTGTTTATGGTGGAAACAATTAAATGGAGAGAATTTGAAAACTTTGTAGAAAAGAAAATGGAAGAAGAAAAGATACCTGGGGTTGCCGTTGCTGTTTCTAGACAGGGTGAATTAATCTATGAAAAAGGGTTTGGCTATCGTGATTTAAAGAACAAGGTACCAGTTACACCTAATACTATTTTTGGAATAGCTTCCGTAAGCAAATCGTTTACTGCATTAGGAATACTAATGTTGGAAGAAAGAGGGCTTCTATCCATAAACGATCCTGTTGTAAAGTATTTACCAGACTTTAATGTGGCGGGAGTAAAGAATTTGGAAGCTATTAAGGTGTATCATCTTTTATCCCATACAACTGGACTAGCACCAATGGAACGTAAGGAAAGTTTAAATAGATTAAGTGAACACATCACTTATGTTTCATCAAAGGAGCACGAATTATTAGGTAACCCAGGTGAGTACTTTAGTTATTGTAATGATACATTTATTTTATTAGGAGCGATTATTGAAAGGATTACTGGAAAACTGTTTCGCAGGTTTATAACAGAGGAAATCTTAAATCCATTAGAGATGTATCGATCCACCTACAGTTTAGAAGAAATAAACAAATATACGGATGTTTCCATTCCTTACGACATAAATTCTGAAAGTCAACTGGAAGAAAAACAATGGCCGTTACTGGGAAATTATGAAGTAGGTGGAGGAATTAGGTCCTCTGTAACTGATTTGTTGAAATATGGGA
Organism: Bacillus sp. (in: firmicutes); assembly: GCA_021208645.1. GTDB lineage: Bacteria > Bacillota > Bacilli > Bacillales > Salisediminibacteriaceae > Evansella. The sequence continues at coordinate 4,049 of JAJOJL010000034.1, read as the reverse complement.
ACCTATACATAAATGAAGGAAGAATAAAAAATGGAAATAAGTTAATTTCAGGAGAAACAACTAAGAAAATGTGGCGAACTCCTTTTTCAATAATTGATGACCATGGTTATGGCTATGGTTTTCAAGTTACAAGAAACTATCATCACAACACTATCGTGGAGCATGGTGGAGGCCAGCCTGGTGTGTCTTCTAATTTTGGATTTATATATGAAAAAGACCTTGTTGTTTCTGTTCTCACAAATGTTTCTAATGTGTCTGCCAAGGATCTTTGGTTGGCTGCAGTTAACACAGCATTGAACTTTCCAATTGAAGAAAAACGAATTAAGTTGAAGGCTAGACCTTTAAATATTGATACTTTTCAGGAATTTATTGGAGTATATGATTGTAAAGAGGGGTCTGTTGCTAGTTTATACATTCATGATAAATCCCCCGTTGTGGAAATAGGCGGTACTATTTTTTCGTTAAAGAGTGGAATGAAAGATATGCTTATTATTGAAACTACAGACAGCCCGCTACAGTTTTTTCGTAAAGGTGGTAAGGTCTGGGCAATGTTGTTAGGAACTCGAATGCTGATAAAAAGAAGCTAAATTCCTCTCTTCTAGTCGTTTCAACGGGAAGGTAGAAAATTAGACAAATTTATTGTGATATGCGCGACGGCGTTTGACATGTTTCTCTAATTATTCCCTCTATAATGGTAGAGAAGAGGGGGTTGGTGAAAATAATGGATAATTCGATAATAATCTACGAGATTAAGCAGGAGTTAAATAATAACGATCTGGAGTACCTCTTGAAAATGGATAAGGAAAATATTTGCTTTTTTCGATTCGTTGGGGGAAATCCTAGTGAAACAGACGAACTGTTGAGGAATCTTTACCGCCTAAAGGAAAGTGGCATTATTCTATTTGTTATTTTTCGATTTCCTTTCCGTTTTGAAGGGAAAAGCAGGATGGAAACGTCTATACATCAGTATTACCAGTTAAAAGAAGCTGCTGATGGAATCATTTACTTTTATAGTGAAGGCATGATGGACATGCTTGATAAGCATACCTCCATTAGAAAAGCAAATCAACTTTTTGAACAATATGAGCAAGCTCCAATTCAAGCAGTTAGGGAAATGCTCCACCAGACCGGTGAGATAAATATTGATGTTCATGATATTAAAACATTCATTAGGAACAAACAGGGAGCTCTTTTCGTTAGAACAATAGAGGGAGAGTCATTTGATCAGCCTTTGAAATATTTAATATCAGCACCTTATTTACCTGCAGATTTTGCAGAAGGAAATCAAATTATTATTAATATTGGTTACGGTCAGGATGTTGATATGGAGGCCTTCAGACAAATTAATTTAAGGCTTAATGATTTATTCCACAAAGCGGAGATTTTTAAGTTAGGGAGTTATTTAATCAATGAGCAAGGTTCAAAGTTGAAAATCACTTTAATTGCTAATGGAATCTCCGATCCATATACAAAGCCTGAAAATATAAAAACGGTTCCATTTTATAAATATTGGGTGATGGAAACGTGGGATAAATTAACAAGAACGGGTGTCACTAATGAAAACAAGTTACTTTCCTCATTTCAAAAAAAAACTCCCCAATACATCAGCAAAAGATGAGTGGAAGATTTAATATACATAGACAGGAGCGGAAAATGACATTTTCCGCTCCTGTCTTAATTTATGCAGCAGTGTTTATATCCCAACCTCTAAAATACCACTTCAAGATAGGTGGGACAAATACAATAATGATAAAAATGCGTATAAGTTGCAAAGCGCTTACAATAGCCGGGTCTGCACCAACTATAGAAGCAGTTAATACCATTTCTATTAATCCGCCTGGTGCTACACTTAGTAATGCAGTTGGAAGATCAATACTAGTAAACAAGTATAATAATGCTCCTAGAGCAAAGGAAATAACAATTAAGGCTATAGTCAAACAGAAATAAACAAAACTATACTTTCCACCAGCCTTTAAGTCAGTTAAAGAGATGTTTTCCCCATTCCAATACCAACTGCCACCTGTGCTCCTATTAATAGGAGGGGAGGTAATGGAGGTAGTTCCAATAAACCCACATTTAGTATGGCAGTGATGGTTAGAGGGATAATAACAATTCCAGCAGGTAATTTAGTTCTAAAATAGACTCCAAATAAAATGGGAACGATGAATAACCAATAAGCCCAACTTAATTCCAGAGTAAAGGAATGAAATAAATCTACACCATTAATACCTTGATCGTTCGTAAAAGAATGAACAATAATAAAGGGAACAAGAAACAACACTGTTAGGAGCCGTACTGTCTGAAAAATCGCAACTAAGGAAGAGTTGGCCCTTAGAGATTCACTTGCTGCTACCATTTCTGACAAGCCACCAGGAATGGAGCCGAAAGCGCTAGTAACCTTATCTACTTTGATCCACCTTGTAACGAAGGTACTGTTAACAATGCTTGCCAATATTAATAAAAAAGTAATCACTAAAAAGGGAAGAAGGTATGGCCACACGGATATAAAAGTGTTTTTCGTGAAATACAAGCCAAAATAAATACCTAAGAATAGCAATCCTCCATTTTTAAAGGAGGTTGGCCAAATCATTTGCCGTTTACTGAGTACTTGCCACAACATAACAAAGCCCATTGGACCTAATACCCACGGTAATGGTAGATTACCGAGGGAAAAAATGTAACCACCTAAGACCCCAATAACTAGGGTCTCAATAATTTTCATAGTAAGACGAATCATTTAACATTACCCCTTTACCATTCAATCTATTTTAACACAAAATGTATTTGTCCATTTTTATGTAAATACATTTACAACATTCTAGTTATATACTATAATTATGTTAGTAACATACTTTATTTTAATTGAAAAAAATTGATGAGAGGTGTAAACCATGGAATTACTACCATTAAAGGGAATCCACCATGTGTCAGCTATTACTGCTAATGCTAAGAAGAATTATGAATTTTATACAAAGCTTTTAGGACTAAGACTAGTTAAAAAGACAGTGAACCAAGATGAGACGTCTATGTATCACTTGTTTTATGCTGATGAAAGGGGTAATCCTGGCACAGATTTAACATTTTTTGAAATTCCTATGGCAGGCAAAACGTATGCTGGTACTAACAGCATCTCGGCAACTTCATTAAGGGTTCCAAATGATGCAGCGTTAGACTATTGGAAAGGACGATTCCAACAGTTTAAAGTCGATCATGACAAGATCTCCAAAGATAGTGGTCGTGCCACCCTTACTTTTCGAGACTTTGAGGGTCAACGACTCATTCTAGTTTCAGATGAAAATAATCAAGGTGTCCCAGGAGGGAAAGTATGGTCCAAAAGTCCTGTTCCTCAAGAGGTTGGGATTATTGGTTTAGGACCAGTATTTTTAACTGTTTCCAGATTAAAACGCACTGTAGATACTTTAATTAATGTCCTTGGATTTACTGAAAAAGGGAGCTACTATACAGCAGTCGAAGGGACGAAGAATGAAGTCTTTGTTTTTGAAACAGGTGAAGGGGGCACAGGTGCTGAGGTTCACTTAATGGAAATAACGGATCAACCACGTGAAAAGTCTGGAAGAGGCAGTGTACACCATGTAGCCTTCAGAGTTGAAAATGAGACGGAGTTAAGGAAATGGGTAGAATATCTCAACGAAAGAAACATCCAAAGTTCTGGATTTGTGGAACGTTATTATTTTAAATCCTTGTATTTTAGGGAGCCAAACGGAATACTTTTTGAGTTAGCTACAGATGGGCCTGGATTTGAAACGGATGAAGATTTTGAGCATTTAGGGGAAAAATTAGCCCTACCTCCATACTTTGAAGACCAGAGGAAATCAATAGAAGCAAAGCTTAAACCGTTAGATACAAAGGAATAAATTAAAATGATAGTGAAGATGTTTAAGGTAATTACCTTAACATCTTTTTTCTTATGGTTATTTTCAATAATATCCTTTTATGTTTGTAAAATTCCCTGACAGATTATTGTTTCCGTAAGAATTTACATTTTTGTGATATTAAAAAATCAGTAGGGAAATGCTATCATGAACACC
>JAJOJL010000099.1 GCA_021208645.1 Bacillus sp. (in: firmicutes) | reverse complement strand
ATTGAACGCTTCTAAACGACTCTTCGGAGGGACTTCTAGGATGAAGAGCGGAATTGAACGCCTCTAAACGACTCTTCGTGGGGATTTCTAGTATGAAGAGCGGAATTGAATGTCTTTAAACGGCTCTTCGAAGGAATTTTTACGGTGAAGAGCGGAATTGAACGGGATTATTCGGCTCTTCAATAACAGAAAAACCAAGCGTTTATTTGCCTGGTTTTTCATTATATTATGACTGGTTTACTGCAAAAATCGGGATCTAATGTCCGGTGAAGGAAGCATACACTCCTGTTTTTTCCCAAACCATTTGTAACGATTTCTCGCGATAATTTCGTATACTACATCCCTTATCGGGCGGGGAATCACAATGAGAGGAAACAACAGCTTCCACGGAAGTTTCAGGTTTTTACAGACGCGAAGGGCTGCCGACGACTTTACAAAGGACTTCTCCCCATCAACAAACACAAAGCTATCTGTAGTCGAAGGAATTTGGTGCTTCTGCAACAACGCCTGCCCAATTTCACTTTGTAATGAAGCAAATTTATACATACCTTTCGGATCTCTTTTAATAATAAACTGCACACTTCCCACGCAAAAATTACAAACCCCATCAAACAAGATGATTTTCTCCATGCGGGAATCCCTCCATTCCCTTTCACTATACCATTATTTTCAAGGTATAATAAAAAAGATTGCTTAGTGTGTAACTTTTATTGATGGTCAAACATGGATGTAGTGAAAGGGGGAGCAAATGGAAAAGAAAGTAGATTTAGAAGAAATATACAAGCTGTACATGAACGACTTATTCCATTATGTTTTCTCCCTGACAAAGAACCAGCAATGGGCGGAGGATGTGGTCCAAGAGACGTTCTACCGGGCCTACATCTATTTAGAAACGTATAATGGGGAAAAAATCAAGCCGTGGCTGTTTAAGGTGGCTTATAACACATTTGTTGATATGCTACGGAAAAATAAACGTCTTGTGTATTTGGAAGAAGGAACGATAGATTTAGACCCAAACCGCGAAGCGAAAAGTGCAGAGGACGAGTTTTTACTAAGGGAAGAAATTAACGATTGGTTTGTTTAGTCCAAAAACTTGGGGTCGAGAAGCGGAATGGGGTTATATTAAGAGACTACTATGATTTTACTTATGAAGAAATTGCGCAGCTGATGGGCGTATCGTTGCCGAAAACAAAGGTGCTCATTCACCGAGGCCGAAAAGAACTGCAACAGATAATCAGTCAGGTTAAAAGGGAGGAGTGAGACAGATGGAATGTAAGGATGTACGTAGAAAACTGGAAGATTACATAGATGAGAAATGTTCGGTGGAGGAAGAGGAGGTTATTGAGAAGCATTTGGAGGGCTGTACCGATTGTCAACGTATCGTTGACGAACAACTACAGACGGAAGGTGGGAGCAAGGTGCCGTTTCATAAAGAGGCGTTGGATGAGGCGTGGAGGAAGGAAGTGGATGGATTAAAGCAGGAGCGTTGGATGAAGAAGGCGAAATGGAAGCATCGGATCACGACGGCTGTTAATATGTTCTTCTTATTTTTAGTAATATGCATTGTTTCTGCTTTGTTAACTAGCGGCTATTACTTGATTACTGGCAAAGGAAAAGAGGCAGGCCAGGTGGTCCAAACGGCGACACAAATGACGATGCCTAATGTGTATGCGAGCAGGGCCAACATCAATTCCAATATATTTTTTACGCTGGATATAGAGATGAATTTACAGCGGACGCTTGGGAAAGAAGAACAGAAACTTGGTGATTTGAATGGGAGGATGTTGTTTAACCTTTTGAATGTGGAGCGTGACTGGACGGATGGTCAGTATGATGTAAAACTTTATTTCATGCATCCTGAATTTGTGGCTGCTCAATCGCAGATGGAACAAGAATTTTATGGTGAAACTACAAATGACACGTGGACCACGTTAGATATGCTCCCAGAAGGTACCGTTGCTGAGTTAGCCATTTCATTTGATGACAGTTATGAAATAGATGACATTTACCCATTTTTCGAAGGGTATGACTTGGATATTGTTTGGTATGCGGTCGACACAGGGACGGAGCATCGTGGAACCCGTCATGGAAGTCCTTATATAAGCGCCAATGAAATTTGGGGCTTCCATGAATGGAGTGTGTTTGACCTCCAGATGGGGTCAGGATCAGGATCACTTTCCATCCAAACTCGAGGCGATGGGGAAAAAAGGGCGGAAGTGTTTAAGGATGGAATTGAATTGTTATTGGATAATGAAAGGATGACTCGTCGTTATTTGAGGCACAGGGAGTTGAATTTGCAAGAACGCTTTGATTACGTCTCCGAGCATGGGGCAAAAACCTATGGGGTGGTCGTAACTGGCCCGACGAAGGAGCTGCTGAGGTTGAGGGAGTTAGACGAGATAATCTATGGGACCTTAGGTGAAGTGGATTTGTGGAATTGGTATAACCGCCCGGCCAGAGGGCGGATTTATAATTAGTATTAGTTCTAGTTTGGGTGAGTGTAGGTGTTCTTGTCATTGATAAAGTACGGCTGTGGTGATAGCTGGTGGCTACCGGCGTTAAAAGCGAGGTTAAATGACGGTAGGGATGCTGTATCCAGACTACCGGCAAAAAAAAGAGGAAATAAATGCCGGTAGCAGTAAGAAAAGCATCCGTACCTCACTTTAAAAGGCAAATAAACTGAGGTAGCAGGAAGAAAAGCAGTCACACCTCACTTAATAGGCAATAAACTGAGGTAGCAGGAAGAAAAG
>JAJOJL010000009.1 GCA_021208645.1 Bacillus sp. (in: firmicutes) | reverse complement strand
TTTTTATGTATTGAGGTGAAACTTAGTAGAAGTTGTTATGAGAGACTGAAAGAAAAATCGACAAGTGCACTTGTCGATTTTTTTTCATGGGCAAGTTTCTGGCAGATGTTAATGTAAATGTAGGATCTTGCACCTTTGCTCTTGTGAAACAATTTTGTGAAACAAGATTTTTCGAGTGGTGACAGGCACCACTACGAACCTGTAAGGGAAATAATTACTGCGCCTATGAATACGAGAGATGTTACAAACACGATCGTTTTAGAGATCGTTTCTTCTTTCTTCAGAAAAAAGGTAACGAGAATGACTGTTAGGACCGGGTCGATGGCAAGAATGGCGACGGCATAACTTACTGGAATATGGGATACGGATAGGTAAAAAAACAATAGGGCTAAACTCGTTAGCAAACCTGCCCAAATATAGAAAGGATTGGTCTTTGCTGAAGAGAGATGCTTTCGAATCCTTCCTCTCCAAATTTCAATTAACGTCAAGCAGACAAGGGCGGCTAGCGTACCTATGAAGACCCCAAAAAAAGGGTTTGGCATATACTTCATTGCTTGTTTAGAAAGTCCTTGACCTAAACCAAAGCCAATGGCACAGCAGAGAGAAATATAATACCCTGAACGTTGTAGATGCTCCGTTTGTTCCTGAAAAAACTGAATCCCTAATAAAAATAGCCCAACAAAGATAAGGATCATTCCCGTGAATGGCCACATCGTTATTTGTTCGTTAATGACGATAATAGCAAAGAAAAAATGTTATAACAGGAGCCAGATTTTTTTATTGCAACAGCTTTGGATGAGCCGATCTGGCGAATGCCCATATACAATAGACCACGACCAACCACGTTGATTAATAGTCCACAAAAAATAAAGAATATGAGGCCGAGGAGGTGGAGGTTTAGGGATACTTCAAATAAAAATAATGAAATAAAAAAGAAAACACCTAACACCAAAGTATTTATGAAGGTGATGATCCAGACACCGTTATGTTCTGAATGCTTCATTCCTTTTTTCAAGACTATGTTAGTAATGGAAAAACAAAGGGCCGATAAAATTGCGAATATGTATCCCATAAGGCACCCCCATTTAATTCAATTATATTAGCCTATGTTAGTGGGAGCAGAATGGTTCTGTTATTTTTATTAAATTTTTCAAAATTGTATGGTTAAATTGTATAGAGATGTAACTTTCTATGAAAAAAAGAGCGACCCACCTTAGAATGCGCTTGGCACTCCTTAGCAAATCGCTCATTACCTAGACTAAATATACCACAAGTAAGAGTGAATGTTGATATGTAATTATTGCCATTTCATAATATGGAAAAAACGATTAGAGGGGGAGAGACGATGAAGTACTTAGAAGGAATAACGCGTATTCTAGATTTGCTTAGAGTCTGTGTAAAATTAGATAAAAGGGATCAAGAGATTATAGGTAAAGAAATTGAGGGATATCTTGAGCGGCTTCCCCTATTAGATAAGGAAGGGATAACACCAGAAATAGAGAAACCTCTCTTAAATGTGGTGGACCTTTACACTCAATACTTGAATGCTTATCCAGGGGATCGAATCGTGTTGGGAGATGAATTGGACTGTGAACTAGAGAAAATAAAAGAGCTAATGGAGAAAGGAAACTTCAATGAGAGATAACTTTACGGTGTACAACAATAGGTACATATTTTACTGTATGTTGGTATTTTAACTTTTGATAGACCTAGTATGATCACCTTCAATTTGAACGTTATTTTATTTTCTCATAGGGGAATAGTTTTATAAAAAGTCTTGCACTAATATGAAGTGGACAAGACTTTTTTTTCATTTTACTGTAATTTATTTTATTTCGTAGCGTCATATTAATGAGTTCAGGAATAGGGGGGGAGGAGAGCTTGAATAATCAGGAGCAAATAACATCATGGTTCAGGCAGTACGGGGATGACGTTTATAATTTCCTCATCTATTACACTGGGAAAATAGATGTAGATGGACCTTGTTCAGGAAGTTTTTATTAAAGCGATTCGGAAAAGCGATTCCTTTCGATATGATTCTTCTCCTAGAAGTTGGCTGTTTAGTATTGCAAGGCACGTTGCCATTGATGCTTCGAGGAAAAGACGAAGAGAAAAGAAAAAGGAGACAAAGCTTTTTTCAGAACGGATCCAAGCGTATTATCCTCCTCCAGAAAAAATTCACCAGCAAAGGGAAACAAACCAAGCCCTTTATGAAGCGATTCTCTCCTTAAAAAAGAATTACAAGGACGTTATCCTGTTACGGGGAATTCATGAATGTACAATAACAGAAACGGCGGAGATTTTAAATTGGTCTGAAAACAAAGTAAAGGTGACCTTCCATCGGGCAATGAAAAAATTGGAAAGAAAGCTGGGGAGTGAATTTTATGAGTAAAAAGGAAGAGCGTTTCCTCAGGAGATTAAGTGAATTCCCGAGAAACAAAATGGATGAAGAAACAAAACAGCGGATGGAAGCCACCATATCAGATGAAGAAAAACAGACTGCTTTTTTAGTAAAAGGAAAGGAGCAGATAACCATGTTTAAAAAAGTAGCAGCAGTCGTTTTAACAGTAGGTGTTTTACTAGCGGTAATATTGATTTTACCGAATCAGCTAAATTGGAATCAATCAACACCATCAAGCCCGGAAGACGAGGAAAGAACACAAAATGATGATGAGGTTGACCAAACAGGCGATGATCAAAAAGAGGAGCAAGACAATGGTAGAGAGCCTTCTGATGAAACGAAGGAGGACAACGATAAAGAAGAAACCAAAGAAAATGACGACACTATTCCTAATCCAGACGCAGAAAATGTATTGAGGGACTATCGAGAAACGACAGAAGCCATTTTTGAAAGTAGAGAGGACGATTTACGAATCCCTGGGTTTGATTCCAAACGGGACATGGTGGAGCATGTAAACTCGGTTATGTCTCTTGAACATGGAAGATGGTTTGCTGAAACGTATTTTGAGGAACGGGAAGACGGGTTATTTGTCATTCCAATGGATGGATTGGTTTATTTAGTAGAAGATGAAGCCTATGATGTGGAACAATTGAGTGAAAGGGAGTATCAGGTTATCCAAGAGCGAGATTCGGAAATGCTTGGTCACATAAAAATGATTTATCAGTTAGTTTACGACGGAGAAAACTGGGTAGTCGATTCTGTTGATAGTGAGGATGTAAGCTAGCGTTTGGCTATTGATGAAGGCATACCCCTGTATTGGGTGTGCCTTTTTATGCTAGAAATCATGCAAATAAGGCTGTGAAAGTTTCGGATAAGAGAAGAGAAGCCTCCTTTCACCATGTTTTATAGAGTTGAAGGTTGTTAAGCTGTCATTATGACTGGTGAGAAAAGGGGGATTCCCTCTTCACCAGCCTCTGTTATTTTCATTGTTTCCTATGTTAGATACATGATAGATAATGCGAACAGGAGGATAGCAAAGGTAAAGTTAAGAAGGTAGTAGTTGTTTTCCTTTCGTATGTAACCTTCAATTCCATCTACTAATTCTCCGATGCCTGCAAGAATAAATATGATGGCTAGATATATGATATTAAACCAATCGATAATTGCTAGAACAAATAATATTGTGATGGATATTGCTAAAACCAGTCTAAGAAAATTTACTGCTTTTGGACTCTTCTCATCACTTCGTCTTCGAAATAATAATCCCATGAAGTACACCTCCTCAACAAGTGAGAAAAAGGGTAAAAAGTCAGACCAAAATATTTTCCACTTTTTCCTCTTTGCATTATGCTAAATCTACAATTCACCATACTTAGTGTAACATAAAAAAACTAACATATTGATAGTATAATTGATTTTTGGAGCGTAGGGCCTTTTTTGGCATTGCGACCAACAACGTGCGGGACGGAGTGTTAGGAGAGTGGCGAATGGACTTCCGAGAAAGGAACTTTTTTGTAAAAAAAGCAATTTAGGATAAGAAAAACATTAGAGTACTTGTTATTATTAAAGTATCCTAACGCTTACTAAGAAAGGAACTTTATATGAACTATGTTCGACTAATCCAAGAAGCACTAGACTATATTGACAAAAACATCCTCCACGATATAACGGTGGAAAGTTTAGCACGGAAAGCTGGTTTTTCCACGTATCATTATTATCGTGTATTTGCAAGTATTGTTGGCTTGCCCGTAATGGAATATGTAACGAGACGCAAGCTTCAATATGCCCTATACGACCTACGGAACGGAAAAAAAGTATTGGATGTTGCATTAACATATGGGTACAAAACCCATGCTGGTTTTACTAAAGCGTTCAAAAAAGCATTTGGTTATCCACCTAACTTTTACCGGACCCATGCTCCTATTGGTATGCCACAAAGGATCGATCTAATTAAACTTCAGAAAAATAAGACAGGGGGAATTATCATGCAACCGAAAATAATGGAAAGGGATGCCTTTAAAATAGTAGGATATGAGTTTAAAACAACATTACGAAACAATGCTCATTCCAGGGACATTCCTGCTTTTTGGAATAAATGCAATATTGAAGGGAAAGAAGCGAAACTATACAATACACAAAACCCACCGAAACATGGGGAATACGGAATATGCGTAAACACGAATATGGAAACAGATGAGTTTTCTTATGTGTTAGGAGTGGAGGTTACCGATTTTGATAACGCATTGGCCGAAATGTATCTATTAGAGGTTCCGGCAGCAACTTATGCTGTCTTTACGACGCCACCTGTTATAGATGGAGAATTTGTTGATTCCATTAAAGGAGCATGGAAATATATTCTAGAAGAATGGTTTCCTAACTCTGGCTATGTGATTGATGACAGAAAGCTAGATTTTGAATTCTACGATGAACGCTGTCATCCTTGGGAACACGAAAAATTCTCTATGGAAATTCACGTACCCATAAAAAAAAGTAGCTTCTTAGTAATTTACTTGATTAATTAATCCCTCAACTCTTGCTCTTGGTAGTAAAGGTTGGGGGATTTTTGGATAAAATTACTGCTTTTCATCCCAAAATAGTTTTAAAAAACGAATTTGTTTATTTTTCTTAAGAAAATCTTAAGGATTTGTTGTCATTTAAATTAAGATATCCTGTTTATAGTAGAAAGAGAGAAATTACTTGCAGGTCTAATAAAGCTAATAGAGAATAAGATTATTGTTTCCATTATTGGAACGAGATATGGTAGTAAATTTATTAAAGTAGTTTGGAAGGAAGGTTATCCATGCAATCACACAATATTTTGATTGTTGACGATGAGAAAGAAATTGCAGATTTAGCTGGCATCTATTTACGTAATGAAGGCTATGAAGTTTTTAAAGCGGCAAATGGGAAGGAAGCATTACAACTAATAGAAATGCATCCAGTAAAACTAGTGATATTAGACATTATGATACCAGGGATGGATGGTATCGAAGTATGTAGGAGAATTCGGGAAAAAGCCAACATCCCCATTATCATGCTGAGTGCGAAAACGGAGGAGATGGACAAAATTCTAGGTCTGAGCACTGGAGCAGATGACTATGTGACAAAACCCTTCCACCCCATGGAATTAGTTGCTAGAGTCAAATCTCAGTTGAGACGTTATTTGCATTTAAATACATCAGACCTTTCTGTTAAAACGGAAAACGCAATTTATGTTAGGGGCCTAATGATTAATAAAATAACAAGACAGGTGACCATGGATGGGGAGGAAGTCAATTTAACGCCTACTGAATTCGAAATACTTTATGTTATGGCTAGTAACCTTGACAGAGTATTTAGCGCGGAAGACTTGTTTGAGAAAGTGTGGAAAGAACAATATTTTGAATCTAAAAACACGGTGATGGTACATATACGTAAAATTCGTGAAAAATTAAAGAAACAGGCAAATGAATCGACCCTTATAAAAACAGTATGGGGAGTAGGTTATAAAATTGAAAAATAGTCCATTTACTAGTTTACGTTGGAAAATGTTTCTTTACTTTAGTTTTAGCATCCTCTTAACGGTTGTGAGCATAGGAGTATTATGGCTGATTTCTTTAATTACATACGAATATCGTATCGAGCCAATCTATTCTATGGCTACTATGCTAATAGAAGCTCCGCTTCTCGGTATTGTATTTCTTTTCTTAGTAACAGGAATGTTTTTTATGCTTTACTTTTTTGTCCTTACATCTGGTTTTATGAAATATTTGCTTAGAATTATCTATTCCGTTCAAGTTATATCTTCTGGAAATTTATCTTATCGGATACCCATCACAAGAAATGATGAACTTGGATTGTTAGCCAATCACATTAATACTATGACGGCCAAGCTTGATACGTCCATGAAAGAGGAAAGGAAAGCAGCGAAAGCCAAGCAGGAATTGATCACCAATGTATCACATGATCTGAGAACTCCGTTAACCTCCATTGTTGGTTACATGGACCTGATTGAGCGGGATCAATACAAAGATGAAGTAGAACTGCGACATTATACGAATATTGTTTTTTTCAAAGCGAAACGTCTGCAAAAACTCATTGAAGATTTGTTTGAATACACGAGAACTCTCCATGGTTCGATGGTCATTTCTAAAGAGAAGGTGGATATAGGTCAACTCCTGGAGCAACTGGTTGCGGAGGCCTTTCCTATGTCAGATCAAGCTGGGGTAGAATGCCGCTTACATCCTTCTCATGAAAAAATTATTCTCTTTGCAGACGGTGATAAACTAGCCAGAGTCTATGAGAATTTAATATCCAATGCCATTCAATATGGGCAGAAAGGAAAGTACGTTGACGTAAAATGGAAGATAGAAAATATGGAAGCAGTAGTTGAGGTTGTAAATTATGGCCGTCCAATTCCTGCTCAAGATCTTCCGTTTATTTTCGAGCGTTTTTATCGTGGTGAAAAATCAAGAGCAGACCATTTAGGAGGAGCCGGACTTGGTTTGGCAATTGCTAAAAATATTATTGAACTACACAGTGGATCTGTATATGCCCACAGTGATACGAAGCAAACCGTTTTTATTACAAAATTAAAATTAAATGGGCAATTTAAAAAGGAGGCTACACCATGAAAAAAAGTGCCATGAAAGCATTAGTTTTATCTTTCCTACCAGGACTAGGGCACATCTATATAGGAAGGACAATTAGTGGTTTTTTCTACTTTTTGTTTTTCATTGCTCCAATTGTTATTGGGGGATTTTTGATCATCATGTTAGGGTACATGGACCCAATGATTTTGTTCGTTATTTCTCTTTTTGTCTGGATCATCTGTATGATTGATATTAGTATATCTCTCCTCCGTAGAGGGGAGGAGGTTGGGCAATTGCCTGTTACGAGCGGAGAAATACAGGAGCAAAATGAAAATTTCATGCTGACCGTAAGTTATCCAATCATTCTCCTTTCCTTTATCCCTGGAGCAGGCCATTTCTATTTGGGATTAATGCAGCGAGGGGTAGTGATCATGCTAACTTTCTTTGGATTATTAACATTAATAAGCTTTTTCAGTTCGTTAACAAACACGACCCTGTTTTTCGTTTTCTTATTTCTATTACCTGTTGTTTGGTTTTATAGTTTGTTTGACAGCATTCATTTGCATAAAAGGAAGGAAAAAGGTGAGGAACTCGTTGATTCCGTAGATTTCACAGAATTTTCGACATTGAAGAATGCACTAAATAACAATAAACTAATTTATTTATTATTATCCATTATCCCTGGTGCGGGGCATATGTTTTTAGGGAAAATCACCAAAGGGATACAAGTTATGGCTGTCTTTTTCATAAGTCTTTTTATGATTAACGAGTTACGATTAACCATGCTTCTATTTATTATTCCATTGATTTGGTTTTACAGTTTCTTTGATGTTATGAAGCAAAAGGAAGGGGAACCAGAAGGGATAAAATGGCTTTCAAAAATTCCAAGATGGTTGGGGATATCACTAGTAATTGTGGGCCTATACTATCTTCTAGTTCGGGTTGCTTTACCAGTAGTAGATCCTTATGTATCGGTTCGCCTCTTGTATTTGGTAAATAGTTATTTAAACCACATAATGGGTTCCATTATTTTAATAGTAGCAGGTTATATGATAATTAAATGGAATAAAAACCCTAAATCAGTTAGTGAAAGTTAATGGCAACTTAATGTTTGCTAAAATCCAAACCCCATTACTCAACGTATTGGGGTTTCCTTCGTTTCCTTCGTGGAACACACCCTGTGAAACAATATTTTTCGGGTGGTGCCTGTCACACCCCGGGTTAATTATTATGGCAGCTTTTTTACAATATGATTATTCTTATAGCCAGATCAGTAATATTCCGTTACAATAACTTATAGTTATAGAAGTGAATAATTAAAGTTATGTTGGGAGCGGCATATATGGAAACGATTTCTCTGGCCGTAATCGGAGCAGGAAATAGGGGAAACATCTATAGTGATTTTGCCCTCCTATATCCTAAAAAATTTAAAGTGGTAGCTGTGGCGGAACCGGAATTGGAACGAAGAAATGCGTTTGCAAAGAAACATCAAATTGATAGTTCAATGGTTTATGACACCTATGAAACACTTTTAGCTCAAGAAAAATTATGCGATGCAGTCATTGTTTCTACGCAAGATCACGATCATTTTCAACCGGTCATGATAGCATTGGAAAAGGGTTATCATGTACTTGTAGAAAAGCCAATGAGCCCTAATCTAGATGAATGTTTTGATATGATTGCCAAAGCAAAGGCGAATAAAAAAGTATTGCTCCTTGGGTATGTGCTGAGGTATACACCGTTTTTCCAAAAAATTAAACAGTTACTTGCGGATGGAACTATTGGAACACCTCGACATGTATCAATGGATATGAATGTGGCCTACTGGCACATGGCGCATAGCTTTGTACGGGGAAATTGGCGGAACTCGGTTAAATCTTCACCAATGATTCTAGCAAAGTGTTGCCATGACTTTGATATCATTCCATACTTACTGGACAGTTCTTGCCAAAAAATATCCTCGTTCGGATATTTGCTTCATTTCAATAAAGAAAATGCTCCATTAGGTTCGACGGAACGCTGCTTAGACTGCTTTGTTGAGGTAGATTGCCCATATTCTGCAAGAAAAATTTACTTGCAGGATAATACAGAATGGCCAGTTAACACTATCACTGCCGATCTATCCATGGAAGGGCGAACCTTAGCCATTGAAAATGGTCCATATGGTCGCTGTGTGTATAAATGTGATAATGACGTTGTTGACCATCAAGTGGTTACGATGGAATTTGCCAATAAATCGACAGCAACACTTACCATGAGTGGATTTACTGATAAACTGGAACGGTATATACGAGTGTTAGGTACGCATGGTGAAATTTCGGGAGAGTTTAGTAAAAATAAGCTAACATTAAAGAGGTTTGGGAAGAATGAGGAAATCATTGAGGTGAATCCTTCTACATTTGGCATGCATGCTGGAGGAGATAAAGGTTTGATGGAAGAATTTTGGAAAACACTATCTTCGCACCCTTCAGAAAAATCAATTTCAGAAGAGAGTATTTATAGTCATTTATATGCCCATATTGCAGAAGAGTCAAGACTCTCAGGGAAAACATATAGTATCCTTGAATTCATAGGGCAGCAAAAATCAGCTTCTAGGGAGAGTATAAAAACTTCCCTCTCTTATTAACGGCATCTGTCCCCTGCAACATTTAAAACACTATGCTGTCAGGGGACAGGTATTATTTATGGGCTACATATTTCCTAAAACGGCAGGTCATCGTCATTAATATCATATGATTTAACATCTTCAGTCGATGGGAATTCCTTTTGTGGAGAAGTCGCCGATTGCCCTGGTGGTACATTAGCTGTACTCGTCTGCCTTTTTGGTGGTACGTTTTCCGGAAAGACTCCTGCACTGACCCTTGATTTTCTAGGCTCAAGAAACTGAATGCTATCTGCAACAACCTCTGTGACAAAAACCTTCTGCCCTTCGTTATTCACATAGTTCCTTGATTGCATTCGACCATCAACACCTACCAGATTCCCTTTTTTCATAAAATTAGCGATGTTCTCTGCCTGTTTTCTCCAAGCTATACAGGCGATAAAATCAGCTTCCCGATTTCCCTGTTGATTGGCAAATGGACGATTTACGGCCAATGTAAAGGAGGAAACAGCTATACCATTAGCTGTATACCGCAATTCAGGATCCTTTGTCAACCGGCCCACCAAGACAACTTTATTTATCATTCCAACCCCTCCAACTAAGGACGATTTACACGCCCTTTAGAATTTTTGGAAAAATTGTCTGCTATTCTTCCCCATCGATCAGTTATGTATTGATATAATTCTACAAAATCTTTCAAATTCCTTCATGAAAAAGTCAGCTTTTTTCCTAACCTTTTAATTAAATCTATAAAGCACTTTTCTATAACCTTCTATTAGAAATAGTGGTAAAATATAACTAAACATATCAATCTTCGTAATGAAGTATTGCGATTAACCGCAGGAACTGCGGGGATAGCCTAATCCATAACAGACCAATAGGTCGGTGTTCTTTGGATTCCTCCACTTCAATCAACTAGTTAGAGTGGTAAGTGGTTGGTAGTTCAACAGATTACTTTGGTAGCATAAATCAAGTCAGGAAATAATCCTTGAAGAAATAGACGGCGATGGAGAGGCTACCTGCATGAGTTAATTTCAAGAAAGAACTTCTACAAAGTATTAAAGAAGGTTAATGTTAAGCAAGATTTTTCGCGTTGGCTATTAACAAACGAGGGGGATGCTTATGCAGTATTTAATTACGGCTTATGATGGAACAGATGAAAGGGCATTGGATCGGAGATTAGCGGTTCGGGAAGAACATTTAAGGCAAGTAGATAAAAGGTTCAAAGAAGGAGAACATTTATATGGTGGTGCGTTACTTGATGATGAAGGGAAGATGATCGGTTCCATCATGGTGGTCGATTATCCAACGAGAGATGAACTAGATAAATGGCTTCTGGTCGAGCCCTACGTAGTTGGGAATGTATGGCAAAAATTGATATACAGATTTTCAAAGTAGCTCCGTTATTTATGGAATTTTATGAGAAGACGTGATTAATTTAAATATAAAGATATAGTAGATCAGTTTGAGCTGACTTTAAGTAAAAATATCGTAATTCACTATAAGCAGCATTGGACGGTTCTCCAGTCACTTGCTGCTTTTGTGTTTTATGAGAGTAAACTGGGGAATAGGATTGATGAGACCAATTCTAGTTTCTGGAGGGTACTTTATCATGTTTTTTACAGAGATTATTTTCATCTTCTTAATTGCCCTACTGTTGACAGCAGTTATAGGCAGTAGCTATCGGGAACGTGATGGAGGCGGGATCCTACTATTTTTCACAATAGTGTTTATGGGGACTCTAGCATTAGGACTATGGGTTACACCTGTTGGGCCAATCTTTCTTGGGGTATACTGGTTAAATTTACTGTTGATAGGAATCTTTATTGCTTTGATTCTTGCGTCTATTCCTCATTCTAGCAACCTAAATTACGGGAGTGAGGAACACAATTTAGACGCAGAACAGAAAGCAAACAAGGAAGCCTCCTATTTAGCCTGGTACGGTTTCAATGTTTTCTTTTGGATACTCATCGGCTTCCTGATTCTTGTAATAATCTCTGCTTCTTTCTTCTAAAAAATACATCATTATGGAAATATCAAACCCTGTTCGAAAGCTAATAATAAGTTTCTCCCCCTTAATGTGCAAAACAAGGGGAGGAGCTTTTTTAACTTGGATAGTTTGTTTCTTTTTTTTTCTGAAAATTCTTAAATTGGTATTGTTTATTAGGGTGGATTCTTTTATAATCATTTTAAAGGATAACCTTCAGAAAATTCCAATAAAAAGGTTTTCCTTTATAATTGAAATTGGTAGTACAAGGCTCATCCATCCAGATCCGACGATTCAATCAAACATAATCTTGAGAAAGGAGGTCTGTTCGTATGGCTGATACTCTTGCATATAGGATTTTGGAAGATTTGGAAGATTTCCATGCAGCAGTGAACATACAACGGGAAATTTGGGGACAGGAGGTCGTTTCTCCTTTGCCACAGCTTGTTGCTAATAGTCGGAACGGTGGCATCGTTATTGGAACTTTCGAGAAGAATAGATTAGTAGCATTTACGTTTGGCTTTCCCGGCTATAAACACGGTGAAATTTCCCTTATCTCTCATATGACAGGTGTTTTACCAGAATACCAAAATTACGGTATTGGCTACCAGTGAAAAAGGAGCAACGAAGGTGGGCATTAAACTACGGATACAAAAGAATTACCTGGACATGCGACCCATTAGAAGGAAGAAATGGCTACTTTAACTTTTGTAAGCTAGGGGCCGTTTCGAAGGATTATATTCCTGCTTATTATGGAGAAATGAAAGACAAGCTGAATCATGCCTCCCAGCTGACCGGTTAGTGGTGGATTGGGACATTGATTCCCCCCGTGTTGAAAAGGCTCTCAACACGAAGGGGCAAGCGTCATCAAGAGAAAGATATCCAATCATCTTATCGGCCACCGATAATGGAAAAAGCCCAAGGCAGATCCAGGAAAACATAAGCCGAGAAGAAAAGGGCTACTTCATTGCCGTACCTACAAACATACACGAAATGAAACAAGCGTCTCCTGAATCAGCTAGGGCTTGGCGGTTTGCCGTTAGAAAAGCAGTTACGGAAGCTTTTCAACAGGGCTTTGTCATCACAGGCGTAAAGCGAGACCCAAGCTCTGTCAATCATTATTACATACTAGAGAAAACACCGTAGAAGATTAGTAAAGAGATCATTAAACCAAAACTATATTCCCATCAAAAGAAGGTGAAAAGATACGATGAACAAAGAGGCTAATAATCAAGACTTGAATGAGTCCCACCTAACCATCGACGGTCATTTTGATTTATTAATGGACGTACAGCTTCAACGGGAAAAGGGCAGAACAAAGGTCATTGAAGAAGTATACCATTCTCGCTTTGTCGACGGGGGTGTTGACGTTATCATTGCTGCTGTTTTTGTAGATAGCAGTTTCTTACCGGAAATGGCCCTTCGGAAAGCACTCAGTCAAATTAGCGCATTATACGAAGAAGTTCGAGAATCACCGGATAAACTCATGATATGCTATAACAGCAAAGACATGGAAAGGGCTAAACAATTAGGAAAAATTGGGTTTCTACTTTCCCTCGAAGGGGCAGAGCCAATCGGGACGGACCTCAGTTTACTCCGTGTATTTTATGAGCTGGGCGTGCGAAATCTCGGGTTAGTGTGGAGCAGAAGGAATGCCGTTGGAGATGGCAGTTTCTTTCATCCCGTTAAGGAAGGGAATAAAGGTGGCTTGACCAGTTTCGGAGTGAGCGTTCTGGAGGAGGCAGAGAGGCTGGGAATGACCATCGATGTATCCCACTTAAATGACGAGGGCTTCTGGGATGTAATGGAGATAGCCACTAAACCAGTCATTGCCTCCCATTCTAATGGAAGAAGTCTTTGCGCGACGATGCGAAATTTAACCGATGAGCAGATGAAGGCTATCGCTGCTACCAATGGAGTTATTGGAGTTAATGCGGTGAACATGCTCGTGGGAGACGATGACCATCAGTCTACCATCGAACATCTCCTTGATCACATTGACCATCTAGTGGAAGTTGCGGGGATTAACCATGTGGGGCTAGGATTAGATCTTTGCGATGATTTTATGAAGTACGTTTCAGCAGATGTCCTTGCCAGTCTGCCACGTAAACCCTTTGATGTGTTACCAGGCCACCAATCGGTTCCACTCATCATCGAAGGCTTAACAAACCGAGGCTATCAACGAACAGAGACGGAAGCGATTAATGGAAAAATTTTTGCGAGTCTTTTAATTTATCTTTTTTCAGTAGGCTTCTTTAGTGACTAATGTTGATTTTAGCGTAAGGCATGGAAAAAGGGGATTACCTTGAAGCAAAGTTCAACCACATCGTTTTGAAAAATCTCAAATATATTTTAAAAAACTATAGAATATTCAGAAAAGTGTGTTATTATAAATAAAAATAGAAGGATTTCCATTAAATTTTTTTAAAAAAAGGAAACCCTTCAGACCACTCGAAGGTGAAAAAGATGATAGAGAAGCTAAAGGCAGAGATTCACGATAATTACAGCAAATTTTC
>JAJOJL010000041.1 GCA_021208645.1 Bacillus sp. (in: firmicutes) | reverse complement strand
CGCTACGGACACGTCATACAACTTTTCCACCTCACCTGTCCGTTCCCACCTCCGCTGCAGACACGTCATCCGGTTTTTCCACCCCACCTGTCCGCTCCCGCCTCCGCTACAGACATGTCACCCTACTTTTCCTCCCCACCTGTCCCCTCCCACCTCAACTTCACACTCAGCAACATAAGTTTCATACAAAAAAGGCATCGCAAGCGATACCTAGTTAACACTATCGAACATAGGAAACTCCAACTACCCTAAGCAAGGATTGCAATAGCTTCCTCACCACTATGAGATAGGGAAATCCACAACTATTTATTCTTGATAGAGGTAAACCCTTCCCTCCATTCCATTGTCTATTAACCAGCAAAGCTAGCTCCCTTTCCAAAAGCAGACAAAAAAATCGTACACCTGAGGTGAGCACCACCAAAGAAAGGTTAATTTCCCCTACACCCCTAGAAAAAAATCAAATACCTAAAATACAAATAAATACTGGAAAAGACAAAGGATACGAGAGCCGTTGGAGCTCCAATTTTCAAGAAATCCATATACGTAAACGGTTCCTTCTCCTTAATGGCCAATCCTGCAACGATAACATTGGAGCTTGCACCAATCAATGTTGCATTCCCCCCCAAGGCAAGCACCTAAAGCCAATGCCCACCAAAGTGGATCTAAATTAGTCATACCGTAATCCTGGAATTCGAGAATAACTGGAATCATGGCTGCTACAAATGGAATATTATCTACGAAACCAGACAAGATTCCCGAAGCCCATAATATGAGCATTGCTGTTTTGGCAAATCACCTTCCGTATAGTAAATAATCGATTTAGCAATTTCATCAATAATTCCAACTTGTTTTAAGCCGCCCACTAACATAAACAAACCTACAAAGAAGAATAAGGTAACCCACTCCACCTTTTGAAAAACTTCTTCCGTGCTCCCTTCATCATAGGTAAGCAGCATTAGTAGAAGGGCACCAGCCATGGCTACACTCGTCAACTCAACATTTAATAGTGGCTGTAGTACAAACCCTACTGTCGTCAAAGTCAACACAGTTACTGACTTAAATAACAGGGACTTATTTTTCAAAAATTTACGTGGATAAATATTCATGAGCTTTTGCTGATTTTCTACACTAACTAACAATTGATTTCTATAAAGGAAACAAATACCGGTCACAATCACTACAAAGATAACAACAACAATAGGAGCTAAATTGACAATAAAAGAATTGAAGGTCAAATGTTCCACTGCTTGGCCAATCATTAAATTTGGTGGGTCACCTATTAATGTTGCTGTGCCTCCAATATTGGAGGCCAAGATAACTGCCATTAAATAAGGAATAGCGGATATTTTCAACATTCTAGTTAATGTAAAAACGATGGGAACAATTAATAACACAGTGGTCACATTATTTAAAATAGCTGATCCTACAGCAGTCAAAGTGGAAATTAAAATTAACAGCATAATCGGTCTACCTTTTATTTGTTGCGCCAGAAATACAGCAAGAAATTCAAAGAAACCACTTTGACTTGTGATGGATACTAAAATCATCATGGATAACAGCAATACAATCGTGTGCCAATCTATATGCTCTAAAAATGCACTATTTAAGTCAAGGACACCAGCAAATAGCATAAAGACGCCGCCAAGACACGCAATCAGTGCACGATTAATTTTTTCACTGATGATAAAAATATAGCTTATTGTAAAGATCGTTAATGCAAAAATCCAATCCATTGACCTGTCCCTCCCCACTCATTCGATACATTGTATGAATGGAATCGGACAAACATGTATTAAAAGGAAATCAAAACTCATGTCTAACCATAATAAATTAAACTTTACCCACCTCAACTAAAAAACTTTAAAAAGCTCGTCTAAAAATGGGGACATGGGAATATACATCCATTAAGAGATTTCTGGGAGGGATGGAATTATGAATCAACGGCTGTTTAACAGTGCCTTGTATGGGATACTAACCATTTTAATACTTGTCATTGTCGCAAGTTTCGTCAGTTCAATGCTCCTTAGATTTACCTCGCTACAGGAGGGAAGCTTCACATGGGCATTATTAGGATTTTCCTTCCTGGCTGTTTTTTTGCGGAGGTTTCATTTCCGGGGGACGTTCCGGACAGAAGGGGTGGCTTGCAGGTGCGACTACAGCAATACTATACTCGTTTGTTATTTTTCTCGTACAGTATTTAGGATACAACCAAGGGTTTGATACGCAACAACTAGCAATACACAGCGGTTATGTGCTAGTGGCCATGCTAGGTGGCATTTTTGGAGTAAACGTCAGGGGGGAAACTGTATAGTTAGTTTGTACATCCCCTAACTACTGAAATCTCATTTAAAAAACCGACTTCCTAATTAAAAGGAAATCGGTTTTTTGTTAGTCCTTATTTAAAACATCACGAACTGCCTGACGGTCAAATGTTAGCTTTTGGCTACCATTAACGTCAACGACAATACGGTCCTCATCGATTGCATCGATTTTCCCGTGTAAACCACCAATCGTTACAATCTTATCTCCCTTTTGAAGAGATGTATGCATTTCTTGAATTTTCTTTTGACGCTTTTGTTGTGGACGAATCAAAAGGAAATAAAAAATGGCAAACATCAGTAGTAAAGGTAATAATGCACCAGCTAAACCTTCCATGTACTTCACCCCTTTCAGAGACAAACACCGTCGCTTTTGCAAGAGGTCATTTCACCAACGTATCAGCGGGTTCACCATTGATGGCAAAACAGCTAGTTTTATGTAAGTGATCATTTTAGCAAAAGCTCTCTTATTTATCTAATTCCTCATGTTTAACTATTAAAGCCTACTACACTATTTTAGACAATAACTGGTCCTAAAATCAACTCATAGTTTTAAACTATAGTGAAAATT
Organism: Bacillus sp. (in: firmicutes); assembly: GCA_021208645.1. Lineage (GTDB taxonomy): Bacteria > Bacillota > Bacilli > Bacillales > Salisediminibacteriaceae > Evansella. The sequence goes on along the minus strand of JAJOJL010000041.1, from coordinate 11,195 downwards.
ATATTAAAATGCTTTCATCTTTCAATAGTACTACTGGTTTTAATCCCAAAAATTTAAAAGTTCTTTGCATTAGGTTTATTAAAACCGTATTCCTCAAAAAACTCTTCCCTATAATCCAACAGTCTGTCATTACGGATGGCCTCTCTAACATTCTCCATAAGCTTTAACAGGAAATATAAATTATGATACGTTGTGAGGCGTAAGCCAAACGTCTCATCACATTTAACAAGATGTCTAATGTATGCCCTTGAATAATTCTTACATACATGACAATCACATTTTTCATCTAACGGTCCAAAATCCCGAGTAAACTTGGCATTTCTCACAACTAATCTACCGGAACTGGTCATTAACGTTCCATTCCTGGCAATTCTTGTAGGAAGTACACAGTCAAACATATCGATGCCACGAATAGCGCCATCAATTAAGGAATCAGGAGACCCAACTCCCATTAAATACCTCGGTTTATTTGCTGGAAGCAGTGGTGTCGTATGCTCTAGAACCCGGTTCATAACATCCTTCGGTTCCCCGACTGACAAGCCACCAATGGCATATCCTGGAAAATCAAGAGAAACGAGGTCTTGGGCACTTTTTTTACGTAATTCCTCGTATTCGCCCCCTTGAACAATTCCAAATAACCCTTGATCTTCTGGACGACCATGAGCTTTAAGACACCGTTCTGCCCATCTGCTTGTCCGTTCTACTGATGCTTTCATATAATCAAATTCAGCAGGGTATGGTGGGCATTCATCAAATGCCATCATTATATCTGGACCTAAATCGTTTTGAATCTCCATTGCCTTTTCGGGAGACAAAAACATTTTTGATCCGTTCAAATGATTTTTAAATTCTACCCCTTCTTCCGTAATCTTCCGCATATCACTTAAACTGAATACTTGAAAGCCTCCTGAGTCTGTTAAGATGGGGCGGTCCCAGTTCATAAAGGTATGGAGTCCCCCTGCCTCTTTTACTATCTCATGACCTGGTCGCAGCCATAAGTGATACGTATTACTTAAGATAATCTTAGCACCCATCTCCTTTAGGTCTTCGGGACTCATGGTTTTTACTGTTGCCAAAGTACCTACTGGCATAAAGATAGGTGTTTCAAAGGAGCCATGGGGAGTATGGACTACTCCAAGGCGTGCTCCTGACTGTTTGCATGTTTTAATATGTTCATACGTAATAGCTGCCATAGTTTCACTTCCTATTATCTAAGGTATAAATGCTTGATAATCTCTTTTTTGTTCCAAGTTGATTGAAGTGGAAGGTACGAGACTCCTCGAAAATGCTCACACATTTTCTTCGTGCGTGGGCTATTTCGAGGAAGCATCTCAAAGTCCTGCGGGAAAAGCAACAAGGGTTTTTCTTGCGACGAGTAATCGCAGGAGCAACTAAGAGCGTTTACTTCAAGAGGCATCGCGCGCGATGCCGCTCTGAATACGCTTCGATCTGTCTCGACGCATTTGCTACATAGCAAAGCTAGCAGAGGAAGAGACAGAAGACCCCGCAGGGACGAGGAGGCTGAAGCGTTGCCCGCGGAAAGCGAGTGCCTGTAGCGGAAATCAACTACACCTTTTACACCTTTTAAAGAATATCCATCCAACGTAATGTCTGCAAAGACATATGGAATTCTTCCGAATCAAATAAGCAACATAGCATCTCCAAAACTAAAGAAACGATATCGTTCCTTCACTGCTTCGTTGTAGGCATGTAAAATATTCTCTCTTCCTGCAAAGGCACTTACTAACATGACTAGTGTAGATTTTGGGAGATGGAAATTAGTAACTAATCCATCAATTACCTTATAAGTAAACCCTGGATAAATAAAGATATCCGTCCATCCAGACCCTGCCTGTAAAGGCCCATCTGTTTTATGCCCAATCGTTTCAAGTGTTCGCACTGTCGTAGTCCCTACTCCTATAATTTTATTACCCCTTGCCTTTGCCGTGTTAATTATTTCAGCCGTTTCTTCTGTTAACTGATAAAATTCAGCATGCATTGTATGTTCTTCAATATTTTCTACTGTCACTGGGCGAAATGTCCCTAACCCAACATGCAATGTAATATAAACGATTTGAACACCCTGCTCTTTTATTTTTCCCAACAATTCTTCTGTAAAATGCAGGCCTGCAGTCGGGGCCGCCGCAGAGCCAACATTTTTGGCATAAACTGTTTGGTAGCGGTCTTTCTCCTCTAATTGTTCTTGAATATAAGGTGGAAGGGGCATTTCTCCCAATTCATCTAGAATTTCATGGAAGATACCATCGAAAGAGAATTGAATTTTCCTTCGTCCTTCTGATAATTCCTCCATACATGTCCCCTTTAACTTGCCGTCACCAAAAGAAATAGTCGTTCCAACTTGAACCCTCTTTGCTGGCTTAACAAGGGCCTCCCAAGTATGGCTCCCTTCTTCTTTCAAAAGTAGCAGTTCAATATTTGCACCAGTATCCTCTTTTATACCAAACAGTCTAGCTGGCATCACCTTTGTATCATTTAAAACAAGAACATCTCCCTTACTTAAGTACAAGAGTAAATCGGGAAAATAACGGTGGGTAATCTCCCCAGTTTTTTTTATTCATCACTAACAGCCTCGATGCTGCTCTATCAGCTAATGGAGTTTGAGCAATTAGTTCTTGGGGAAGCACAAAGTCAAATTGGGTTACATCCATCTTCTTCAACCTTTCTATTTATATCTTTTTTACCTAAATCGACCGATAATAAAGAAGATTAAGGACAAAACAATACTCACAATTATCGATGTGACAATCGGAAAGTAAAAAGTGGTATTACCTCTTTTAATAAGAATATCCCCTGGCAATTTCCCTAAGGATATGTATTTGCCGCCAATTTGCCAAATTAGTCCAGCAATAATCATTACAATACCTATTGTTATTAACAACTTGGGAATTTGACTCATGAACGGGGCACCTCCAATTGAAAGTGTTTATATGCTTCTGCAGTAACCATTCTACCTCTAGGTGTTCTTTGTAAAAAACCAATCTGAAGTAAATAAGGTTCATACACATCTTCAATTGTATGAGATTCTTCACCAATTGTGGCTGCAATTGTATCCAATCCAACCGGACCACCACGGAATTTTTCAATGATGCCCCTTAGTAATTTATGATCTATTTCATCTAATCCTAATTTATCCACTTGCAGAAGTTCTAATGCTTCTTGTGTAATATCTAGGGAGATTTTCCCGTTCCCTTTTACTTGAGCAAAATCCCTCACTCTTCGCAGCAGGCGATTTGCTATCCTAGGGGTACCTCTAGACCTTCTTGCAATTTCTCCAGCAGCATCTAAGTTGATCCTAACATCCATGACTGCCGCCGTACGCTCTACTATCTCTGATAACTCTTCAAATGTATAATACTCCAACCTACTTACAACGCCAAAACGATCCCTTAATGGAGCTGAAAGCATTCCAGCACGTGTCGTTGCTCCCACTAACGTAAATGGTGGTAAGTCAAGCCGCACAGACCTTGCTGAAGGTCCTTTGCCAATAATAATATCTAAATGGAAATCTTCCATAGCAGGATAAAGTACTTCTTCTACAGCACGGTTTAACCGATGGATTTCGTCAATAAATAATACATCCCCTGGCTCCAAGGCTGTCAAGATGGCTGCTAAGTCTCCAGGTCGTTCGATGGCTGGCCCCGAAGTTGTTCTGAGATTGACAGCCATTTCGTTGGCGATGATCATGGAAAGTGTCGTTTTACCCAATCCTGGAGGACCATATAGTAAAACATGATCCAGCGATTCTTCTCTCATTTTCGCTGCTTGAATAAACACTGTAAGATTATTTTTCACCTTTGTTTGACCAATATACTGAGCTAAAGTTTGAGGACGTAAGCTTCTTTCTTCCCACTCTTCTTCCCCTTGTACCTCGCTGTTCATTAACCTATCATCCATGTCCACTTCTCCCTTCACTATCGCAACATTAATTGGAGGGCTTGTTTAATATACACATCAGTAGGTCGATGCTGTTTTTTCAACTCTGGCAAAACCTTATTGATTTCCCTATCCACGTAACCTAAAGCTTTCAGAGCTTCTACTGCTTCATTTAACTCTATATTATCATTACTTCCTTGTATCAAGGTGCCTTTTTCTTCTGTCAATGCGATCTCATCAAATTGATGGGAAGGAAGCATTTCCATTAATTTTCCTTTTAAATCAAGAATAATTTGCCTTGCTGTTTTTTTCCCCACTCCTGGGAATTTAACCAAGAATTTTTCGTCCTCATTTTCAATGGCCGATACTACCAGTTTCGGTTCACCAGAGGCTAAAATAGCTAACGCACCTTTTGGCCCTATACCAGATACTTGAAGAAGTTTTTCAAATAACCGCTTTTCTTCCCTCGTTAAAAACCCGTAAAGGCGTATGGCATCCTCTCTTACATGCTGATATGTAAAAATAGTTATTTTATCACCTATTCGCTCTCTAAACTCGTAAGGATTAGGGCAATATATCAAATAACCAACATCCCGTACATCCATTGTTATACTATCTGCTTCAATATGGATTATTTCACCTTTTAGACATTCAATCATACACAATCTCCTCTGCCATAAAAATAAGACCTATTCAAAAATACCCATGTTAAACCATGGATTATAAGAACATACATTTCTAGTTTAGCATAGAGAAGAGGAATATTCTTCTACATTAAAAAAGGACCTGCTTTTTTAGCAAGATCCTTTATAATTCATTTATGGCATACTCTTCAAACATTTGCAACACTTGTAAGTAATTGTCTTTTGTAGTAACAGGAATTCCTTCTAATAATTCACGGTGAATTTGACTTTTTAAGCGACTTGTATTCACCTGAAAAAAAGATTGGATCACTTCATTTTCCGTTGGCTTTCCATTATAAATATTTAATGTACCATCCTCTGATAAACCAAAGTAACCATTCACTTTTAATAATGGCGAAATATCATTCATATCCTTTTTAAAAATGATTTTTTCCTGTGACTGATCAACCAGTTGCCAGTCTTCATAATAGGCCCAAAAATCTTCCATTGACCAGATTGTTTCTAAAACTGTTTCCTCACTCACTTCACCATCTAAATAGTGACGTTGGAGTATGACTTCAATTGTATTTGTATTATCCATTGTTGTTGTGGAAATATTGTAAGCAAAAACAGCTCCAATTGGTAGCAGTAAGAACAAAATAAATACCCCAAAAAAGAGTTGCTTGCGAAGATCCTTCATGAAGGATACCTCCTTAATAAAAGCAATTATGTAAGCTATTCGTAGGCTTTCCAAATTGAAGTAAATTTATGCTTATTATAAAATAAAAATAAGGTGACTCAGTAAATGAGTCACCTTTTCATTCTAACGTCGAGTTCTTTCAAATGGTCTAGTTGCTGCATCCCCAAGATCATCTAACATTTGGGTAAAGGTTGCTCCAATTTCATCAAACGCCTCTCCTGCTTGTAAACGATCATCCATATCACGGATGCTTCTTACATGATTTCTATCTGTTACTACATGGACATTACGTTCACCAGCAAGACCTCTTACACGATTGCGTAAGTTCTCTGCAACATTACGGTTTTCATTACCTTCTACCCCAATTACAATGTCATCCCCATTTACAATTACCCGAGCATCTCGGTAATTATCTCCACGTATATGGTCGTTAATTCTTGTTGCTAGACGACCATCTTCTGTATCATAATAAGCTCCAGTTCTGGTTTGACCAGTGATACCTGTTCTGCCGGTTCCCCGGTTAAGCCCTGCAGTACCATTATTTCGATGTTTATCTTGATTAAATCCAGTAGTTCGACCATTGTCAAACCCTCGGTTATCATTCATTGTGCCACGATTCATTGTGCCACGATTCATCGTTCCACCGTTTAACCCACCAGTACCACGATTAAAGCCTCGATTGCCACGATTTAACGCACCAGCCCCACCTCTGTTATTGGTGTCAAAACGGTTTAATATTCCGTTTTCATCAACCATGCCCGGTCGGTCGTTACCTGTAATACCACGCCCAAAGCCTCGGTAATCACGGTTCCCTCGGTCAAACCCTATTGCATTCCTGTTTCGATTACGGTTTTGACCACGGAAATTATCATGTGGAGTTGTATTTCCAGGTTGGTAATCAAAGGCACTTCCAAAATTTCTTTCTTCACCAACTAAACCTGAACCTTGTCCAACATTATTGTTTCTTGTTGTCTGATTGATATCTCCCCTTGCACCAAAACCTCGACCTCTCTGCGTTCCAAAACCTCGGTCATGAATACCGTAGTAGTCATTCCCACGTTCACGCGTGAATCCAGTATTCCTATCTGCACCGAATCGATTATTATCAAAACCTAATCCAGTGGTCGTACCTGTTCTTTGCCCCTGATTGGCCGTATATCCAGTTGTATCATTCATACCAGTATCGTTTACATCACCACAGCCTGCTAGACCTGCAAAAATCATAGTAGCTGCAGTTAAGCTTAATGCTATTTTTTTCATTAGTTTACCTCCTCCTTTCATCACTTAGGTTGTCTAGGAGAGGCATATTTGATGCTAACATTTATAGGTAATTTTTAAAGAGCTTTTTAAAAGCAAAAAGAAGAGACCTTGGTTAATACGGTCTCTTCTTCCCAATTAATTTTGGTCGCTATCATCATTTTCCTCTTCTTCACGATACGGGTATGGTACTGGGCTAGGTGCACCATATCCGTATGGATGTTGCGGATAGGTCGGATAACCATGACCATAATGGGCTGGAACATAAGGAGTATGATGTGGTGTTGCCATTGGTTGGTAAGCCGTAACATCCCCATAATGAGGTTCATGCTCACCCATTTGCTTATCTCCCATTTTTTCTCCATGAACAGGTTGTTGTGCACCAACATTATGATGTCCATAGTAATGCCCTGCTCCCTGTTGAGGATATGGCATGTGACCGTAGCCATGAGTTCCGTACGCACCATATGACGGATAAGCCTGCGGGTATGCTCCATAACCAGTACATGGCGGGCATGGCATACCACCATAATTGTACATCGGTGTTACAGGATAACAATCTTCAGGCTTTTGTTTTGGCATCGGTTTCACCATAGGAGCCTTTTTTTCTGGCATTTTAGGCTTCGGTTTCGGCTTTTCAACTGGCATTGGTTTCGGTTTCTCCATTTTAGGTTTTGGAGGCGCTGGCGCTTTTGGTACTTTTGGTGGTGCAGGTACCTTAGGCATTTCTTTTGGCTTCTCCTTATGGAATTCAAAATCAAAATGATTTTGTATTTGGTACATGTGCTGTTGAACCTTTGGCGGTGCCGGCATCTTAATTGGTACTTCTTTTTCTTCTTTTAAAGATGGTGGTGGCATTTTTGGCTTTTCCTTCGGTGCTTCTTTAATCGGTGCCTCTTTTGCAACCATTCCTTCTTTCTTAGCTTTTACACTTCCTGTTGGAATTTTAATCTTCATTCCAGGCATAATCAGATCAGGATTACTTAAATGACCGTTTGCAGCTTTTAACTCTTCAAAGTTAACGCCATACTTTTGAGCAAGCTTCCAAAGTGTATCTCCCTTTTGTACAATATGAATTTTCACTTTTTTGATCCCTCCCAAACAATGTCACTACATCCTATGCTCAATTGGGCGAACCGTCACACATTTTTTCTATTTGCACCCTAATGTTTATGTAACTCCACGAACGCCTATGACATAGAAAAAATGAAAGGGATCAACTTACAGGGGTTACTTAATGGACAAAGTTTCCCAATGATAGCAAGGATAACTTCCCAAGATTTCAACTCCACAACCTAAAGCTTTTAGTTCCTCACATACTCCTGGTATTAACACTTTATCCAGTACCATATCTACATCTATGATAAAGAAATAATTACCGAGGCCTGTCTTCATCGGTCTAGATTCAATTTTACTCAAATTAATTTTTCTCCAAGCGAAAGCCGATAGAACTTGATGTAAGGCTCCTGAAAAATCAGATGGCAAGGTGACCATTAATGTAGTCTTATATTGATCCGATGGTTTTTGAGTAAGTGAAGTATCTGCATTGAAATTTCCATTCCTCAATACAATGAACCTTGTACTGTTGTTTTCGTAATCGTTAATTTCCGCCTCAGCTACCTTAAGTCCGTACTCTTTAGCTGAAATATCATTAGCAATTGCTGCTGCCATTCCCTCTTTTATCTCACTAACGTATTTAGCCGCCTCTGCCGTTGAACTTGTGTAAGAGATTTCCGCGTGACTTAGATGCTTTCGAATAAACTGATGGCATTGAGCAATTGCTTGTGGATGTGAATAAACAGTCGTGATATTCTTCCATTCCGATAAGTATCTATCTTGAACCAACAGGTTTTGTCGTATTGGAGCCGTAATTTCAGCTGCCATCTCTAGTCGTTGATGATGAATCAAATAATCTAAAGTAATATTAACAGACCCTTCGATGGCATTTTCTAATGGGACCACTGCACAATCAACTACATTTTCTTTTACTGCATCAATACAATCGGGGATCGTCGTAAAAGGTCTTAGATTCCCTTCAGGAAGCAATCTTTTTGCTGCTGCCTCTGTAAAAGATCCTTTTGGGCCTAAAAAAGCGACTGTAACCATATTTTTTCCTCTCCTTTATGTTCCTGAACCAATTAGTTCCACACGTACTACAGGCTCTAACTGTTCTATTTTCTTAAGCAATAAGGTGATATCAGCATTCATTGCTGCCGTTTCTATAGACAAGGTAATGGTGGCACGACCTTGCAATGGTATTGTTTGATTAATTGTTAAGACATTTGCCCCAGTCTGAGCAACGAGTGACAATAGTTTAGATAAGGCTCCTGCTTGATCTTCAAGATGGATCGATAATGTAATAATTTTCTCCTTTACCATTGTATGAAAAGGAAAAATTCCATCTTTATATTTATAGAATGCACTCCGGCTTAAATTGACTTTTTCAACGGCGGCATTTATCTTATCACATTTGCCACTGTCTAAAAGTTGCTTCGCTTCAACTGTTTTTAACATTGCTTCTGGAAGCATATCCTCTCGAACAAGGTAAAATTGATCCGTTCGTTTACTCACTATATGACACCACCTACAAGTTTAATATTAAACAATTATAAAGTTATTCGAATTGCCTGACAATAAAAAAAATGTCTCAAAAGGACAGTTTTCCCTTTTAAGACATTTTCTAAAGATAATGGGTCAACCTTCATACTTTTTTACTCCACAAATTCAAACTCATGATTTAAAATTCGGACAGTATCCCCGTCTTCTGCTCCCAGCTCCCTTAAGGCTTCATCTATGCCCATGTGGCGCATCCTTCTGGCAAAACGACGAACAGCATCCTCACGATCAAAATTCGTCATTTTAAAGAGTTCTTCAATTTCATGCCCTTCAACAACAAAAGCCCCATCATCATCCCTTGTAATTCGGAATGGGTCTTCTTTCTTCTGGAATTTATAAACTACTCTTTGTTCTATTTCCTCTTCTTCATATAGTGGGAATTCTGGTGTCGTCTCTATTTTATCTGCAACTGCCCTTAACAAAGGATTTAATCCTTTTTTAGTTACAGCAGAAATAGGAAATACTGGAATATCATCGCCAATTTTTTCTTTAAATTGAATGATGTTTTCCTCCGATGTTGGCAAGTCCATTTTATTAGCAACAACAATCTGCGGTCTTTCTGAAAGTCGGAGATTATACTGCTTTAATTCCTCATTTATTGTAATAAAGTCTTCATAAGGGTCTCTTCCCTCTAAGCCACTCATATCAATAACATGAACGATTACCCTTGTTCGTTCAATATGCCTTAAGAATTGGTGTCCCAAACCGACACCAGAGTGGGCCCCTTCAATTAACCCTGGCAAGTCAGCCATAACAAAGCTACGATTATCGTCTGTTTCCACAACACCTAAGTTTGGTTTTAACGTAGTAAAGTGATATTCCGCAATTTTTGGCCTGGCAGCTGAGACAACGGATAATAGTGTAGATTTACCTACGCTTGGAAAACCAACAAGCCCTACATCAGCTAGGAGCTTTAACTCTAATACTAAATTCCGTTCTTGACCAGGTTGGCCATTTTCAGCAATTTCAGGAGCTGGGTTTTTTGGTGTAGCAAACCTGCTGTTACCTCTTCCACCCCTGCCACCTTGGGCAATCACTGCCCTTTGATCGTGCTCTGTTAAGTCAGCAATAATTTTCCCCGTTTCTTCATCTAGGACCGTCGTTCCTGGAGGAACTTTTACAATCATATCTTCACGACCTTTACCGTGCTGGTTTTTAGGCCGTCCATTTTCCCCTCGTTCACCCTTGAAGTGTTTCTGGTAACGGAAATCCATTAATGTTCTCAAACCTTCATCTACCTGAAAAACAACATCGGCACCTTTTCCACCATCGCCACCTGCCGGTCCCCCATCTGGGACATACTTCTCCCGGCGGTAGGCAACCATTCCGTTACCTCCATCTCCAGCTTTCACATATATTTTGACCTTATCTACAAACATGCTGTTCACCTCAATTTTAGCTTTCCAAAAAATCAATTTAAAAATGAATATTCAAATAAAACCCGTCTTCGTCCCATTCAATTTTATGTACTATTGAATGGAATCTGGAATTTAACTTATCAATATCACGATTCCACTTTTCATCTATTTGCAGTTGCCCATGAAAATCAAGTTCTATTTCGGGACCTTTCTCATCCTTTAATATAACCATTAATTGATTATCTTGCCCGCAAATAGCATGATAATCAAATAAATTAAATACATGATTTAATATATCCAATACTTGGCTCTCTATTTTTCCCCAATTTTTGTCACTTGTTAGTATCTCATAAAACAAAACATATGGGTGGGCTTCCCAATTAAATGTTAATAAACGTTCCGCTAGAATCTTGCTTTCCATATTGGAAAGGTTGCTTTCATTTCTGGATTGTTGGATTACATCCTTAATTAAATCCTCTACCTTCTCTAATCTTCCAATATCCAGATTCCCCTTTATGAGCTGAAGCTTATTTAACCAATCATGCCGGTAGTGCCGTAATACATCTACGACTTCCCAATCCTTTCTCATAATAACACTCCTAAAACTTCATCAACTTAAATAAGCCGTTTAGATTTCCGATTGGCACTTTGAAAGTTGATTATTATTCTAATCCTATTAGAAAATGGTAAGATTTTCTCTTATTATACTATAGTAATTTCACTGTCCTGACAATTTTCTTCCCTTTT
>JAJOJL010000076.1 GCA_021208645.1 Bacillus sp. (in: firmicutes) | reverse complement strand
GACAACGGGGGTATGGGCCTGGTTCAAACTTTACTTTCGGGGTTAATCTGAAACAAATGGACCAAATAAAAGACGGATTTTATGTTGAAATATCTGGATTCTATTTATATGAGTACACTAGAAAAACAGAAGATAGGTAAGAAAACATTGCTTATATGCAACAAGCCATAAACTAATAATTACTACGCACGGGAATTATAGTATTTTTTTTTTGTATTTTAAAATGACATTGCTGATAGCTTTTTTCCTAATGCAAATGGACATATAAAAATTATCTTTTTCAATGTTACATATTTTTGGAGGACATCATGCAAAAAAAATATCTGACGTTCATTCTTATCTTAGTTATTGTTGCAACCGTTTTGTTTGTTTTCCAAGATCCAGATACGGATACAATCTCGGATTCTCCCCTCGAAAACCAGGAGACAGAAGATTTGAAGGAGTTAGAAAGGCTACTGGTAAACCGTGAAACAACCATAAGGGAATTGGAAAATAACATGGAAAACTTGAGAGAATATAACAACGAATTACGGAATTATCTCCAAAATACTTTGCAATATCTTTTTCTGTTGGACCAAGAGGGTATCGAGGTTCCTGATGAATTTCTCCACTATTATGAATCGGTGTTCGGCGGTCTTTTTACTTACATCATTGCTCAAGAAGATTATCATTTGGAACTAGTGGATGATGCTTTTACTCTCGAATTTTTCGTGCGTCCAGAGTGGATTCCTTTGGAAGATGGACAAGAATTTAACCTTAATGAACATGTCTTATCGTCCCATGACACAGAGTTTTCTTTAGAGGCTGCTATAAATAGGGGCGATTTTGCAAGTGACATCTACTTTCTTTTTAACGGCACCCATCATTTAAATCTGGATGAAGGAAATTTTATCACCCATGTAATGATTGGCCAAGATGGTAGCATCACAACCGGTGGGTGCGGGTTTGATTGTATTAAAATCTATGATAAAAACATGGACGAAATCGAGCTTGGCCAACGGGGATTTGGCCCAGGAGCAGATTTCAGTTTCGGGATTGAACGTGAACATATGGAACTTTTGGAAGACGGGTTTTATGTCAAAATTACGGAATTCAAGTTATATGAGTACAGAAGAAAATAAGAGCTGGAGGGGAAGCAATTGAAACGGCTTCATGAGTTGTCAGAAGATGAATTATTGGATTTGGAAGAAGAGTGGTTGGAGCGGGAGGACGAATCTAATTTAGACTGGATCCACGAAGGTGTCCGACTTTACGAAGCATTATCGAGGAAAAATAAACAGGAAATCACCCATCGAGAAATGCTTGCTCACTATCTCTTGAAACAAGGAGAGGACATGAAGCTTCGCCAGCATTCGTATGAGAAAGCGTTACGAGTTATTGAACGGGTTGTGAAATTAGAGCCAGATAATGCAAGGGCCTATTATCGACTTGGGTTTCTTTATTTTTACAATGAACGTTGGGGATTGGCCATCGATTCTTTTCAGCAAGCATTGCAGGTATGGCCAAGGCATAAAGGACAACGGTTAAATAGTGAGCAGAAAATAAAAGCACACCATTACATATTAAAATGTTCTCAGGTGGTATTAAATGAGGGGATTATGAGAGCAAACTCATTACCCGTAGATGAGTTGGACGTGTTCCCTGAGATCCATTTATTAATAAAAGAAATTGAAGAGGGGACAAGTGAACGGGAAAAGCCGTATATTGTCACCATTTACGGAAAAGAGAAGCGTTTTATAACAGAACAGGAATATGAGGATCTTTCCAGCCCATTTGAAAACCCAGATTGCTTTATTTTAAACCAGCTTCACATTCAAGATACTAGGGTGTCCTTTAGAAAGCGCGAAGTCCACATTACACCGAATGATGTGCCATTGTTAGAGTTGATTATGCAATACCCAGGGGAAAAGGGGATTTCTGTTGATGCGATTATTCAGCGAAAATATTCCCGTTCAAAGAATCCGGAAAACACTTTGCGTCGCGCCATCGGACGGTTGCGTGATCGCCTGGAACCAGTAGACCCACAACGGGAGTTGATTCAAACCATAGAAAGGGGATACAGGTGGAACTGTCATGTTGAATATCGCATGTTTAAGCATACACGAGACGTGAGTGCAGAATTGCATTTGGATTAATTCCATAATTTTACTAATGGTCATATTGAAGATTTAATGTGACTGTTATTTTGTGTGCAGCTTCATTCTCACCCTCCCAAATCCGAAGGTGACCGTGCCGTCACCTCCACTCAGTTATCATGAATTTATCATATTAGAAAGGAAAGTGATGCAAATGGAGAAAACAACAAAAGTATTTGTTTATGGAACACTGAGACAACACGAATCAAATTCCCACCTATTACAAGAAGCTAAATGTTTTGCAAAACAAGCTTGGACAAAAGGAAGACTTTACGACACTGGCTTCGGATTTCCAGCTGTGGCCAATACACACACCAGCAAAAGAGTTTATGGTGAGGTATACGATGTGACAGCACATCAGTTAGAACGCCTCGACCAATTAGAAGGATACAACGGTAGTGAAGCGAGCAACCATTACGAGCGGATAGTCCAAACAGTACACACCGATTTCGGCTCAGTAGAGGCTTACGTTTATGTGTATCTTCCACACCAAGTCGCTGATTTAGAAACCATCTCCTTTGGTGACTGGAAATGCCATCGATTTTTTCAGGAAGAGAAACTCTACTACTTTGCCTATGGCTCCTGTATGGATGATGAGAGATTCCAGTTGGCTGGTGTAAAAAACAAGTTTACGAACGTTGTCGGTTGTGGTATAGCCGACAACTATACCCTCGCCTATACGCGGCAGGCAGCTGACGGAGGCAGAGCAGATATGGTGGAAGCCAACCGAGGTACCACCGTAGAAGGAAAAGTCTATGAAATTGACCAAGAAGCATTAACCTACTTGTTTCGGCGAGAAGGAGTAAACGCCAACATTTACCGTCCTGCATTTATTGAAATAACAATCGATGGTCATCTTCACAAAAATGCGCTCACCTTTCTAGTTATTGACAAAGAAGAGGAAGTGGCACCTCCTGTTCATTACGCTGCAGAAATTCTTCGAGGTGCAGCAGGCTTTGTAAGTGATCATTATTACCACAAGTTACAAGTAGATTTATTAACCAAGTTTAAAATGAAAATGAGAGAAGGAGTGAATTGTTAATGGGTACTTTTACTACGCAACTTTTAGCAGGCAACGCTCATCCCTATGACGGAGGAATTAACAGCATTACACACACATTGTATTTATCGGAAAACAGTCGTCCTGTTTGGATTTTACAGACTAATGATGGAAAAAGAATAATGAGATGGATTCCTACATTAGAGAACATGCTGGACGATGGTCTGCTAATGATTGGCTTGTACGTGCTAAAGGACGAGACGTTATGGAGGATGAAAAAGCAGTATTTTGCCAATGAGCGACCTGATTTTATCGAATTATACCATGATGTGAAACCGGAGCATTTAGAGAATATGTATAGTCATTGCCGACAATTAAAAGATAGCCGAAAGATCATGCTTTCTGTCTTTGCAGGCTCATCTATTGAAAAACGCTTACCGATCCTTAAAAAACTATCAATTGGATATGGAAGTATGCCTATCCACCTACAAGAAAGAACATTCTGTCTGGACTGGAAGGCAAGAGGAACTAGGTGAATTGAAATAAACAAGGGGTAGCAATGCCCCTTGTTACGCTAGTCACTCTAGTATTGGAGAGAAGATGAAACTATTTTTGTAAATAGACATTTATTTACAGGTTAGTTAAAGTATCTGAAACCTTCTTCCTTATACAAAACAAGGAAGAGGGTTTCAGTTATATTTCAGTCAAGTAAGCACACATCGATGTTGGATCATTATTATTTTTTATGGTTCAATATGAATATGATATGTTTTGTCATCTATTTGTTCAACATTGACCACGGAGCCTTTTTTCCCTTTAACTTTAATTCCTTCTCCCTCTGCTGGTACACTTTCCCGGAACTGAGTTAATAAAACATCTTTTTTTTCATAGAAAATAACTGTGTACATTCGTCTCACCCATTTCTTCTAAACTTTAACTATCTCGTTTTGAATATATGATGTGATCTCTAGGTATAGAAGTATTTGTCACCTTCTTTTGTGAACAATGGTTGAATTTAAATGTAGTTTGTGGCAAGGGAACATCAAACCGTGATAGGATATTGAGAGTAATATTTTTGAGCGTTCTTCTCTAACAGTTTGCAAAAATGGCCTAATAGATTGAAAACATACAGAGAGAGTGGGAAATATCATGTCCTATAAAACAGTAATTATAACAGGAGCCAATAGCGGTATTGGCTATGAAACTGCCAAATATTTTGTAAGTACAGGTGCCAATGTAGTGATGGCCGTTAGGGATGTTACGAAGGGAGAAACGGCTAAGAAGGAGATACTTCAGCTTTTCCCAGAGGGTCAAATGGAAGTAAGTTATCTTGATTTAGGGAAGTTGGCCAGTGTACACGCCTTTGTTAAAGAATTTTCGCAAAAAAATGAATCAGTAGATCTACTGATTAATAACGCTGGTGTCATGCTGCCGCCTTATACGAAAACAGAAGATGGGTTCGAGCTCCAGTTTGGCTGCAATCATCTAGGACATTTTGCGTTGACAGGTTTACTTCTTCCATTACTGGAAAGAGGGAGGGAGTCCCGTGTGGTTACGTTAAGCTCCATCGCTCACCGTAATGGTGTAATAGATTTTGAGAATTTCGATGGTTCTAAAGGCTATAAAGGTATGAAGTTCTACAGTCAAAGTAAGCTAGCCAATTTGCTGTTTGCCAAAGAGTTGGACGAACGCTTGAAGGTAAATGGCTTTAAGACGATCAGCTTATCTGCTCATCCTGGAATTTCCTCAACCAACTTATTTAAAATTGGTAAAGACACTTCACCTTGGTTTGTAAAACCGTTCATGAAGCTATTTGCCCAATCTGCGGAGGAAGGTGCATTACCGACAATCATGGCAGCCACAGACTTGAGTTTAACTGGTGGAGAGTATATCGGTCCTGACGGCAAGGGGAATCGAAAGGGCCGTCCTACGATTGAGGTACCGCAATCTAATGTCTATAACAAAGAAACGATGGAGAAACTTTGGGATGTGTCCGAACAATTAACTGGTATTTCATATCAGTTTAGAACGAAAAAGGAAGGCACAGAGATCCCAGTCGGCTAACTGATAGTGTGAATGAGCCATTCTATCGCTTAATTATTCTGGAGAGGCTTCTTAATTAAACTTAACTTAACTTGGAAAAACTTCCTTGTCATTAATAATACTGATGGGGAGGTTTTTCTTTGTTTTTACACAAATATCTTTGCTGTTTATTCTTGTTTTACGGAGTAACTATTCCATTTGCTTCATTTCCTTTTTCCATTGCAATTATGATACATGGATGAAATTGTGATATGATAGATGGTGCTTTAATGGAAAATATAGGGAAGGAGAAGGGTATTTTGAGTGATCATCGTTCTTTCAAGAATTTAAAGCTATCAGAAAAATATTTGTTGTAATACTGTTAATCCTCCTTTCAGTAGTATCTATTGGAGTTGTTTTTGGTCTATTCTTCTTCGGAATTGCAGGATTTTTCAGGCTTTTTGGGGTAGTGTATGATTCTTTCTACTCTCTAATCTGGTTTGTGGTTCTTTTTTTTATTATCGGTTTTGTGATGGATTTATTCGCCAATTCCTTTATTAAAGTTATTACCATGAACATGTCTGGAAAAACCAGTATTTTTCTGGCCAGCATGTTGATAGATTGTACATTTACTTGGATCGCATTTCGAATAGCAAATTTATTGGTTACATCAATTACGATCCCGTTAACTACGGAAATTTCAGCTGTAATATTGATGTTTTTCATTTCTGTTGCTTTTGAGAATAAGGATAAAATGTATCAACAAGAGAGATAAATAGGAAATGCCTGGTTATAATTGTTATGCATTCTCTATTTGTAGATATATCCATATAGAGTTAAATCCATTGTCCATTACCATAGTCTTCACCACTTTGTTTTTCTAACAAAATCCGTTATTTTCTCCACGTTTAGTTTGCCGAATAAATAATTAATTACATGTTCAAATCCTTGCTTTATCTTATGGGATCTGGCCTCCTTATTTTTTCACTTTCTTATTGAAACCTTTTGAGAATCCCAATCGTAACAATTAAGAAATACCAGGTATTTACCAAATTTACAAGAAACATGTAAGGAAACGGGGATGTTCATGAAAAAAAATATTGTTTATTTTCGACTTATTATTTTTTTTAGTACTACCTTACGTAATTTGGAGGTTTGGTAGGGATCCTCTCGGTGATTATTATGCAATTCTACTTTCAACAGCACCAGGGTTTCTTTACTCTGTTTATCGTTTTTTTGTACTCAAGCAGATTAACATCATAGGCCTATTTATCATTAGTACATTATTAATTCGAACACTCGTTGATTTGTTCTCAGATTCAGCAGAAACAATGCTTTGGAATCAAGTATATTATAGCTTTATACTAGGTATGATTTTTTTCATATCCATTCTAATTCAAAAGCCTTTTAGCCCATTATTTCATTGTGGATATTTCCGTGTTACAAGGTTTTGAGCGTAAGCGAAGTTTTACTTTTTTTAAAACAAAGGAGCTCTTCTTCTTGCTGAAGATGTTTACGGGACTGTTTATGTTACAACACTTAGTTAATGGTGCTTTAAAAGGGTATTTAACTTTTACATATGGAGCAGAAAGATATGATTTCATATTAGCGGCAATGAGAACGTCCAATTGGTTCTTTGGAGCTTTGTTTATCATAGGATATATAGTATTAAGCAAACAAATTAAATCCGTTACTCAACAAATGAATCAAACAAAAAATCATAGTGCTCAGTAACAGATGGAGTTATATTAGCGTTACATGTCATCCATTACACCATTATTCACTAGCAAGGTGAAATTTCACTTCAAAAACAAAAAACTCAGGGTCTAGTCTGTTAATTAACCACGAATAGAACCTGAGTTTTTTTACCTCGGATACACTTCTTTTTCAAACGTTTGCCCATTACTGTACATCACGTTGATTACGAGATTTGAAAAACTACCAGCCTCCAGTGGTTCTAGCCAAAAATGTTCGGATGGATAGTAATTATCTTCATGATCCTCACTCTTGATCATTTTTATTTCGTCCAGTAGTTGCCCATTTTCAAACAGTAGTAAAGTCACACTCTCCAGAAGGTTAGATTGATTATAGCTTTCGCCATACACGTCGACTATGATATCGTCGTTATTTTCATGGATGCTAACCCTAATGTTCCCATATAAACTTGCTGTATAGTGTTCTAAATTAAAACCCTCTTGGCTGCCGCTCTTCGTCATATACTCATCGCTCATGGAAACAAAATACTTAAGGTTTTCTCCCATGTAATACTCCATACTAGATTCTTCTACCATCATTCCACCTCGTTGACTGGCAGAACGACTTATATTCCAGGTCGGTTCAAGATCTAATTCAAATGGTATTTTTACTTGGAATAAGCCGTTCTTCACTTCCTTCGCTGGAACGGTTGTGTAATCTTCTTCATCGGCATATGTGTAATTAAAGAAAACTTCTGCATTTTGAGGAAGCTCTTTAATTTGCCATTCAAAAGTAGTTATTACTTCGTTTGACTGGGCACTATTTGCTTCAACATCAAAACGAATCGGTGTAATCCAACTTTGCTCTTCTAGTATGTCATTCATGACCGTTTGGATGTGATTTGTCTGGTTGTTAACGCTACTCATAACTTGTTGTTGATCATGGGATAGGTTGTTTAATCGGTTTTCGAAGTGGTTCATTTTTAAAGAAAGAGATAAATTAGTGATGAGTAGAATGATTAGTGCTATTCCAACAAAAACTTGATAGCCTTTCATTTAAAATTCCCCCAGTATTTTCATACGTTCCCTATTATAGACGTAAAAGCCAGACTGTAGGTTTCATTAAATTTACATTGGAGAAATATGTCTGACTAAAATAAATTAATTCGACTACAGGGTGATCTTCTGTCTGAAGCATTGGCTTTATCTCATCGTGAAACAATCTCTGTGGAACAAGAAAATTCGGGTGGTGACAGGCACCACCACGAAGGATAAACACTATATAGATAGTATTTACCCTTAAGTCATTGTATTTGTATATTATCATAAATATATGGAAAGGGTTACCATCTTTAAAGAACAAGGGGTGTTGACATGGATATTAATTATGAAAGAGGAATTTCATTAAAGGATTTTTTAATTAATAATCAACAAAGTTTTGAAAAGAAGCTATTAGAAGAAGCAGTTAATGTTAGATATAAAATTGAAGAGATTCATAGAATAGGGAACATTAACCTGTTAGGAAATGCCCATAAACTTGTGTTGTACGTAGTGGAGGAAAATAATGACGACTTAATTGATTTTGCAAAGTTTGAAGGAATTGCTTGGGCTAAATTTTCTTTAACTCTTGCTTTCAAGTTAGAATGGATCCAATCTATTCGACGTACGTTGTGGAACTTTATTTACATATACGATATTAACTCTGATACAGAGGTTAATAGAGAAGTATTTTATGAGCGTGAAAAGCAGATGAATACACTAATTGATTTGTTTTTCACGAACTTCTTTATGAGTTATTCAAAATACAAGGATGCATTGATTGAAAAACAAAAATTGGAGGTTAGAAATTTATCTGTCCCAATTATACCTATTAGCGATGAAGTCTGTATACTGCCTTTGATCGGTACTATTGATGATCAACGCCTTAGTATTATTGAAGAAAGAGTGTTGACGGAGATTAGTAATCGTTCTATAGAAAAATTAATAATGGATCTTTCTGGAGTAGCACCGATGGAACCTGATTCCATTAAGCAATTAGCTACCATCATTGATGCCATCTATATAATGGGCTGTAAGACTGTTTTGACAGGACTCCGGAAAGAGGTAGTCATTTTACTCAAGAACCCTGCAGCAAGTTTCCATGGAGAAGTTGCTTATAAAGGTACACTACAATTAGCGTTGAATGAAATTTTTTAAAGGTCCTTAAAGTAAGATATTGTACAAAAATTTTGTAATGGACCATGTATAATATAGAAGTGATCACGCCAATCAAAGAGGTATCCCAATGTAGACGGGGATACTTTTTATTAACATTTAATGGAAAATAAATGTTAAGATGGAAAAAGGTCAACAATCTTTCTATAAAAGAACTACCTTTGGATGACCATATTCTTTTAGCAGAAGCTTTATATATAACAGAACACTGGGGGATTACTGGATGCAATTTAATTTGGATATGCCTGGCAATATTATCGAAATAGCCTTATCACTATTATCGTGGGGCCTAATAATTTACTTCATTTTTCATTTATATCAAAAACAAGAAGTGAAACCAAAAATTTGGAAGGCAATCATAGCCACTCTCGTGGGAATCTTTTCATTTAACTTCGATTTCCCTATGTTTGGAACGATATTACAAATCCCCATTTTACCATTAGGAGTTTGGGTTTTACTTTGGTATGCCTCTTCTAGACCTGGTGCATGGGACAAATACGGCCGATACGCTTGGCTCGGATTTAAAGCGAATTTCATCTTCCTTGGCGCAACGTTGCTAACTGTGTTTCTTCATCATGCAATCTATCCAAAAGATGAGCTCTCTACGTATATTGCAGACTATGAAAATGCATCTATTATCGCCCTTCATCCTTCCGCAAAGGAGGAGGTTCAATTCCACAAGGAAAGATTTGCTCAACAATTTGATTCCATTAAGGAAGAGCCTTTCGATAGTATTGATTGGTACAACGAATTAACATTTATAGAGCCTGAAGATAGAAAAGAACAATTTCCTTATCAGTTATTCGGAACTTCTTCAAGATGGGGAAGCGGAATTCCTACATTGATTTATGTGGAGAAGGATGGAAAAGGGATATTAATCGACTCTTCTGAAAATCAACGCTATTTCCGGAGTGAAGAAGCGTTTTTGAAAGGTGGAAATGACGAATGAAACAGGGAAAAGCCTGGTTGCCAATAAGTATAGCTATAGTTCTCATTGGAGCGGCAAGCTTTTATGTTTTCTACATAAAGCCAAGCGAATTTTTATCGGAAGAAGCATTAATAGAAGTAATCACCAGCCATAATTATGGTGCAAAATCGATTGAAATTCAGGATGTTATTTATGTAGGGGAAAAACATGTATTTGTTCCGTTTAAGACACACAGTCGATACGGAACAAGTTATTGGGTTTGGCGAGGAGGAAGTTGGGACTTAGGAGCTATTAGTAATATTCAAAGTCCAAGGGTTTGGAAGGTGAATCCACAGGACCCCTCTAGCTACGTGATCGTTTGGAATATGGATCCCAACGATGATATGACTGACTTTGAGCTGGTTTTATCTAATCGAAGAAACTATTGGGTAAGTGACAATGTCCATCATTATACACCAAGGGTTCAGCTTCACCACACGGTTGCCTTTCAATCAGAAGCCAGTTCCTACGGTGTCATGTCTCTTCCAGAAGATTGGTTAATATTTCTAGACGACTACTTGAAAGTAGAAAATGCGAAACAGCCAAGCTCGTCATTTATTTTTGACTTTTTCCCACAAAGCAGTGTTTCGTTTGCTTGGATGCCGTACGATAAAAACGGGGAGGTAACATTTCCCGGTCCTGATAATGGATCAGGAAGCGGCTACGGAAATATTCACCTAGAGTACATGTCAACGATTCCTGAACACGAGTTAGAATAATAAAGTAACTAGGAAAAACTGCTCAGGCAGTTTTTTTAGTATTCATTATCCCCACTTAAGTATTTGATTATATTATGCTATCTTTATATGTAGATAAATCTGGAAGAGATGCAATTTGCGAATTTCACAAAAAATCCGGAGTGGTGAAAATGAGTAAAAATGAGGAACAAACGATATTATTTGATAACCAACAAGAGAATAGCGGTTCAGTTACGTGCTTGGGGGTAACCTTTACTAATGATGAAGAACGTAGGGAGTACTTTCGTGAAGAGTTAAGAAAGAAGCTTCCCCAATTAAAAGAGATGGAAGGCTATCCAGTTGGCAACGATGAGGCTATTATCACCCTTTCCGATCCACCATATTACACAGCGTGTCCAAATCCATGGATTAGGGAACTTCTAAACGAATGGGAAAAGACAAAATCAGAAACAGACGCAAATGTTCAGTTAATCAATGAACCGTATATTGCCGATGTCGCTGAAGGGAAAAATGATCCCATTTACAATGTACATACGTACCATACAAAAGTACCTCATAAGGCAATCATGCGGTACATCTTACACTATACGAAACCAAACGATATAGTTTTTGACGGATTTGCTGGGACAGGCATGACAGGTGTTGCGGCTTTCATGTGTGGCAACAAAACCGAAATCGAATCCCTTGGCTTAGGTATAGACGACGACGGGGCGATTTATTCGTTTAAAAAGGACGAAGAAAATAAAGTCGAGAAAGAGTTAGTATCGAAAGTGGGTAGACGAAGAGCTGTTTTAAACGACCTGTCTACGGTCGCCAGCTTTATTTCCTATAATTACAATACCCCGTTGTCAAAACAGGACCATTTAAGTGTTATTCATCGAGTTTCAAACGATGTGAAAGAACAGTATCAGTTATTATACTCCACTATTGCAACAGACGATCTTGAAGTGAAGGAACGGTTAACTGCAGAAATAGCAAAGCTTCTGTCTGGCCGAGAATTACTCCAGTTAATAGAATCGAATAAAGAACATATGGGCTATATCAATTATGTGGTGTGGAGCGATGTATTTATTTGCCCGGAATGCTCTTCAGAAATCAACTATTATGAAAATGCAGTAGATTACGATAATCACAACGTGAAAACGGACTTTGATTGTTTTCATTGTGGGGCAAAACTACAAAAGAAAAGCCTAGACCGGGTATGGATTACAAAGTATGATGCGGTATTAAACGAGACGGTAAAGCATGCAAAACAAGTTCCAGTCAAAATTAATTATACGTTCAAAAGCCGCAGATACGACAAAGCACCAGATGCCTTTGATATGGCATTTAATCAAGTTGTAGATGAATTGTTTTCCTTAGACGGGGTGGCGACAGATGCCCTTCCCCATGGATATAATACAAAACAACCCATTGAATCCCACGGACTTACCCATGTACATCATTTTTACACGAAGCGAAATTTAATTGTCATCAATGAATTGATGAAGAGGTTGGATACGAAATACAAATGGTCGGTCACCTCATTCATTTCTAGAAACGCAACGAAGATGAACCGGTTTGTCATTAACCGCCATAACCCAAAAGGGCGGATCAATGGGCCGTTAACTGGAACACTGTATATTCCAAGCTTAGTGGTGGAACAAAATATTCTTGATCTCTTTAAGGATAAAACGATCAATACGGAATGGGAAGTGTCTGGAAATGTCGTCCAGACGATCAGCACCACAAACTTAAATCTTCCCGATGAATCGATAGATTATATTTTCATCGACCCGCCCTTTGGAGCAAATATCATGTATTCGGAAGTCAATTTCATTTGGGAATCATGGTTGAAGGTTCGCACGAATAATAAGGACGAAGCCATTCAAAACAATGTTCAGAAAAAGGAACTAAGTGACTACAAGACGCTCATGCAAGAGGCTTTTAAAGAATGCTTTCGGATTTTAAAAAATGGGAAATGGATGACAGTCGAGTTTTCTAATACACAAGCAAGTGTTTGGAATGCCATTCAGTCAGCCATTCAGGAAGCAGGATTTGTCATTGCTAATGTGTCGTTTTTAGATAAAAAGCACGGCGGGATAAAGGCCATGACTAATACGACAAGTGTTAAACAGGATTTGGTTATCTCTGCGTATAAGCCAGCGGAGGAGCTTGTTAATCCGTCAGGTGCTGATGATGTGTTAGTGTGGGATTTCATCACTAGTCACCTGCAGTATTTACCTACATTCATCGGTAGACTTGGTGAGGGTCAGTATATTTCTGAACGGGACCCGCGGATCTTGTATGACCGGATGCTTGCTTACTTTTTAAAGTTAGGTAAAAGCATTCCATACTCTTCAGGTGAATTCCAGGAAAGATTGACGAAGATGTATTCCATCCAGGACGGCATGGTGTTCCTGAAGGATCAAGTTTTGGAATACGAAAGAAAGAAAATGCTGGTGAAGGATTTTGCCCAAATGAGCTTGTTCGTTACCGATGAAAATAGTGCGATACAATGGCTGAAGCAGCAGCTCATGAAAAAGCCCCAATCTCGTCAAGAGCTTCATCCTGCTTTTATGAAGGAAATCCAACATATTGCCAAGCATGAAATCTTGCCGGAGCTAGATGATTTATTGGAGCAAAATTTCTTGTTGTATGATGGCAAGGATGCGGTCCCGGATCAAGTTATGAGCTATTTAAACAAGAGTTATAACAGGGAGGTTCGCGGGTTAGATAAGGACCACCCAGATGTGAAGGAAAGAGGGAAGAATCGTTGGTATGTCCCAGATCCGAACAAGCAGGCTGATTTGGAAAAACTCCGAGAAAAAGCCTTACTTCGGGAGTTTGAAAGCTATAAAGAGGAAATGGCTGGGAATAAAAAGCGGTTGAAGCAGTTCCGAACAGAAGCGATCCGTACTGGGTTCAAGAAAGCATGGAGCGACAAGGACTTTGAAACGATCGTTAAAGTAGGCGAACGGCTGCCAGAAAAGGTTCTTCAAGAAGACGAAAAGCTGTTGATGTATTTTGATAACGCACAGATTTATTTAGGGATGTAATGGATATGGATGCTCACGCCACTTCATATAGATACCTTGAGGTAGCGGGAGCATTCTGGTTTTGTTGGGAGGCGGTAGTATAGGTTTATATGAATAATAATAATTAAATAATTATTTACAGGTATTTGGAAAAAATTGTTGAAATATAAACTGTAACATTTATTAAGTAGATGTGGACTGCTAATAGATTGACTAATAAGGAAACTAGTGAATTTCATTGTATAAAGAATAAAAATTCAAGGAACTAGAACAATTAAATTCAGTCGAGGAGGAAATGAATGTGAATGATTGGCTGTTGATGGTGATTATTCTCATACTAGGTGTAGTAACTGAATTCATTCTATTAACTATCATTAGAAATCCAAAGATAAGAAAGATTGTCTCTGTTGCCTTATGGTTCGTCATAGCCGTTATTCTCATCTTTATCTGGTACATGCGCTAACCAACCCAATTCGACAAAACTCGGGCGGTGCCTGACACTTGTCGAAGAGGAGTTTCTCAACATGGGGGTTTCTACTTTTTTGGGTGTTTCATATACATAAAGTAAAAACTTACCGGAGTGGAAGCGATTGGAAAAACAAAACAGTAAGTTTAGATGGATAATCTTTGTTTCTGTATTATTCACGTATTTATTAATGGCCAGCCAGCGTACGGCACCAGGATTAATAACAGAGCAATTGATGAGGGATTTTAGTATAACGGCAGCTACCGTTGGGCTGTTAGCAAGTATTCAATTTTTTATTTACACAGCGTTGCAGGTCCCAATGGGGATATTGGTCGATCGCTATGGACCTTACTTTTTCCTTATTTCAGGTGCAGTTCTTACAGGCATCGGAACAATCATCTATAGTCTCGGCACCCATGAATTTGTCTTATTCTTTGCTAGAATACTGACAGGAACAGGAGATGCCACAATCTGGGTTTGTTTGGTACTCATTTTAGGGCAGTGGTTTAATAAACAAGAGTTTGTTCGCCTAATCGGTGTGGCGGGAATGACAGGTAGTCTAGGATTCCTAATGGCAACCTTTCCCTTGTCTTTATGGATTGATTTCGTCGGTTGGAGAGGAGCCTTCTTTTCTTTGGGCCTGGCGTTGAGTTTATGTTCGATTCTCCTATATTTTTTACTCATAAAAAAATCAAAACAGTTCTTTAAGGAAAATCCTCGCCCTGTTGTAGAACAGAAACCCGTAGAAAAAACGGGAGTGTTGGTTTTACTTAGAAGAATTGTAACAAATCGGCAAGCGTGGGCGTTATTTTTTTGCCACTTTGGTGTAGTAGGGGGCTATTTAGGTTTTATTAGTTCGTGGGCCGTCCCTTATGGGATGAATGTGTACGATATGACAATGGGTGCAGCTAGTCAACTGGCCATGCTCGGACTTATTGGTGCATTAATTGGTGCACCTTTGACAAGTTTGATTTCCAGCAGACTTGGCTCCATTAAACGTCCCTACGTTACTGTCCACTTGATCGTTTTACTTACTTGGTCTAGTTTTCTTTTCTTTAATGCTCATCCACCATTTTATATGTTATATATCATGTTCTTTATTATTGGCTACGGTTTTGGGGCAAGCGCGTTAACATTTGCAGTCGTTCGGCAAACTTTTCCTATGGAAGAGGCAGGTCTTGTTTCCGGGTTTGCCAATACAGGCGGATTTCTCAGTGCAGTCCTTTTGCCAGCCATATTCGGATTTATCTTAGATGCGCACACGGCATCAGGCAGTATGATGACTGGCTATTTTTACGGCTTTCTAACACCTGTCGTTTTCTCTTGTCTAGGTTTGATTGGTGTAAGTAGTATTCAAGAAAGGATGTCTGAGCAAGCCAGCCACCGTCAAAAAAGCTGATTAAAGCGATAAAGGAATTAGTTGAAGCTTCCCGTTCGAAGTGAAAGTATAAGATCAGCGTCATAGCTCTGATTTCATAACAAAGAGGAACTAGTATTTTACACCATCGTAATAAATCTAAGAAAGAAAGAAGGGGAAGAGGTTGAAAAAACGTATTTTAGAAGTAGTATACATTATTGGTGTCTTACTAATATTATCTAATTTTAATAATCGTCCTTATAACATAGGGGAGCTTAGTTTTATACTGCCTGCCGTCCTGCTTGCCCTCGCAGTTGGAGTAAGTGGCGTCTATATATTTGGAAAAGACATGAAACTCCATAAAAATCTCTATTTTATCAGTTATGTCCTTGCAGTCATGTTTGTGTTCGTGCCTGTGATTGGGGTGTATAGTGAAAATGGAAATCTTTTTTATGGTTTCCCTGCACAGTGGTTCAATTATTATGAACAAAGAGGGTTAGTAGATATTCATATACTAGGTTTTATTTTTAACTTTTTTGTTTTCTATTTTCTCCTTAAGCTGTTGAGATTACTTTACTTAAGATTAGCTAATAACTGGAACATTAGAAGAGCATAAGTACTGGTTCCCTAACAATAGCTCTTTTTTTATGTTACGGTTCTGGAAAACACATTTTTCTTTTAGTTTTGAAAAAAAAATAAAAATAGAATCTCAATCTCACAAATAATACTTAAGCTTCTATCAACCTATTTCTACGGTTCTTTTTGGAGGAAAATAACTTGAAAACAACAATTCGCTATTGGCTTTTATTAGCTAGTTATTCTATCTTGTTTGGCTTTGGCTTATGGACGTTGGAAGTCATGGAAGGAAGTAAATAGAGGATACACTACATCCTGATTTAGGTAGTTTACTTCAATTCTATGGATTCATTGTGGGGGTCCTCATCTCTATAGTGCGGCAATGAACATAACTAATTAAATCCGCTTCATTCCATAAAATAAGAGTCTGAGAGGAAAGAGAGCTAGAAGAGAAAAAGATAGAGTTGGAAATGAAAAAGCTAGAAGTTAATAAAGAATGTTAAGTGGGGGATGCAAATGAACAGTAGCAGTTATACTTTAACTGTAAGAAAGGGTATCCTGTGGAGAGATGTCTGAACCTAACAGGATACCCACGTATTTTTACTCCATTTCCTTGAAGTCTATTGTGACCTCTAACCCCTTCACAAAACTTAGAGCTTCTTGTTTAAATGTAATAAAGTACAAATCATCTAGTTTTTCCCCAGGAGAGAATACTGCTTCATAACGATTGATAGTTCCTTCTACAAGGCTTGGTGGCAGATTGTCATAGTCGTAACTAGTTCCAGAAGCATCCTCCAGCAAAAGTGAGATTGATTGCTCATACAAATTATCCCCTTCCACCTCATAGATGACTGTATAAACACCATCCACCTCATCAACACTCAAAATAGTGATTGAACCAATTTCCCCTTGTGATAAACGAAGATCTTGACCTTGCCATTTTCCACGAACAACGGTAGGGGCACCGGTCTGCATATGTCTTATATAAGGTTTAATTGTTATAGATTCAGGAACTTTATCTAATGGTTCAAAATTGTATTTATATGACTGAACAAATTTTTCTCCTTGAGGAGACCCGCCGCCTCCGCCACCAAAAGGTTGCAATACACGTCCTTCGTTATCAACAGCCATAAACGCTAGCATCATATACCTATCTTCTTCGATCGTTGGAATATCCGTAATTTGCCTGAAAGCAATCTCTGTGGCTGTAGGATAGAACGTAATCGTATCATAATGAATGGTCATATCCTCAATCTCCCTCGTTGCGTTAACAAGAAAGGTTTCATGAACCCCTTGTAATTCCACTGGTAGTTCAACTTTCCAGCTCCGTCCCTCTCTAGGGGTAATTCCTAGTAAGAAATTATCAGGGATTTCGTCCCGGAATCTCAGACTGATCGTTCCAGCATAATTTCCGTTTTCTAATAGCTGACCAGTACCACCCAAACCATACCCTGCACGCCGTCCGTCAATAGTCAAAATTAGATCAGAAGGAAATGGATAGTGAGCAGTCGTGTTTGTTGGATCCAGTGATTCAATAAGGTAACCGATATGTACCTCAGATCCGTCGTATAAGCTTTCTGTAAAAGTGATTAGATGGCCTTCCGCTTCAACTTGTTTACCTAACAACGTCGATAACCCTTGCTCATTTCCCCGCTGAACTCCAATATTTCCTACCGAGTCAAAAACGGACCCAATAATTGGAATAGAGCGCATGGTATCAGCAACGGCAGGGGAGAATAGAGAAACAGTGACTGTAATGAGAAAGGCGAAAGCTACTGCAGCCGTCGTTAAATAAAGTTTACGACGAGAGCGCCTTTTTGGTGGAAGCTTTTGCAGTGTTTGGTTAATTCGATTAGTAATCTCATCTGGAGGATTTGGATTTGCATGCTTTTTTTATTTCGTCTTCCCATTTTTCCATTGTACGTCATCCCCCTTCGTTAAAATTTCTTTAACTTTTTCCCGAGCTCTTCGATAATCGTGTCTTTATTGTATTTTCTGGTACTCCATAAAAAATCGCCAAATCATGAATGGAGATATCTTCAATATGAAAAAACTGTAATAATTCCCGCTGCTCCAACGGGAGCTGTTGAAGGATTTCTGTTATTTCCACTTTCATAAAACCATCTTCCGTTGAGGCAGGCTCCACCCATTCCTCCATAGAAACAACCTTTTTCCTGCTCCTTATTATTTGGTAGCATTGATTCATTAAGATACGGATAAGCCACGTTTTGAAGTACTTCGGTTCTCTTAACGTATCTATCTTTTCATAGGCCTTTAAAATCGTTTCTTGGATGGCATCAGCACAATCCACATCTCGGGAAAGGATTGTCTTTGCAACTCGGTACATCACTTCTTGATAGAAGAGAATCAAGTTTTGAAACGCTGTCTGATTCCCTTTGATTGCTTTTTTCACTTCTTTTTCTACGTTCAAATCCAATCTCCCCCTTCGGCCAGCCTATTAATTAGATACGTATGTGTTTTGCCAGGTTTCATTTATTTGATAATATTTTTATGAGACATGTCTACTACCCACTTTGTCATTAAAAAACGTTTATATTTTCTTTCATAATAATAGTTGAAACGTTAATCAACTGTTAAAATATGTTAAGATAAGGAGGGTCATCCATACTGTTGAGGTTCAAAACCTATACATATGCTGTACGTTTTTCACTATTAACTGGAGGTTGCAATGCTTATAAAAATCAGAATCGCCATAATTACTACTCTAGGTGGAGGGACGATACTAATCACTGAAAGGCATGAGTTTATCCCTTTTTTTATGTCGTCCTTGGCTTTCTCGTTTTCCTTACGGGCGTAATTGAACTTAAAAAGGAAACAAAAGCATTTTGGGGCTATGCCAGCATTCTTATTGCCCTATTTATTTTATTCGTTGCCATTCACATGCAGTTTGATTTGCTAGAACCGTATTTACAGTTGTTACTGCTATTTATCATTTTTTCTCCATTAATATTTTCAAAGGTATCGAGAAAAAACTGATTGCCATAAAGATTGGAGAAGTTTATTTACATCAAGATGGTTTGGAATTCCATTTATTTTTCTTTTACTATTTACGTATTTGGGGTCTCAAAACTTTATGGTTGTTATTACTTCTTCCTTTGTTATTTCTATTAGTATATCACTCATAGCAAATTGGAGATTATTCGCCAGAGAATAAAAGACAAATGTCAAATAATTAATACTTGGGATTGGAAAGGGAAGAGGGGATGTTATGTACTTAGAAAAAATAATTAATCCAATATTAAGTGCAGTTTTCGTAGCTTTACTATTAAATAGTAGTTTGGAATACTTTTGGGCTATTTATGTTGGTGCATTCATTATCTATGCCGTACTGGGAAATGCCTTTTCCTACTTGATAGAGTTTGTATTGTTAGAAAAAATTCTGGTTCAATCCACATTGAGAACTTTTGGTATATCCATACTATTTTATAGTCTAGCAGGAATTGTTACTTTACTTACTGTACTTTTTGTTCAAGGGAGTTTCCTAGAAGTATCAGTTCTCAGTTAATGCTTCTTGGAGTTGTTCCTGCACTTATTTATTATTTTAATAGTTTGATGATTAGAAACTTTATTGAAAAGTGGAGCTTCTTATAAAGCTTTTATTAATACATTTAATAAACCGACTTCCTAAGCAGAATATACTACGAAGTCGGTTTATTATTTACCCCGTCGTATTCTAACTTCCACGATCATTGAAGCTGCTTTCCCAATGCAAACATAAGCTTTGTAACAAAAACTCCACAGATCACCCAATAATTGCAAGTTATTATAAATTATAATACTAACATCATGTTCTTTTAGGATTCTTAGAAAAGACAGTAGAAGTTGGGGGATAATTACGTGGAAAACAAATTAAGCTTATTTAAAAAGCCCAGTAGTTTTATTTATGGAGGAATTATTTTTACAACGATTATAGTTTTATGGCCGATTTTTATGGTTTTAGCAGAGATGGGCGGAGATGTTCAAGAACAATTGGCACTGATTGCCCATAACTCAACTGTATACAGGTGGAATTTCATGTTCGCCACCTTAATTGCTCCTGCAACGGCCTTCATTATGCTCCTTTTGGCTTACGGAGTGCAGGCGAAGAAACATAAGCCAGCGTTAATTTCAGTAGGGGAATTTGCCTTGGCATTATATGTTCTGTCCGTGAGTATTTCTTACGTCTCACAATATTCTACACTATTTAATCACATTGCCAACGGAAATTTAGAGAGATCAGAAAACTGGTTCTTCTTAAACCCAGATTCGTATGCATATTTATTCAATCAATTAGGCTATACATTCTTTGCCATTAGTGCTTTTTTAATAGGATATAAGTTAATCTTTGAAAAAGGCTTAATAAGGTTAATTGGTTTATTATTATGGTTATCAGGAGCATTATCCATCATCGCCTTCATTGGCTATATTGCCAGGAATGAGTTAATAAATACAGCAACAGTTGCTAGTGGAATCCTCATGCTGCCAATAGGCATCCTCGTTATTCTATTAGGAATCAAAATGAAAAGGAACAAATAGGTGTATTCGTGATTTTTCCTAGCACATGAATGTAACTATAGAAGCAAGCACTGATCATGCTTCCATTATTTAAAGAGTGTACATGTAGATAATATGGAACTGATGATCACTTCCAAACATAAACATAATGTATATTTTTTATGTTTGGAATGATGGAAGATGAGATACAAAACACATGTTGCTACTTCCATGGCCGGCGGAGCCATTTTTGCAAAGATACTATCCATACCTTTCACCGTATTTTTAGCTGTAGGGATTGCTCTTGGAAGCCTGTTACCGGATATAGACGAACCAAAATCATTTATTGGCAGGAAGCTGTTTTTCATTGCATATCCTCTGAAAAAAATCATGGGGCATAGGGGGCTGACACATTCTCTTTTGGCATGTGCTGGCCTCTATTTCCTATATAGCTTGTACCCTTCATCATTTAGCCTAGGACTTTTCATAGGTTATGCCTGTCATATCGTTGGTGATTTTTTCTCTGTACGTGGAGTTCCACTACTTCTGCCATTCACTAAACAAAGGGTAAAGGCTCCCATTACTTATCGAACAGGTGGAAAAGGGGAGATAATTATTTTACTCCTTGGATTTGGATGCTTTTTAGGAGTTTTTATTTTGGGAGGATTGTTACAATCATTCCTCCTGTCTATATGGGAAATTGTTTCATTTCTCGAATACATTATACAATAATTGGTTCTGATAGGTGTTTTACTGTTGATTTTCTCCATCCGCTCAAATCAACTTTTATAATAATTAACACCAGCCTAAAACAGAAGCATTAAATTAAAACTCCCCGGATAGAAAGTACTTATACCAGGGATAATTAACTATTATATTTAGGGAAATCTTTAGACGTCTCCGCCACCAAACGCTTCTGGAATCATGGTAAATCCATCAATTACTGTATCTTCTTCAACCTCAATCATTAAGTAACGCTTCCCATCAAAGTTGATTTGCTTCACGTACCGTAAATCTTGTGGACTAATAGAAACTTTCGCCACCTTCGTTTCGATTTTTATCGATTTAGAGGTGAACTTAGGAACAATATTGCTCGCTTTAATTTCATATTTTTCGTCATTGATGACTTTTTGAAAAGCAACCTCTACTTGGTCCGCATTTATGTCTTTTACACCACTTTGCGTTAGGACCCTTTCCACATCTTTATAATCTAGCTTCGGTGCTTCTTCTTCTTCGTTTTGCTCAATCACCCGATGAATTTCTTCATATACATTGGCAAGCGTACCTGTATTAAGCTGATCTCCCGTCACGTCTTTGACGATTTCTTCAAAAACAATTTTGTCATCCATCGCTGTCATGACTTCTTCACTGTTCAATACCTCTTCAATAAACTGGTAGTCCGGCTCATTAGCTTTTCCGGCAGCATATAAAATATGGTTAACATCTGAAAGGTTATTGGTAAAACAAGGGAAGAGAAAGCCGCCAATCGGTGCGTTTAAATTAATGATCGGATCGACAACAATATTGTATTTGAATTCTTTTGTTAAATAGTCAAATAGTAATTCCTTCTTCGGATCTTGTGTACTATTTATGGTACATAGCGTAAAGGGGTGGGTGTATAACGCATCCAACGCACTTTGTTCCACTTCTTCATTGGGCTTTTTCGTCGGCTTAAAATACTGACCTCGAATAAAGGTAATGACTATATCTTTGTCATATTGGCGGTTCGTCAGCATTTTCCCTACCATTTTTAGCATTTGTTCCTTCCAGTCTTCCACATCTTCGCTTAATAAACCTTGATGGAGAATCAACTGACTGTTATCTTCTGCATCACGACGAAACTTGAGTTCAAATAACTTCTGATCCAACTGACCACCAAGAATTTTTTTTAAAGTTATGGAAGAAGAGTTCCTGTTGCTCCATCTCCAGCATTTGAAAAGGCTGACTTTGATGATGGTAGATTTCACTGGAATCTTTCATCACATAGACGGTGTACAAATCGCTGATTTTTAGTTTTTCGTTATTCGGTTTAAATTGATTACGGAAATGTGCAATGTCTTTTTTATTCATTTGTTTTTCCACTCCTGAGTGTATTTATTGGAAATTCATTATGATGGCATTAAAAAACGGAGAGGAAGGGTTCACTCTCCAATTGTTTCGTATTATATTATTTTAACATATTTCATACAGAAGTCCCCGTCATTTTCCGTAAAAAGAAAGGTCAATTCCCTAAACTAATTTGTCTCGATCGATTAAGTAGCCGTTCCATAGGCTTGCCATTTCTACTGAAGTTAATCCTGAACCTGATTGGGAAGTGTTAGTTTTGTTTTGCATCGTAACCCCACTTTTCTTTCATTCTCGTTTTATGATTAATCAGACTATAGGATAAGCAATAGTTGACAAATTATTACATCTATTTTTCGTTATCCTAAATAATTTGCTAAATGGGTCAGGAAACAGATAAAATATTACATAATTAAGAAACGATGAGAGGGAGAACTGTATTGAAACTATTGATCACAGGTGCGACTGGTAAATTAGGTTCAAAGGTAGTAGAATCGTTGGTAAAAAAAGTCCCAGCTAGTAAACTGGCTGTCAGTGTTCGAAACCCAGACAAAGCTGAAGACTTTCGCAAGCGTGGAATAGAAGTAAGACACGGGGATTTCGATCATCCTAAGACGTTAAAATCTGCATTCACAGGTGTAGAGAGGTTGTTGATTATCTCTACTGACGGGGACAATGAAACAAGAATCCGACAGCATACGAACGCCGTTACGGCAGCAGCACAAGCAGGTGTTTCATTCATTGCTTATACGAGTATTGCAAACGCAATGGAATCCACCAACAGCCTTGCTCCGGTTCATCAGGCAACAGAAAAAGCTATCATAGATACAAGAATTGCCTATTGTTTTTTACGAAACAATTGGTATTTGGAGAATGAAATTCCGAGTATCCATGGTGCCATGGCAGGTGAGGCATGGGTAACTTCGGCAGGAGAAGGTAAGGTAGGCTGGGCGTTACAACAAGATTATGCAGAGGCAGCAGCGGCGGTACTGTCAGGTAGCGGTCATGAAAATAAGGTGTACGAACTGTCAGGTAAATTATTGACACAAGGTGAATTCGTTGCCATCCTCGGTACCGTACTAGGAAGGCAAGTCCCATTACAGCAAGTGGATGATGAGGCTTATGTGGAAGCAATGAAAGAGGCCGGAGTTCCAGATTTTCTACTCCCTTTCCTAGTAGGAATCCAAAAGGAGATTCGAGAAGGAACATTGGAAGTGGTAAGCAACGATTTAAAGAAATTGCTCGGCCGTCCACCAACACCTATTAATGAAGGATTGCAACAAATTGTTAGGGGATTATCTCGGTAGGGAAGACATATGCTGTAGTAACTCCTTACTTTAATGGAGTGAAAGGTTTTATTAGAGAGAATTATAATGGTGAAAAGAAAAGGGGCAGACTTCAAATCGTCTGTCCCTCTTTTTAGAAAGCTCTACTTATGACTTCGCCGCTATATTGCATAGCATCAACAGCTCGAATTCGTTGCACCTCATTTAATTGGGATAAAGGAGTCCATCTATAATCAGAATGCTCGTGACTGAGTTGAATTTCTGCTCCTTCAGGAAGGGAGCAACGGAAGATGGCAACTTGTGCATTGAGATGACTATGATAATAAAAGCCAGTCATGAGGACATTCTGTACGTCCACTCCCAGTTCTTCCTGGCATTCCCTTATGAGCGCTTGATGAATCGTTTCTCCACGTTCTACACCGCCGCCTGGTAAGCTCCATCCAAAATCCCCATAGGTACGTTTTAAAAGTAGCACCTTGCCTTCTGTATTCACTATAATGGCGTGAGCACCAACAATAAACTTTTCATGATTAGTCAAAGGTGAAAACCTCCTCATTAATTCTTTGTCTAACATAATAAATTTTGCCCTAAAAGAAAGAAGGGAAATTAATTGCAAAAGCTGCTCGAAAACTTATTTTACCATAGTTGATGAAAACAAGAATAATGATAACGATTCGAAGCAGATGAATTTACGCTTTATTTGATCCAGGAGACTTTAATAAGATTATTTATATAGTAAGTTGAAACTGTTATTTTATTGTTCCCTGATTATAGTTAACATAATATATTTTATGTTAACTTTTATATAAACTAAATTGATGTAAAAATGATTATATTATTGCGATTGGTCCTAAAGAATTTAATGAAAAAAGACACTTATATTAATTGAGGTAAGTAACAAGAAAATAAAAAAGCATGAAGTTGTCTTCGTGCCTTTTTATAGAATCCAACGGATATTCGTTTTCTTGTAGTGTAACGCCATAAGGTAAGTGTGTGTTTATTCACGTTTTACTTTTATACATCTCAAAGGACATACCCGATAGTTAAGTGTATTATCGTGCGTTTTCCAAGTTATCAATGAATATAATTACCAACAAACTCCCAAATAGTACTCCAATACAATTCTGGATCCACTTTTTCTGCATCCCCGTGTCCTGCACCAGGAATAATAAGTTTGTCTTTTTCCACATTAGTAGCATCATATAATTCGTACACCATCTCAAAAGGAACAAAGGTGTCTTCATCACCATGAATAAAAAGAATTGGAGTGGTACTTTTAGCTACTTGTTTTACAGCAGATGCTTCGTATAAGTCATAGCCAGCACGATACTTTGTAACAGTGTTGGCTGCTTGAATAACTGGAAATTCAGGAAGACCGAATAAGTCATCCAGCTGATAAATGAACAGATCGCTCACGGAAGTATAGCCACAGTCTGCTACGATGACCTTCACATTTGGAGGAAGCTCTTCACCAGAAGCCATCATAACGGTGGCAGCCCCCATGGAAATACCAAACAGCATAATTTCCGCATCTGGATTAATTTTTACAATCTCATTAACCCAAAGGAGGATGTCCTCTCGATCATGCCAGCCCATCCCAATGTAATGGCCATCGCTTTGACCATGTCCACGGAGATCAGGGCAAGGACATGATAACCTTCTTCGAAAAAATTACGTACCCATCTAGTCATATGGTCTGCTCCGCTCGTATAGCCGTGAGCAGCAATAACCCATTTGTCTGAAGTTGCTTCATTAACATACATATAGGCGTGTAAATTAAATCTATTTTCATCAGAAGAAGTAAGAAAAATGGATGCAGGCTCATGATTTTCCTTAAAAAGACTGTCGGCTAGATTTGCTTCCTCTGCTACTTCCGCTAAAACGGCTTCACTTTCGGCTAAATGGGGATTATCAACGAGAAATTCCTTCTCGTCATTGGCATTTAGGGCAAAGTTATAAAAATAATTCCCTACGGCACCGTAGGCAATAGTAAGTAATATTGCAATTGTAGCTGAAATAATAACAATTTTCTTTTTCATTATGAGATACCACTCCAACTCTCGTAATCTAGCAATCTGATAAAACTTTAATAGCATTATAGCACAAAAACATCTCCGTCGTTGTTCGACAAATCTCGGGCGGTGCCTGTCACTTGTCGAATGGGTACCGTAGCAGAAATAAATTGCCGTATGTATGTTAGGGGGAAGGAAGGTATAGATAATCTTTATGAGGAGGTATTAGTGATGGTGAAACGATGTAAAGTATGTAGGAAAAAGCCGAGGCTCGAGCGGAGGGTAAATAATGAGGGGGTGGTATTTTGCTCAGATGATTGTTATGAAAAGTTTGAGAATTCGCCGAACGATATGGACCACCCGTATATTGATGATTATGACGCCGTTAGATTTGAGTAAATTGAATGGATGAAAAGCTACGAAGACGACTTATATAAGTATTGGTTATTCGGAGCACCTAGGAAGAAGGATTTAATAGAAGATCTGTATAGTGTCTTCTGGGAATTTAATGAGTATTACTGGCTAGAGGGAATGGATGGTGTCTTTTCACTAGAAATATATAATTATCTACTTGAGCTAGAGGAATTAATAGTGAAAATAGAGAAATGGGAAGTAGACGGCAAAGAATTAGCTAAGAGAAGGAAGCAACTTCAAAAGAAACGGGTACAAATTAAGACCAGTTAGCCTTGTTCAGGGAAGCTACGATGGGGGGGAATAACCATGATTGGAGAAACAAACCGATTAAAGTTTCGTAAAACAGAAATGCGAGATTTGAAATTTGTTTGTGAGTTAGAACAAGATGAGGATAACGCTGCATTTATCATTCCATGGTCAGATGAAAAACATAAGGAAGCAATTGAAAACAAAGATATCGTCCATCTTATCATTGAGGAGCTGTATACAAGTAAACAGATTGGCTATATCATTATTGCCGGAATCGAAAGCCCACATAGAACTATCGAACTATTAAGGATAACGATCGCAGAAAAAAGAAAAAGGTTACGGGACAGAAGTATTAAAACAGGTCAAAAAATGGGCATTTGAAACAGTAGGTGCCCACCGGTTATGGCTTGATGTAAAAACAACGAATGATCGTGCCTTTCACTTGTATAAAAAGGAAGGTTTCGTGGTCGAAGGAACGTTGAGAGAATGTCTAAAAAAAAGAAGAGGCATTTGAGTCACTATATGTTTTGTCTATGTTGAGTAGAGAGTACAAGAATGTTAATGAGGGATAGAATCGTAACAAACAGTACCTAAAATGAAAGGTATACACCGAACTTCCTTAAGGGTGACCCAAACAAACATTGTTGGATCACCCTTAATTTTAGGAAAACAAACAGTAGCAGCCTTTGTTCCGGTGAATTTCATATGCCTGGTCTCTTATTGGAACTTGGCCAACAGAATTCTCTTTTTGAGATCTCTTGAAAATCTTGCTAATCCATCTGAACACATCCATCCCCCCATTCTTCAATTAAAAAATTACAGAATATTCTTACATACAACTATATCAAATTACAATCAATCAAAGCAAAATCAATTAACAATTTTCTCGAAATTGACACATTTTAACGAAGAACAGACCAACCCACTAGTCAATACATTGCTTTGATATACTATTTAATCATTCTACGGGACGCTAGTAGACAATTGTCCAGAAAAGTTAATACACCAAGAGGTAATATAAATAACCCGACTAAGATTAGCCTGTCGGGCATTTTAATTGTAATACGAGTAACTGATTTTAGGTTGTGAATGAATAATGTAGACGCCGTCTTTCTCTTTTAGGCTAACCGTAAAAGGGTGGGGGTTTCCTGGAATTGTAATCCTTGCGTAAGGTAAAGCATCTATTTTTGTTATAATTTTATATGTTACATATGTATGGGTTCCCGTGTGGAACCGGCGGAGAATTTTTTTATGCTTTTCTTCACAAAATAAGGCTTCATGAAGACTTTCATCCGTAAGTTCTTTTCCCATTAAAGTAGCTAGACGTTCTAATATATCAGCTTTATTTATCATAAATTTTATCTCCTTTAACAATACTTTACAGACTTCTTTGAAAATAAATGAACTACTATGCAAGTATTGTACAATTTCTATGGAAAAATTTCTATAATTACCCGACACGTAACAGGCACCACCCGGAATTTGTCGAAAGTGGTTGCTATAGCTTGATGTAAATTGAATAATAAGAAACTTCTCGTCTCATACTATGGGGGAAGGAGTGATACATATGGCAAAACGAAGTGGAAAAACAGATGCGGATCAAAAAAATAAGCAAGGTTTTGAGTCCAGTAAACAGGATTCTGAGTTTGGGAAAGAAATAAGTGGAAGTGCGGCGGCAAACCGTGCCCACAAAGAAAAGGCTAAAAAGATGAAGTCATCAAAAAATCAAGGTGAATGGAAAGGGATGCATTAATTGAATTTATTCCTCTCCTAGAAAAATCGATGATGAAAAGGGTGTGGATACCTCTTTTCATCATTTTTTTAATGTCACTTAAGCCTAAATGCATTATATTAGAAGTAAGGTACTTCTATTACGACTACTACCATTATATCTTAGTTTTATGGAGGTTGGATTAGGCTTTTCAGGTAAGTAAAATGAAGTCTTTGGAGGTAGATGGAACCTCATTAGATGTGATAGTTTTAAAAAAAAACTTAGTTTCGAGTTAATTCTTTCCCCTTTTTAAAAGTTTTGTATTAATAGTCTTGAAGCCTAATAGAGGAAAGGATACACAAAAATAAGGATGTGTTCAGTTTACTTAACAATATGGGAGGGGAACCATGGCAAAAAGGAGCATATGTCAAACCTGTAAACAAACATGGACATGGTGGCAAACGGTGAATTCTGGATTTACATTAGATACTGCATTAGAATGCCCGATTTGTGGGAGTAATCAATACCTTACGATAAAAACGCGAAAACGAATCTTTTGGTATACACTGCCAGTCTACTTTTTAATCCCTATTAGTATAAGTTTAAATATTCCGTTTGCCTGGGGTATTGTTATGGCTGTTTCTTATGGTGCTTTCATAATAGTCTTAAGTCCCTTGTATGTAGAGTTGACTGATGAGGAACAAATGCCCTGGTTCCCTTTTTCTAAATAAAAATGTTACTTTAAATCAATTAGCAATGCTAGCCTCCAACTAAAATAAAATGAAAAAGGGTACTTCCTACAAATCAAATAACACTATTCGTACAAATTACATCAGATATGAGATGGAGGATTTTCTCTTGGTCGGACTACTACTACTGATAATTTTTTCAATTCCAATGTATTGGGCATTTATATACGGTTACCTGTTTCCTGAAGAAAGCATACTTTGGGGGAGACGATGGATGTATGAGGATGAACCACAACTTTCTGATGCAGCAATTCTTTTGACAAAATACAGTTCTCTATTGGGAATTATCATATTAAGTATCGTACTTATTGCTAGAGGATTGATTGTTTTACTGCATGATTGTGAATGTGTAGTCTAATTTTAATTTAAATAATAGAGTATTTTGCCAATCACATAAATAAATCCGTCGAACCTTCATTAAAGAGGCATGGCGGATTTTGTTTTAAAAATCATAAGCCACAAACTGCTAACTAAGAACAAAACTCTAGAAATCTAAACTGATTCTCCAAACTGACAAAGGAACCAAAAAATTCACCTATCACCCCCGGCAAAAAGACCTTTTGGTGACACTTGCCACGAAATTTTCTATCTTAGCTTGCTAATCTAAATATGTCAAAAATATGAAAAACCAGATTTTTTTCATAAAAATTGTGACTTTTCTCCCTCAGATCCGTTAGGTTAAGTAGAGAGGGAGCGGAGAAAGAGGTGAGTCGGTTGGATCCTGAACAAAAACAGCAACAAATAAACGACTGGTATCATTTATACAGTAATGGAATTTACAAATTTATTCTTTATATGCTTCATGACCAAGAACAGGCAAAAGATTTAATGCAGGAAACTTTTATTCGTGCCTACAATCATATTGAGTCCTTTGACGCGGAAATGATAAGGGGTGGCTTTATAGTATCGCTAGAAATATCACCATTGACTTTTTTACGCAAAAAAAAATCCTGTAAGCTACTTTTTAGATAGTGTTAGCTCTATTCCGTCACCGGATTTAACACCTGAGCAAATGGCAACGTTAAATGAACAGGAACGGGAGTTGTATTTAGCCATTGCGAAATTAAAGCGCTCCCAACGTGAAGTAATTATTCTACGCAAAATAAAGGATTTTTCCATTAAGGAAACGGCTTTAATCCTTGGATGCAGTGAAGGAAAGGTGAAAACGACGTTATGGAGAGGGATGATTGCATTAAAGAAACAGTTAGAGAAGGGAGGATTTCACTATGAGTCGCTGGAATGAAGAAAACGAGCTTGATAATGTTTTTCAATCTATGAATAAAAAGTTTGACCTTTCGAAGGAGGAGAAATCAGCGATTCAAACAGAAGTGAACCGAAAAATAGTGAATAGACCGCCTCAACGTATTAACCGTTCAACAACTAAATATTATCTCTCTCTATCAGCAGCAGTGATTCTTTTTTCCCTATTAGCCATTCCCACAATACTTACATGGTTTATGGAAAGCTCTCCCCAATTAACAGCCAATGAGATGTTAGCCGTTATTAAAGAGGAACTTGAGCTTGGCATGACAGAAGAGGAAGTAACAACATTGCTGGGTACCAATTATCAAGAGGTAGTAGCAGCAATGGATGATTCACGTGTTTGGCGATATGACGTGGAAACAGCAGAGGGGTATCAAAATACCGCGGTAGATGACTTTGTAGATATGGAAGGGCTAATGCAAGGGGACATCAAAATGCAGTTGTTTATCACCTGGGGGGAGAATGGTAAAGTCAGGACTTTCTCTAGCATCTATCAGAATAAAACTGATGGCAACATTTATAACTTCCGAGTGTATTCAGATAACACGAGGGAGGACGTGCAAATCTATCCACTTCCTGAAACGGAAAACGATCAGGAAACAAATGATGATATTGAAAAAACGATGATTTTTGAAATAGAAAATCTAGATCAGCAGTCTATCGCAAGTTTTTTAGCAACGAACAGTATCGAGATGGCCGAGTGGGCACCAGACGAAGGGAAAGTTGCCTTTGCTTACCCTCATTCTGATGAAAACACGATCGAATCGCAAATGTACATTTGGCTAGTAGGGGAGAGGGAACCAAGAGTAATCGAAGACGTAACAGGCTACCGTATCACAGACTTTTACTGGTCGCCAAACAGCCAGTATGTTTTCGTCTCAGCAGGTACGTCAGCGATCCATGAAGGCTTAATCGTTTCTACAGAATCATTTACTATTTATGCAATATTAGCTTACATGTCTATGCATTGGTCGCCTGATTCGAGCAAGATAGCATTAGGAATAATGAATGATAGCGTGCAACCTGTAGTGGATACAGAACTTTCAGGGAGTGTCGATTTAGCGGTGTATCAT
Organism: Bacillus sp. (in: firmicutes); assembly: GCA_021208645.1. Lineage (GTDB taxonomy): Bacteria > Bacillota > Bacilli > Bacillales > Salisediminibacteriaceae > Evansella. Next base: position 22,056 of record JAJOJL010000076.1, on the reverse strand, counting down.
CTGGCTGAAAAACTCCTAGAATTTATCGAAGTAGCATCGGAAGAGTATTATTTCAGTGTTGAAAACTGGGAAGAAATGGAGCGGTTGACATACCGAAAAATATATTTTGACTATCTATTAGAAGGCGAAACGTTAGAAATAAACCCAATTAACTGATGAATAATGGCGGAAGACGGTTTCGGAGTTCAATATACGACCATTGAAACCGTCTTTTGCCGTTTGTTACATTATGATATAGTAAACTTTGTACTCACTTCGACAAATTTCGTTTTCTTTTGAAATTTGCTAAAATGAGTACAAAATACCATTAGAGGTGACTTACATAATGAAAACATTTGAAAATCCGATCCTGCCTGGTTTTTATCCTGATCCATCCATCTGCAGAGTAGGAGAGGACTATTACCTTGTAACATCATCATTCGCCTATTTTCCTGGGGTACCGATTTTTCACAGTAAAGATCTAGTGAATTGGAAGCAAATTGGTCATGTGTTGGACAGGCCTTCCCAGCTGCCCCTTGAAGGTCAAGAGCAATCTCGTGGGATTTTCGCCCCGACCATTCGCCATAATGATGGCGTATTTTACATGATCACAACTAATGTGGAAGATGGTGGTAATTTCCTTGTAACCGCAACAGATCCTGCTGGTCCATGGTCAGACCCTTATTACTTGGACGCACCTGGAATTGACCCTTCCTTGTTTTTTGATGATGACGGAAAAGTCTATTACCACGGTACAAGACCAGCCCCTGAAGGAGAAAAATACAGCGGCAATTGGGAAGTGTGGCTACAAGAGCTTGATCTAAAAACAATGAAGCTCGTCGGAGAGTCGATTGGCTTGTGGCGCGGAGCGTTGCGTGATGTGATTTGGCCAGAAGGTCCACATATTTACAAGGTGGACGGGAATTATTATTTAATGATTTCTGAAGCTGGAACAGGTCATCACCATGCTGTTTCGGTGGCACGCAGTGAAACGCTTACTGGCCCATATGTGGGGAATCCAGGCAACCCAATCCTGACGCACCGCCATTTTGGTAGAGATTTCCCCCTTGTTAATGTTGGACATTGTGATCTAGTGGAAACGCAAAACGGGGAGTGGTGGGCAGTAGGACTTGCCTCTCGTATTTACGGTGGTTATTACCGTAACCTTGGGAGAGAGACGTTTCTGTTACCGGTTATATGGGAGGACGGCTGGCCTATTATGAGTCCTGGTACAGGAAAACTGGAGATGAGCTATCCAAGACCAAATCTTCCTGAAACAAAGCCATTCATCCAACCAGCCTGTGATCATTTTAATAGAGAGAAGCTCGATTTAACTTGGAATGTGATCCGTACTCCAAAGGAAGCGTTTTATAGCCTTACAGAACGTCCTGGCTACTTAACCCTTCCTGCTCGTCCAGAAAAAATCACCGAGTTAGGAATTCCAAGTTTCGTTGGCAGAAGACAGCAGCATATTAATTTTTCCGCTTCTACATTGATGGACTTTTCACCAACAAAAGATAGGGAAGCAGCAGGGATTGTCCTTCAGCAAAATCACAAATTCAACTTCCAGTTTGTTTATACTAACTCCAACGGGGAAAACGTCATTCGCCTTGTGAAATGTACTGATGGTAAGGAAGAGGTATTGCATGAATTATCAGTGAACTCAATGCCTCTATACTTAAAAGTAGAAGCGTATGGACAAGATTATAGTTTTTATTATGGTGTCACAGAAGGCGATTACTTGCCTGTTTTGGAAAACGTGGATGGTAGAATTTTAAGCACCGACGTTGCAGGTGGTTTTATTGGTGCAGTAATAGGTTTGTACGCCACTTCTAATGGCAACTCTAGTACAAACAAAGCTCAATTTGACTGGTTTGAGTACAAGGGATTGTAGATTTTCTTGACTGATTAAAAAAGTTTGATCAAGCTATTTAATGAAAAACACATGAGGCACTTCACAATGAAGAAGGGCCTCATGCGTTTTTTCTACATATATATATTATATATCGATTAACGAAACAAATAAAAAATACCTTACTGTACTGCTTCGTAAGGATTTTCCCTTTATTTGACTCACACCAATCTATTTCTTCATATGCATCTATCTCCCCATATTTATCAATAAAGTCTTCTTTGTTTTCGAAAACTTCCATGTGTCCATTTTCTATCAAATTTACCATTGATAAGTATTTACTTCGAACACTTTTGAAACAACACTTATTTCATCTATATTCGTAACATTAGCAAATTTTTCATAAATAATCTCCTTTTCAAAAAGGATATTTGTTTTGAAGGGAAGAAGAGCAAAAGTGTTTATATATATAGCTACTAAAAGTATGAATCAATAATGTCGTTCTTATTATAATCACAAACCCCATAGGATAATAATGCTCACGTCAAAATTTTGTTCAACATGGTGGGGCAAAATCTTTTAATTACTTAATAAAGGACATTTCCTTCGCTTGTCGAAATTAATACAATAGGAGGTGCTTGGATTTGAGTATTTTAGAACAAAAAATAGACAAGATTTTTTTAGAATGACAAAAAGACATCTGTCCAGGAGGTCAGGTTACTGTTAGAAAGCAAGGGAAAATTCTATACCAGAAAAACTTTGGCTATGCCAACTTAGAACAGCAAGTGCCCATTACAGATAACACCGTTTTCCATGTTGCTTCTGTATCCAAACAAGTGACCGTAATGAGCATTTTACTTTTACAAGAAGATGGCAAATTGAACATCGATGATGATGTGCAGGAATACGTTCCGGAACTTATTCAATTTAATGAAGCTGTTACGATACGTCAATTAATGAACAATGTAAGCGGCATCCGCGATCAATGGGAACTGTTAGGGCTAAGTGGTGTTCGAATCGTTGATACTATTACGCAAAGGGATGCCCTTTCCATCATCGAAAAGCAACAGCAACTTAATTTTTCGCCCCAATCCCAGTTTCTTTATAGTAATTCAAACTTTACTTTACTGGCTGAGATCGTTGAGCGGCTTACTGGAAAAACATTTAACCAGTTTACACAAGAACGTATTTTCAAACCACTTGGAATGACACAAACATGCTTTAAAGACAGTTACTGGGAGGTAATTCCTTACCGAGCAGATTCCTACTATGATACGGGTACAGGTAAATATGTGGCCAGTGTTCTCAATTACGGTTCTTATGGGGCCACATCCTTAAATACAACGGTGAGAGATTTCCTTAAATGGATGGATAACTATAAAACTCCGGTCCTATGTTCAGAAGAAACACTTCAAATCATGTGGGAAACACGTCCCCTATTAGATGGAACGAGAAACAACTATGCTGGTGGCTTGTTTGTTGGAGAGCACCGAGGTCGGAACTACTTTGAGCATGGCGGTGCCGACGCAGGATTCCGTAGTGCCATGATCCGTTTCCCAGACGAGGATGTGGACATTGTCCTTTTCTCCAACACACAAAATATGCTTATGAAGGATACTGCCTTCGCAGTTGCTAATGCGGTATTTGGTGAAGTACCAGAGGAAAAGACCAAGGAAACAGAATATGAACTTGATCCATACAAAGGTGAGTTGGACCTTACATCGGTAGAAGGGGTGTATTTCCCTGTGACGGAAACTCCGTTTATGCGGCTAGATTTAATGGTAGTAGATGGAGTTCTTCACTTTAAGCATCCATATGGGACTGCACCACTAAAGCATATTAACGGAAATCACTACCGAATTAACTCCCTTGGAATCGAACTTTATCTTGGCAAAAATATTATAATGAAGTGGAATGGAAAACTTGTTGAGATGAAAAGCTGAGCCCGTACGCTGCAAAACAAGGTAATGACTGGCTAGGAACTTATGAAAGTAACGAGATAGATACACAGTATAAAATAATTAACAAGGAAGGGTTACTTTATCTTGCCCATCACAGGCACGGAGAAGAAATTCTCTACCATTATAAAGGAAATACTTTTGTTACAAATGCTCCTTTTACTTTTCAAGTTCAGTTTTTTGAAAGGGAAGGGGAGATAGGATTCTCCTTCCAAGGGAGTAGGGTAAAAGATGTTCAAATGAAGAAAACCCAATCATGAGTAATATAAAGAAGCAGTTCAGTCCCCTATAAATTGCGCTAGCAATTTGGAGGGGACTGCTTACTGAGTAATGTTATAAATACGATTTGTAGATGGAAGTTACACCTTTTCCAATGGGGTGTCTTCATCCCCCTGTCTAAAATTTCGGGGGTCTAATAGCTTGTCAAAAATACTCGTCATCATAATACTTATACTATGGACAATAGTAATGGGAAGTATGGACTTAACCTTTAGAACACCAAATTTGATCAACAGTTGGTCCAAACCAACAACACTCATAAAAACGAGAACCTTTCGTTTCCAGTTATTTTTGAGGGTAGCCAAGGTAGTACCAGTTGAAAGAACTATCACATAAATTGGTACAAAACTTATCTGTTCCTGCCACTGATACACCTTTCCAAATCCAAACCTAACTTTACTAAGTATTTCTAAAAGATAAATACCATTAATCCAAGTTAAATGAATCATATTAAAGTAACATAATCTCTTCATAAATTTACTGCCGTTCTTAAGTAAATGCCATCTCCAATCACTTATGTAAAAATAAAACGGAATTAAAACGAAGGTGAACCATGTTTTCCACCATCTTTTGTGAAAAAAGCTTTAGCTTTAAGAACAAATTTTCTACAAGGCTAAAATATATGGAAAACAAAAGTTTTGCCTTCCAACTCAATTGAAAAACAGTTATGAAGACGGCGGTAAATGGAACATAGAGAGCCTGAGATAACGTTGCTCCTAATACATTATCTAAATGCTTATTTTTTAATATTTTTGGCTGATAAATATATCCACGAAAAAAAAGAAACCACAAGGTAGTCAAATAAAAAGGCAAACCCCATATCAGTAAGGAGTAAGGCTAAAATTCCTTTTCGTTTTTTACCTTTAATGAATGTGTATATAAGTAGGCTAGTGTGGATAACAAGGAGAGCAAGGTAAGGGTACTTATTTCGCTTGTTTTTGCTCCACATTAATGGTACTCCTTTCTTAAGTTGGTTATTACAATGATATGCTCTCATAGCAATGGTTTTAGTAACGTTAAACACAGTAAGTAAATGCCATAAATACCTAAGTAACCTCCACTTATAAGAAATAAAGGATTTAATAGGATTCCGTGAATCGTTGTCATAAACACTGTGTTGTCCCCAAGGACTTCATAGATCGATAAAGCTGTAATATTTCCAAATAAGAGAGCTGAAGCAATAGCAACAATAGTAAATAAACGGTGTGCTATAAGCAGCTTTTTCTGGGTGTAAAACATCACTATAGGAAGGAAAATACTCAGGCTGATCATGATAAGTTTCAATACACTTCATCCTAACATCATATAAACTATAAAAAGCAGACTTAGTATTTGCAATTAAATTCATTTTTACTATTATTAATAAAGTTGTATGGGGGAGTAATGGAAAAAAAGGGGCAGTCGAAAGTTTAATTTAATAAGGATTTATGCACAATAAAAAACGTCCCGTCCCGATTGGCTTCCCAAGTCGTGAAGGTGACGTTTTTTGTGCTTAGTTACTTGCTTTATTAACTTTTCCTGTTTCGATTTCGTTTTTCTAACATGGGTACTAAACGGAATATCATTTGCTCGCGATGTAGTCACATCACGTTTTGCATTCCGTAATGCATGGGCACGTTGTTTCTGAGCCTTTGATTTTGCCATTAGAAATCACTCCTTCATTAAAATGTAATTTAAATTATAACGTTTTATCAATAAAAATGGAATGATTTTCAAAATATAATTTTTCTACAGAAAAGAGAAGTCCCCATCTAAACGAGATGAGGGACTCTTATAAAATATTTAAAATAGTGGGCTCATCTAAGTGGTTTGAGATTCATGAGGAAATGTAAATCATAGATGAAAAAGGAGATACTCCAATATCTTCCCGACGAGGAAAAACTATGATGCTGAATTTTCCACAGCTCAAAAGACTAATACTTTCTTCCATCTAGATATGAAGATACAAAAACACTTTTTAATCTTTTTTCTTTTTCTGACATTTGCTTTTTCTGTTTAACAGGACCACTTTCTCCTAAATAACGGTACAGGATACGTTTTGCCGTTTCAAAGGGCATGCTAACACGAGGATTACGGATTTCCTCATTTATCTTTCCTCGATGCTTTAACTTGAAATCTTCCTTTTCTGCAAGCATATGGAAATAAAACGTAGATTCACTGGTAGCCGTTCCAACCTTAACAAGTACAACAGAGCTTTGCAGACCGTATCTTGGATCTTTACTGAATTCTAAGCCAACTTTCTCTGCCATTCGTTCACGGAGAAGCTTTTTTAATGCTCGCTTTTTTAAATCGTACAATTCTCGGGAATCAAGGGCTGTTTTAGCGTGTCGATTGACAATGAAAAGGGCGTGTTGAATTTCTTTTAACGATGGTGGGCGGGGTGATTTTGCTTGTTCCATTTTTACCTCCTTTCTCTAATCGAGACCATTATACCATAGAATTTTAAAATAACATCTATTTATCATGTGTCATGGAATTTTTTAGAAAAAATCTTTTATGAGTTTCAACAAACAATACTTGAATATTGTCTTTTCATCAAAAACAAGGGGGAGTAACAAAAAAATACTAGCCAATTAGTACTGCTCTATGTAAAATAAAATAAAATTAACTCTACCAATAAATGTTAAACAAAGATTAAATCTTAATTTCTGAAAATTAAATCTATTAAAAGGGGTCGATGAAAATGGCAATGGAATTTAACGAGCTTCCAACGAAAGAACAGACGATTTTCAATCATCTTGGCAATAAAATTAGAACTTCCGACAGAGAGATTCATATCATTGCCAAGGTGGAAGAGCCCCTGATTGTCATTTTAGGAAACGTACTGAGTCATGAAGAATGTGATGAACTGATTCGGTTATCGAAAGGTCGACTTCTCCGGTCAAAGGTTGGAAATAGTCGAGAAGTCAATGAACTTCGTACGAGTAGCAGTATGTTTTTTCAAGAAAGGGAGAATGACCTCGTTGCAAGAATAGAAAAAAGAGTTTCTGAGATTATGAATATTCCAGTAGAGCATGGTGACGGAATCCAAATCTTAAATTACAAAGTAGGGCAGGAATATAAAGCTCATTTTGATTATTTTAATTCTGCCAGTCAACAAACGACGAATCCTCGCATTAGCACACTCGTCATGTATTTAAGCGATGTGGAGCAGGGAGGAGAAACTTATTTTCCGAAGTTGAACCTGTCCGTTTCTCCGCAGAAGGGTATGGGGGTGTACTTTGAATATTTTTATAATAACGAAACACTTAACGAATTAACCTTACACGGTGGTGCTCCTGTCATTTCTGGTGACAAATGGGCAGCAACTCAATGGATGCGCCGAAAGCGTCTTGATTAAAAGATTATATTAAGCTTTTGATAAATAATTATACTTAACTGGCTATCAATAGCCAGTTTTTTCATGTTGTATGACTTATAAAAACAGGAAAACTATAGTTGTTAAATATTTCAGGAAAGAAGGATAACTATGGAAAAAAATATGAGCTATGGGAGTGACTATAAGTTAATTCCAGCAACTTCTGTTAGTAGTGGCGTAGGGTTGAATGTTTTACCTGATTTATACCAACATACAATTCAAATTGTAAATATTGCTCTTGTAGGTGATCCAAACAAAACAGACCAATTTGTTTTAGTGGATGCTGGAATGACAGACTCTGCCAATGAAATAATATCTGTTACAGAAGAACGATTCGGAACAAATAGCCGGCCAAAAGCGATCGTTTTAACCCACGGACACTTTGATCATGTTGGGTCTATTATTGAGTTAATAAACCATTGGAACATACCCGTCTATGCACATTCAAAGGAAATTCCTTTTCTAACGGGACAAAATAGCTATCCAGAACCAGATCCGACTGTAGAAGGAGGAATGGTAGCAAAAATGTCGCCAATGTTTCCAAATGAGCCAATCAATCTAGGGAACAATGTGACACCTCTCCCTAAAGATGGGAGTATTCCCCATATGCCAGGCTTTAGATGGATACATACTCCTGGACATACACCTGGACATGTTTCATTTTTCAGAGATGAAGATCGTGCTTTAATTGTAGGTGACGCGTTTGTAACAGTAAAGCAAGAATACCTTTATAAAGTTTTAACACAAGCGCAAGAAATTAGTGGTCCACCAAGGTATTTAACGACTGATTGGCATGCTGCCTGGGATTCTGTAAAAAAATTAGAAGAGTTGCAGCCGTCCGTTGCAATTACTGGGCATGGATTGCCAATGACTGGGGAAGAATTGACGGATAACTTGCGAATGCTTGCAAGAGACTTTGAACGTATTGCTATTCCTGATTACGGAAAATATGTGAATTAGTAAGAATAGAATATAACTTAAATTAAAATAGTCTAAGATTCCGCAACAAATACTGCATGTCCTTCGCAATAGAAAACAGAGTACAGCTGAGGCAACGATAAAAGCCTAGAGGATTCTTCAACAGATCTCCTAGGCTTTTTTGTTACATATATTTTCACTGGATAAAAGTACTATTTTTCTATTAGTTTATGTTAAATAACAAACAGCGCATATCTCCAAATTTTCCTCCATAGTATGTACTAATGGACTTGTTATGGAGGCGACGTACCAATGATAATACTTCAAAGAATTAATATTAAACCCACAAAAAATACTGGTGAATTATAATGAGAATTCCACCGTTATATAAAGAAAAAAGCTGGCAACGATTATTTGCAGGATTTATACTCGGACTGATATTTGGCTGGGTATTTTTTCTATACCATTTTGGCCATGTATATGAAAAGGTTTTGATGGATAACCGGGAACTTGAAGCAACAGTTGGAAAGCAAGAGAAGCGAATTGAACAGTTAGAAGAGGAGAATCGGGAGAAGGCTAAGAATTTGCAAGAAGAAATTACCGTTAGGGAACTGGAAATCTATTTCATTAATGAAAAGGATGTAGCGATTAGTGAACTGACGTTACATAATTTACGTACAGAAATAGAAGGGGCGTTAGATTCCGTATTAGGTAAAAAAGTTGAAACCATTATAGATTCTTCCGACATCTTGACAAAAACGATTGAGAACTTAACAATCACCATAAGCGGAAAAGGATATAGTGTAGAAGTAGAAGAGTTATTTATATTAAATTCCAACATCCGAATTGGCTTAAATATCAAGGCAGCGGATTAATAGAAGGTTGTAATAAACCATTTTCCATAGAAGCTAGTTTCCCTGAAATACATCATTGAGAATATAGTACATGACTAACCAATCTTTTTAGTTGGATAAAAATATTTTTTTACGATTACCAATAAAGGTAATCGTATTTTTCTGTCGAATTTTAAAGGTATGTTTGTTAATAACAGGAAAGGATGACTAATTTGACCATCAAAAATTACTTAGCTACATTACTCTTTGTTTCTTTTGCTTTTTTTTACATCATTGGAAGCTGGTTAAAAACAGATATGCCTTATACTGACCTTATATTGACCATCATTGCCGTACAGTTAGTAATGGGAAAAATCGTTCCAGATTAATAGATAATCAGTTGTAATTTGTGACATTTCAACGACAGAAAAGAGGATATCCATGAATAAGAAAAGATCAATTTACATAGTCACTGGATTAATATTAATATTATCCATTGGTTTTAACATTTATCAGTTTCTACAAATTAAACGATTAGAAGGATTACTCGGATCTCGCTATCAAACCGCAGTGTTAAGCGGAATTAATCAAGTTAATGAAAGGGAGTTACATTACGTGTTGGAAGAGTTGGAGAATGGCAATGAAGTGGCCTATGTAACTTGGCAGAAAAATATCGAAGTGATTTATACTGAATTACAAAGAACCAATAATATCCATTTTACCTTATTGGGGGATCTTATTAATCATGTACGCATCCAAGCCGGTGAATTGTCGAAAGAGGATGGGGATTATAACAGAAAGAAAGACTTCCTTACTGCTAGGGTTTCACTTATTAATGAGGTTTTAGCCGAAGTAGCTGCAGGTATTGATGAAAATGAAACCCGCTGGTACAAAGAAGTTTCAAATGTAGACTCAAAAATTCAAAATATGTTGAAGAAAATATAATGACAATTTATAGTCTTAGTTTTTAAGAGTCTGTTCATAACCACCATGGCTTTACAGACACAACGAAGGAAGGAGAATACAGTGATAACGGATCTAGGCTAGAACTTTCCGGTCGTCTTGGAAAATAACATCCTGGAGGAAAAACATGAAATTCTTACTTAAATGTTTTGGAATATTTGCTTCCGTATTTTTAGTTCCATTGCTGTTTTATATGATTGTAATGTGGTTATTATATGGTATTTAAGGGACATAATTTCTTTACTCTTAAACGAATGGTGTACGTGAGTATTCAATTTATTTAAAATCACTCAAGCATATCAATATAAGAAAAAACTAACTAATCTAAATTATAATAATTACTGAAGGTGGAGCCATGAATTATCATTAGAAGTCTCCCTACAATCTAACGAGGAATTTACTAACTTCTTATCTACAAAAATAAAAGAATTCAACAACAAGCATTCACATTTTCATAAAGAAGTAAGGAAAAATGGAGCGGTTCAACCAATTCAAATTTTTGTAACTGACACAAATAAACAATGGACTGGTGGCATTTCAGCCCAAGTTTATTGGGATTGGGTGGAATTAAATGAATATTGGTTGAGTGAAGATCTGCGTGTTAAAGGCTTAGGTACTAAATTGCTCGACCAACTGGAGGCCATTGCTAAACAAAAAGGAGCAAAGAAAGCTTTATTAACAACGTTTGAGTTTCAGGCACGAAGTTTTTACGAGAAAAGGGGTTATCAGGTTGTAGGAGAAATTAAAGATTATCCTCCTGGAAGCAGTTATTATACGATGGTGAAGGTTCTTCGTTAACACTTTCGAACATCCTTATTATTTTCACAAAAGTCTATTAACCATCGACCAATTTATACAAAACAAGCAAACTGAGGTGTAAACCATGCTAAAGTCAAAAGTTATCAGTTTTCTATCCATATATACGATCATTTTCCTATCCTTAAATGTCCTATTCTTCCTTTCCACATGGTTAATTGGGTATATAATGACTGTTCTATATGTACCAGACATTGTGGACGCATACGAAGATGTCACTTATTTGCAAAATGAAGTAACGATGGGCGTCATATATATCGGGCCATGGTGGGCAAATCCTTTTACTATTTTCTCCGTCATTGCCTCGCTACTACTCAGCATTTATATTTACAAAGTACGTAGAAAAGTAAGACAGTAAGGGTCAATAAATTACAATGCTGAAATACATAAAATCATATTGACTTAGCAACGTACTCAGCATCACTTTTTATAAAACATCCATGGCTTTACAGCCACCACGATGGATAGAAACTAAAATTTGTGGTTGATTTCGGCTTCAGGCACTCCCTTTCCGCGGGAGGTTGTGGAGCCTCCTCGGCTTCGCCTGTGGTGTCTCCACTAACCTTTTTTCCCGCAGGCGTGTCATGCCTTACGCTACAATCAACTCTTTTTTAACATAGTTTCTGTATAGTAAACGTAGAAAACCTAACAGAGGAGGAAAAATTTTGTCTATCAATAAGGTAGATGCAGCGCAAATTCTTCAAGACAATTACGTATTAAGACCGATTGATAGTATTCTCTATTTGGGAAAAAGTGATAATTTGAGCTTTCAAATCGTAGCTGGAGGTAACAAGTATTTATGGAAGCGTCACAACCAAACGAACATTTCTTTTATTGAATCTGAACTCCGTTGGATAGAAGCATTAAATAAGGATACAAAACTCCGACTGCAGTCCCCTGTGAAAAACAAGCGGGGAGAGCTTGTAACTACAGTAGTTGACACCTCGACTGAATCATTATCCCATTGGACACTCCAAACACGGGTAGAGGGGGAGTTGTTATCAGAGCAACCGACGGAAGACCAATTGCAAAAATTGGCTCAAGTCTTAGTCATTCTTCACGAACACGCAACGGATTGGACAGCACCAGAAGGATTTCAGAGAGACGCTTATAATGAAGAAGATTTAAACCGTACCTTTCAAGAACTAACGAACAATTTGCCTAAAGATAGTCTAATAGCTTCCCATAAAGAAGTGCTGGAGAAAACCTTACATAAAATTGCAATGGTTGTAAGGGATATGGAGAAAACTAGACAAACCTGGGGAGTCATTCATGGAGATATACATGAAAGTAATTATGTATTTCATGTGGAGAGCCCTGCTATTCTTGATTTTTCTTCATGCGGCTATGGCTTCTACCTTTATGACCTGGCTCAATCTCTCTTGCATTTAGTTCCAGAAAATCGAAAAAAGCTGATAAGCTACTATTTTGAGATTCGCTCGCTACCTAGAGACCAAATGGAGAAAGTAGAAGTCTTTTTCCTTTGGGCGGTCATAAGTAACTTTGCATTTTTATCTAAAGACGCGGACGAGCATGAAGGGATCCTTGGTGCTATTCCAGTCTTGGTGAAAAAATACTGTCAGCCGTTTTTACAGGGGAAAAGTTATATGAATTAATCAAAAGCGGGAGAATCGATATACATTTTGTTGTTAATTTGAGGGGGGAATTCAAATGAAGATAACTGTAAAACAAGGGGAGAAGGAATCTATTTTTCATGCTTGGAACGAGACCGGTGATAAACTTGGAACAGGATGGGTCTTTCCTGCTGCTCCATCAGATATATACGTGGAGCCTAGGCTAGATATTTTCATCACCATAGAAATAGAAACAGACAAGAATATACATCTAATTAAAGATCAGCTGTTTCATACTTTAATGAACAGGGCCAAAGAGATTAAGAAAAAACATCAAGAGAAGATTGTTCGAGTGTATCATTGCTGTTTTGCCAATGACGAAGAAAATCTGGACTATTATTCTAGCAAACCTGGCTTTATCCATGATGAAGGAATGTATATTATTAGAAAGGAACTAAATGACCAGCATCTCAAAATAAAAGAATCACCTGGAATAATCTACAAAAGCCTGTCTCTGGAGACAGATGAAGAAATTTCGAACCTAATTGAAAAGCACAAAACCATTTTTCGGAACAGCTATTCCCACGAAAGTATTAAAGAACTTAAAAAAAAACGTGGGTGGATGTCAATAGCTGCCTTACATGACGCTGAGATCATAGGGAATATAATGCTGCTTGTGGAAGAAACATCTGATGGGCCAATTGGCTGGGTGGAAGATTTATTTGTTTTGGACGACTGGAGGAACAAAGGAATTGCCAGAAACCTCGTTACCCGTGGATTGAGATATTTCCAAGACATAGAGATTGAAGATGTAAGGATCGAAGTATGGAGTGCCAACGAACGGGCCATGGCATTATATAAACAATTGGGCTTTGAATTTTACGAAGAAACGGAAGCGTCCGTCGGTATGTTTCTATAGACCTTAAAAGCATTTCTCTAACAACGGGAAATGCTTTTTCTGTCAGAAAAAACAAAAAATGTTATGCTAGTAATAGTTTTTGTCGAATTATTCTTCAGTTTTTCAATAAAACTCAAAAATATATCAACAAAATTAAATAAATTGAAACTTTTAAGAACCTCATACGACTAAGAGGGGTGCAGAAGGAAATTTGGAGGTGATGGAGGTTGGACCAAGAACAAACAGCAGAACAAATTAATGCCTTATATCACAAATACAGCGACAGCATTTATAGTTTCATAATATTTTTAATTGGTGATAGCGAAAAGGCAGAGGATTTAACCCACGACACGTTTCTTCGTGCATTTAGTGCGTTGAAAACCTTTGAAGGAAGGTCCAGTGAAAAAACATGGCTATACAGTATTGCCCGTAATGTTTCCATGGATCATCAACGAAAAACTATTTTAAGGAGAAAACTAGCAGCACCCTTATCATCGTCATTATCATCAAAGGATCCACTGCCACAAGATGTATTGGAAATGTCGGAGGCAGAACAAGAATTGTATCGTGCTCTCAATAAGCTCAAAGAAAAATACCGATTAGTGATCTATTTTCGCAAAATCCAAGAGCTATCTATTGAGGAAACGGCGCTGGTCCTTAATTGGAAGGAAAGTAAAGTAAAAACAAATTTACATAGGGGACTAAATGCGCTGAAGAAACAAATGGTGAAGGAGGGATATTCTCATGAAACAATATGAAGATCATACGGAATTAGACCATCAATTGAAACGGTTCGCCTCCTTTTCTCGAAATGATAATAAAAGACAAAAGACATATGAAAAACTACAAAATAATATGGCACAACAGATAAACCGCGAACAAAGGACTAGGATTTTCGCATATCCATTGTCTATCGCAGCGGCACTACTAATTCTGATAGTTGGCTACTTTTTAATTGAACATGAATTTCAACCAGGACCTAGTCAGCTGGCATTCTTAGCAGAAGACGAGATTAACCAAATAGAGGAGCTAGACAAATTCAAGCGTGATATCCTTCTTCCTACCTATGCACCGTTCGAAATTATTGGTGTGGAGTATGACGAGACCTACTTAGGAGACATCGAAATCGTCGATAGTCAAATTAACCAAATTCAAGGGGATGATCCCGATTTCTTTACACCAGCGATAATATACTATGTGGAGGGTCCTAAGGAAAGGTTCTTGGCTGACAGATTTATGTCTGTATCAATTTCCCTTCCTAATCAAATGCCCATGGAAACGATAGAGCATTATGACGAGGAAATCCAATTTGGTGACGGGCTTGTAGGAAAATACATTGTAAGACTTGCAGATCCAGACTCAAGTTCAGACTTTACAATACAAGAACTAATTTGGGAACAAAATGGAGTTATTGTCGATTTGTTTATAAGATCAGAAGGCAGAGAGAAATTGCCAAAGGAAGAAATCATTAAAATCGCTGAATCATTCCGTTCTTATAATAATGGTGAATATACAGTAAACCAAATAGAACAGCATACCACTTTTGAAGAGCTAGTTGAGGATCAATTGAACGAATCTACGGTTGTTAGGAGCATTAAAATTTTAGTTAATGATTTGTCAGGCGACAGACCGACCACAGAAAAACAAACAACAATCAATGACGAAGAACTGATCAACAACATATTAGCCGATTTTTCCGGATTAAGTTTAAAGAAGGATACATCGGAGAGGTACACTTTTCGAGATTATATGATTCAAATCCTCACTACCAATGAGCGGGGCGAGGATATTCTTACTAATTAATTAATGTTAGATGTGGATTCGAATTATATTAATGACTATGAAATCATGAGTGCGCCAAAACATCTACGTACCATTAATTCATTACTTGAAGATGAAAATATAGAATGGCAGGACTGGTAGGTAAGGTCCTAGGTGAAAGTAACCAGTAACGTCTGCTAGAGAACAATTGTTTTCCTTTACAGCAACCAATTTAAAAGGAGGAAGCTATGACTTTAGGCATTTTATTTTTATTTATCATAATAATGACAGCGGATCATTTGTTAGGAAGGTTGAAAGCAAAAGGGGAATACGACGATTTATGGGAATTTGAAGATTACTCTAATTCTAAGTTTGTACCATTAGTGAAATGGGAGAGGCGAATAGGTACGGTAGTTCTCATCGTTTTAACTGTCATTGCTTATACCAGTAATAATTTTCACCTAGAAAAATGGCTTATTATCTTTTTACCAATCATTTATTTTGGACCTCGTTCATTACTGGAGTGGAAGTTTCTTGAAGGGAAAAAACATCTTGTTTCTTTATCAATCATGGCTATTTCCGCATTAGGTTTGCTTTTCTATTTCCAATGGATTCATACGACATATGGCGATGCAATTGAAAAACTAATCGATGAAGGGGAACAAGTGGTTGAGATTAAACTGGAAAGGACTACGTATAATGACGAGGAAGGATATATAAGGAGAATGTTCAACGTTACTGACGAGACGATGATTAACAATCTCCTTGAAACACCTGCTGCCATGGAACTTGTTTCCGTGAGGAACTCCCCTGGTATTACGTATATTATGGATATCATTACAGACCAAGGCAGATATCACCTCACTTTTTCTGAATACGATATGCGAATGGCCGGCCGTACCTTTGTCATTTTGGAAGAAAATAAACTAATTAACGTCATAGAAAACATGGAGCTTGACTGGCAAGAAAGAGAGTATTGAGATTAAATTAGCTTATAGAACGATATTACACTTATGGATCAAGGTGAAAAACAACACTAAAGTATAATCG
Organism: Bacillus sp. (in: firmicutes); assembly: GCA_021208645.1. Taxonomy (GTDB): domain Bacteria; phylum Bacillota; class Bacilli; order Bacillales; family Salisediminibacteriaceae; genus Evansella. The sequence continues at coordinate 5,817 of JAJOJL010000076.1, read as the reverse complement.
ACGACTAACAAGTTTTCCTATTGTTAGTCGTTTTTTTTTTACAAAACAGGGAGCCTGTGAGTCTATTCAAAATAAATACTAAAACGTCGTTTTGATTTCCCTTTAAGTCTATTGTAAATAACAAGCATCTTCCATTGGATTAATATGTTAATATTAGTTTAAGCAAAATTTCCATGCTAGCTGGAGGGCTTTTTTTGAATGATATTATAAACTTAGCCAGAAAAATAACAACTAAACAATACATTTTCGTTGCAATTACAGCTATTTGTTTTATAGCTTCCATCCTCTTTGTTAATAACAATTACTTTTTATATGAACGTACAATTGCCCAAGTTGTAGAAACAAATCTCGTAGAGACAACTGAAATTGTGGATATGCATGGCAATGAAGACCAGTTATTCTTCCAAGAATTAAAAGCGGTGCTGAAAAATGGGGAGAAAAAGGGACAGATTATCCAGTTAACAAATGAATATTCCTTTTCAGGGGCTTATGATCAAAAATATCAGGTCGGTAATGAAGTGTTCGTATCCTTACATGCAACTACAGAAAATAATGGGCAATTAACTGGAACCATTACAGACGTGAAACGTGATAAATATGTGGTGTTGATAGCCTGGCTTTTTATTATTACTTTATTGATTATTGCTCAAAAACAAGGGTTGTTTGCCATTATAAGTTTAGGGGTTAATGCCATTCTGTTATCCTTCGCGTTAGATATTTACTTAAATACGGCTCAGTTTGGCTTATTAGTTGTTTGCAGTATCGCCGCTATTTTGTTTACGGTAATCTCATTACTGCTGGTGAATGGTTTTAATGAGAAAACATATTCTGCAGTTATCGCCACCATCGTGGCAACATTTCTGTCCTTATTTATTACTTTTCTTGTCCTATGGGTGACTTCAGAAAATGGGATACGCTATGAAGCGATGCAATTTTTAACTCGTCCACCACAATTGGTTTTTCTGGCAGGAATATTAGTGGGATCTTTAGGAGCGGTAATGGATGTAGCCATTACCATGTCCTCATCCATCTTTGGTTTATATGAGAAGAATCATCGCATTTCCGTAAAAGCATTGAAGAACTCAGGGATGGAGATTGGAAAAGACATAATGGGGACTATGACAAATATTTTGTTTTTTGTCTATATAAGTGGTTCCATCCCCATGCTGATATTGTATTTAAAAAATTATTCCATGCTCGGTTATACCCTATCCATCAATCTTTCCATGGAATTAGCACGAGCTTTAGCCGGTGGAATTGGCATTGTCATCACCATACCAATTGGGCTGTATACTGCTATTTACTTCGTTAACTTAAAGAGGGCAAGAACATGAATGCATTAGTACTACTAGCCATCATTTTATTCATATTAATGCGTGCAGTCGGAGGGGAGAAGGGGACCAGATCGTTTATTGCCTTATTCCTAAACTTTGCTGTCGTTTTTGTTACCGTACTATTTATGGTTAACCCAATGTTTGATCCGATTTTATTAACCATAATAGCCTGTGTAGTCATTAGTTGTATTAATTTGTTTTACGTAAACGAAGTGAATACAAAAACAATGACAGCATTTCTGTCCACCATTATTACTATTAGCCTCTTAATTGTCTTTATCATAATTGTATCGGAAAGAGCGATGATTCAAGGATTTGGTGAAGAAGAAATAGAAGAGATTAGCACATTTTCCTTATATATTGGCATTGATTTTGTGAAAATTGCTGTTTCCGTTATCATTATGAGCACAATCGGTGCCATTATTGATATTGCCATTTCCATTTCTTCTCCTATGAGAGAGATTTTTAACCATAATCCTTACATTACTCGTAAAACTCTGTTCTTATCAGGAATAAGTATCGGTAAAGATATTTTAGGAACAAGCGCCAACACCTTATTTTTTGCCTTCTTTGGAGGTTACTTGGCATTACTGATCTGGTTTAAAGACTTAGGATATTCCGTTGGCGATATTGTAAATTCAAAGGTATTTAGTGCAGAGATGATTATGATTTTATGCGCTGGTATTGGTGTTGCCCTTGTTATTCCCATTACATCTGCAATTACTGCCTTCTTTTTAATCAAAACAAGGGAAGATAATAATTAATCATTACTTCATCTGGGAATGGCAGCGGGTGGAGATGTATTCGCTTTATTTAAATACTGAAAGTAGATGAATACAATGAGTCCTGAATTTATGCTAATAACTATTCTTGTCTCCAAAACAAAGTTGAAGAACTAGAAAGAAAGAAGGATAAAAGAGTTAGAATTGAAGGACAGATAACAGTAGCGATTGCTGAATAGGGGGAAATAGAAGATGGATATTATGGAGAAATCCGAGGAACTTGTCTATGAGCTTTGGCCCCATAGATTAATAAATAGTTGTATGATCATATTACTAGTTTTATGGAATATTACCGTATTAAACAATGATGGAATCAAATTCATGTTGGCATTTTTGTTTTTACTTGCAGCAATATCAGTAAGGCTGTTCTTTAATTGTATTCATATTAAAATTACCATCGATTCTGACCAATTAGGTTACGAAATAGTTCTTTTCAAGAAATCTATCGTAAAAAAGCGAATTATGCCTGAAGAAATTAACTTAATAAAGTTCAAAGAAGTTGGTTGGTTTAAGAGAGCAGCAGTAATTAACGTAAAAAAAGGGATGGATATTAGAATTATAGATAATAACCCTAAAAAAGTGTACGATGACCTATGTGAATTTGGAGAGAGAAACGATATCAAAATAATTAAAACTAAGGACTATCTAAGATTAATAAGAAGAGGGAAGTGAGTAGTCCTATCATCCCTAAGGCTGACAGTAAATTTCAACTAAACTCATCACTCCCTCCAGCTTAAATGGCTAGTGTATTATTTTATTTAGAGCTCTTACTTACCGATCTATCCCTTCGAACAATGTCATCTTTTGACCCTTATTTTTCACTTGTAAGGTATCGTTTATCTTTAAGGAATAACCGCCAAAACCAGATGAACAGGGGAATTAAGATGATCATCATAATAATGTAACCCCATAATAACGATTGGAACATGGCTAAATTCGTCAACCCATCGTAGATGGTGAGTTCTGGATAGACAATGTAAGGCATATGTGCCCAACCGTAGGCAAAGCTAGCTAATGCATACTGAACTACAATTAATATAACGGCAACCCGCGGTTGACCAATCCTTACCTTTTTCGATGGCCACCATAATGCACTATACCCTATAGAAAAAGCGAACATACTTAAAGCAAACAGCTCCCATTCTCTCGCCATATTTTCAACCATCCACACTGCTTCTGGAATTAACGTTAACGTCGCCGCAACAGCAAAACTAAGCATGATTGGCCCAAAAATGATTGCATTTTTCCGGTATTCTTCATATGTTTCCTTGGAATTTGCTTCCCTTGCGTAATCACTTAAAAAAAGCGAAGAAAGAAAAAGTTGACTAGCTAGTCCAAAACCAATGTGTGCATATACGGTTGGGCTTGTCAGAACTTTGTTAAATAAAATATAATGCCTTCCTTCCACGACTTCAATAAATCCACCAATGATTATCGGTAAAATCGTGAGCATTAAAGCAGGAATTAATACGCCAGTAATCCCCGAAGTATACCGTAAAAGTTTGGTGTAGCTCTGTACCGTGTAGGAATAGACCATGAATGCACTTCGAATCGCCAACAGCAGCAGTACTAAGCTAACTGGCACAATCATTAACGAGCCAAGGGCAAAGGCGGCCCCAGGAAAAAAGCCGGCCAATGCAACTACAAATAATACTAAAAATACATTCGTTACTTCCCATGAAGGAGACAAGTATAAGTTGGCAAAGTTTGCGGCCGTTGTATCCTTTCTTTCATAATAGTACATTGCCCAAAATCCTGCACCGAAGTCAATGGCTCCTCCGATAGCATATAGAAATAGAAATAACCATATAATTGAAATCGCTATATAAGCTTCATTCAAAGAAAACTCCCCCTCTTACATGGATGGTGTCACGTTAAACTCTTTTGCAAGTGTGTTTCGTTGAAAATAATAACGCATGACAAGTGCCGTTAGGACTAGCAATAACAGATATAGTGAAATGAACAACACGAAAATAAATCCAAGGTTACCGGAGGCGGTTGCAGCATCGGCGGTTCGCTGGAAATTCATGATCGTCCAGGGCTGTCTGCCAATACAGGCAAAAATCCAGCCTGTTTCCATTCCTATCAAAGCAAAAGCCCCACTAGGAACTAAGGCAATTAACAACCAGGAAGGTAAAGGAACCTTCTTTCTTTTTATGAACCAATATCCAAGGGCGCCGACAGATAATCCTATAAGGAGAGTGCCGATTCCGACCATCACATTAAATAACGCGTGAACAAACAAAGGTGGCCAATCCTCTCTAGGGAATTCATTTAGTCCAATTACCACACCATCTGTAGAACCTGTAGCTAACCAACTAAGGAGGCCTGGAAGCTCCAAACCACCTACGACCCGATTCGCATCTGGGTCTGGTGTACCAAGTATGGCTAAAGGGGCATTGGACTGTGTTTCGAACAGACCTTCCGCGGCAGCTAGTTTCACAGGCACATAATTATGTAATCCAACGGCAGCTTTATGACCTGTGGAGCCCGTCCATATAGCAGTAGCAGCCCCAAGTACTAGGGCAATCATTAATCCTTTTTTGTAATAACTAACTTCTCTTGCCGTTAAATTGGATTTTAGCAGTCGATAAGCAGCCACAGAAACGACTACAAATGCCGTCGTCATATACGCACTACTCACCACATGTACGGCTGTATAACTAAAAGCTGGATTCAAAACTGCCTGCCATGGCTGAACATCCACAATTTGGCCATTTTCTGCTACATTAAATCCTGTAGGCGTATTCATCCATGCTTGGACATTTGTAATAAGTACGGCAGAAGCTGTTGCTCCAAGCGCAACAAAAAATACACTTATAATCCGCATGGTTGCCGATAAGCGACTGGCTGCGTAGATGTATATGGATAAAAATAGTGCTTCCACAAAAAAAAGCAAAAATCTCATGGCAAATGGTAGAGCAATCACTTGGCCAACCACCTCAATAAATCCAGGAAAAAGTAAGGCGATCATCACCCCTACAATCGTTCCAGAAGGAATCGCAACTCCTAGCAGTATAGCAACACCTTTTGTCCATCGCTTTGCTAATAATCCGTAATCTTCATCTTTCGTTACTAACCGTATTATTTCAGCAATCAAGATCATGAAGGTAAGTCCAACACCTAATGTTGCAAAAATAATATGGAACGCTAAGGATGACCCAAAAAGCGTTCTCGCCAGCAAAACATTATCCATTTCAAAGTTCCCCCCAACAAATTTCTCTCCGTTATTTTCCATTTTTTGTGGAAGATTTATACTCTTCCTTGGTAAAAATTAGATTTTCCTTACAAATGTATGGAGGAAGGGGGGATTGTCGTATAGAAAGGAGGTATGGTGTAAAATACAGATGAAGAAATAGAAAGGTGGAATCGTCATGCGCATTATTGGACTGGACCTGGTTTATCGTACTTAGGCGAGAAGACTCCTTCAAATTGCGGTTTTTGCAATTAGTGGGAGATGAATCGCCTCTTTTTTGTTTTGAATTAGAAGGGTTATAACGAGACAAACAGACGTTCGTTTTGGTATAATGATCTTAAGAAATATTGTTGGAAAGGTGTGCGAAGAATGACGACCAAAGCCTATTTTTCCAATCGAATATACAAAAAGCACATACCAACTAACTTCGTAGAGTCTACTCAGCATACCCTTCGCATATTTAATCAAGCCAAACATTTTCGTGTTCAAGAAGAAATACGGGAAC
>JAJOJL010000062.1 GCA_021208645.1 Bacillus sp. (in: firmicutes) | reverse complement strand
GTTCAGCAGAATTCTTTGCTGTCAAAATTATCATCTCCTTCTAAAAGTCTCTCTTAAAATAGCTTCGTTGGAGCTCGCTACTATTCCTCTCGCTCTACTTACTGGGCCATCTTTTTTCTTTCCCTTCGCCATTTTCTTCTTGTTTATTCTTCTCAACCCGTTTCCAAATTATTGCAACGGCGATGGTCAATAGAATTGCCACCACTAAGCGGATGAGAAGTAGCGGCCATAACGGAATTCCTAATGGTGCAAACAATAATGTATCCTCGATGACTGCGTGACAGGCAACTAAAAAGATCATTACTAAATAAATATCTTTTTTAGAAACACCATCTTCCTTGACTGCTTGAATCATGACACCTGCCCCATAGGCAAGGCCAAAAAACAAACCTGCCGCAAGGGTTGTTGATGTATTCTCCTTCACCCCAAGGGCGCGAGTAAATGGTGACATCCATTTGGAGAACACCTTCAACCAGCCAAGGTCTTTGGCGATTTGAATGAAGATCATAATTGGTATGACGATGAGGGCTAACTGAAAAATTCCAATGACGGCACTTTCTACCCCTTGGTACAGGATCGCCCCCCAACCAGAAACAGGCTCGTCACCACCGCTTGGGACTAGCCCATACTTGGCACGTTCGCCTCCCCCTTGCCAGAAAAGATGAATAATCCAAGCGGAAAACAACGCTAGCCCAATTCGAACAACAAGCATGATCCAGATCTTAACCCCCACCTGTTTGGCAACGGCAGATTCCACAAACAGATTATGGGAAAAGGATAGCATGACAGCTAGAATAAATACTTCCTTCACCGTCAAGTCCATTGTCAAGATGGCCCCGATGGCCGCGTACAAATTCAATACGTTCCCCAACACTAAGGGAATGGCTGCTTCCCCAGACAAGCCGATAAAGCCCATTAACGGGGACAGGAGGTCAGACAACCAGCCCATTACCGGCGTATAGCCTAATATAGTAACAATTAATGTGATGGGAAAAATGATTTTTCCTAAGGTCCAAGTGGTAAGTAGCCCCACCTTTAACCCTTCCTTTAATGTTTTCCAACTCATGGTGTACCCTTCTTTCCTATCTTTAAATTTGCCATGAAAATACATACTCATGACAAACCATAGTATTAATCGAAGCATAATTACTTCCGACTTTATAAAGCCTAATTCCAATCCTGCAACCTTCATTTAAAAACATACCTACTAGCCATTATTCTGCAAAAAAAAGATGACGTCAAGGTAAGAAACCTGTGACGCCATTTTCCTATAATTAGATCAAGCCTATCCCCGCTTATTTTTTCTTCTTCTTTTTCTTGCCTGACTTTTTCCCGGCTTTCCCGCCGGCAGCAGTTGGCAGAGGTTCATCATCCAAATAGCGTTTGTCTGCCAAGCCTTGTTTTCGTCGATAAACAATCAAAACAATACCTGCAATAATCGTGATGACCGATACAAGTTGCGCCGTTTTGATTACACCGAAAATCTCCAAATAATCTGTTCGGATCCCTTCAATGTAGAGTCGCCCAATAGAATACCAAATAGCATAAGCCAAGAACATTTCCCCACGGCGAAGATTTACACGCCTCAAGTAAAGAAGAATCGCCACTCCTAGCAAATTCCATAACGACTCATACAAAAAACGTCGGGTGGTAGTAAACGCCATCAATATACATATTGTTAATAATAAACTCAGGAATCATCATGTTCTCCAAAACGCTACGGGCAACCTCATTCCCGTACACTTCTTGATTCATGAAATTCCCCCAACGACCAATCGCCTGCCCAAGTAAAATACTCGGTGCCGCAATATCAGCAATCTTCCAGAAGGGCAAACCACGTTTTTTTGCAAAAATAATTGTCGTAATTACCGCTGCAATTAACGCCCCATGAATGGCGAGACCGCCCTCCCAAATATAAAAAGCACGAATCGGATCGTGGGCAAACTGCTCCCAACGGAATATAACATAATAAAGCCGTGCACCAACTATCGCTGCTGGAATCGCAAACAACAGCAAATCAGCAAACATATCCTTCGGCATCCCCCGGCGCTTCGCCTCCGCATTGGCAAGCAAATAGGCCAAGAACGCCCCTAGTCCAATCAATAACCCATACCAATAAACAGTCAAAGGCCCCAACTCAAAAGCAATGGGACTCAGCGGTTGAATCGTTGCAACCATACTTCCACCTCTCTCTTCCAACTAACCAACTATTTTTTTTGAAAGCTCTGTTAGTCCTTGTTGTTGATTTTTGCTACAGGAGCTCGCTTTCCGCGGGCAACGCTTCAGCCTCCTCGTCCCTGCGGGGTCTTCAGCCGTTGCTTTTCCCGCAGGACTTTGAGATGCTTCGTGGGGGAATCCCACGCACGAAGAAAATGTGTAAGCATTTTCGAGGAGTCTCGCTCCTTTCGCAAAATCAACGTATATCCAAAATCAACATTATCCACTAACAAAGCCTTTTTGAAAAATAAAGTACAGTAGTTTCCTCTTTAATTACTTCACAACTAGATTTTTAATATAAACTTTGTCTAGCCGCAGTTTGAACCTGCCCACATGCAATTTTCCCATAGTATTGTGGAGAAAACGTGAAGAAGAGCTGTCTAAAGTTTTTATCAAAACAAGAGTTTCAAGTTAATAATCTTCCTTGTCCCCTTCTTCAATTACATTGGCAAGTTGTTCTGAAAACTGCTGGGCAGCATTAATCCCCATCCGTTTGAGACGGAAGTTCATGGCCGCCACCTCAATAATAACTGCTAAGTTTCTACCTGGTCTCACTGGAACAGTCATTTTCGGTAAATCCGTATCAAATATTTTAATGTACTCTTCATCAAGACCTAGGCGGTCATATTGTTTTTTCTGATCCCAAAGCTCTAAATGAATGGCCAAGCCAATTCGCTTGTAGTTTCTAACGGAGCCGGCACCAAATAAGGTCATAACATTAATAATTCCCAATCCACGGATCTCCAGCAAATGTTTAATCAAGTCTGGCGCTCGTCCCACAAGATTCCCTTCTGCTTCCTGACGTATCTCTACGGAATCATCAGCAACCAACCGGTGTCCCCTGCGAACAAGGTCCAATGCTGTTTCACTTTTACCAACACCACTTGAACCTGTAATCATTACACCGACTCCATAAATATCCACCAGCACACCATGGATTGCCGTTAGTGGAGCCAGCTCTCCTTCTAAATAGTTGGTCAACTGGGAGCTTAGCCTTGTGGTCGTTAGCTCCGAAGCTAATACAGGGACACCAACTTCATTTGCAGCGTCGATTAACTCCTCTGGAGCTTCCATTCCCCTTGAAGGATAATTGCTGGTGTGTCGTAAGTACAGAGTCCCTCCATTCGCTCCTTCTTCACTGCGTCAGTGAGCTGTTCAAAAAAAGTCATTTCTGTTTTTCCAAGGAGTTGTATTCGTTTTGCCGGATAATACGTAAAGAAGCCTGCCATCTCCATTCCCGGGCGTGAGAGATCACTTGTGGTGATTGGGCGAAATGCTACATCCTCCCCATTATTCAGCAACTTCAAATCAAATTGGTCCATTATGTCCTTAGCAGTTACTTTCATTTCGAAAGCCCTCCTTATTATGTAAAACAATCTTTCCTACTAACTTTACTTGGGAAAGTTCCATTATCATTATGAGCGAAAAACACGAGTAAGACACACGGTAGTTTTAATTTTATCATAAGGGAGGACAGGCTCCAAAAATTAATATCTCGTTTTTTTTGAAAGTACATCTTGTATGGTCAGTCTGACTAAAAACTGCTTTTGTTTGTCGGGTGGTCTTGTTTTTTTCAGCTTACCGGCATTTAAACTACTTTTATTTGTCGGTTAGTCTTGTTTTGTTTCGCCTACCGGCAATTAAACTACTTTTATTTGACGATTGCTCCTGATTTGCTTTCTCTACCGGCATTTAAACCGATTTGATTTGTCGGTATGCAATGGGTCTCCTCCCCGAACCGGCAATTAAACAAACAAAGGGTACCTGCAATAGGCAGGTACCCTCCCAACACACTTTTTTCTTACTAAAACATAGCTGTGCCTTATTTTTTGAGACTGCTGAAAAAATCGATAAGTTAAATTGCAATGGCTTCGCTCGTTGCGCGCCTACTATGAAAAACCCACTCATAGTAGGCTTTCAAAAGATTGCAACGGCTTCGCGCATTGCTTAGAGGGACTGAAAAAGTGGAAAAGCACCTCTTTTTCAGTAGCTTTATTTTTTCCTCATGGGATCGACCACAAAGGAATTAATCAAGGAATTTAATATGGCAAAAATGATAGCTGCAATTATGGCCATACCAAATCCATCTATTACAAAACTACTGCCCATGATTGCCGATGTAAGCCATAAGGTGACGGCATTGATAACAAACAAAAACAACCCTAACGACAAAATCGTAATAGGTAAAGTAAAGACCACCAAGATTGGTTTTACAATAATGTTAACGACACCTAGGATAAAGCTGGCGAGTATTGCTGATCCGAACCCACTTACATAAAAGCCTTCAAAAAAATGTGCAATAATTAATAGGACTATGGCATTTACGACTAATTGGATGAGCCACTTCATGCTACCTTACTTCCGTTTCATTAGGAATGACAAATACAGCAATTAAGTAAGCGAGTATAACAGGGAAACCAACTGACATAATCCAAATAATTACAACTAAAATCCTTACAATTGTCGGGTCAATATTAAAATACTTAGCTAGTCCACCACATACACCAGCAATTTTACGGTCATCTACACTACGATATAAACGATTCATGGAGATGCCCTCCTTTCCATCCAACATTAGGCATAATTTTTTTGACTCTTTTAGTCTTTGTTGTTGATTTATGTCGGCAGTTGCTTTTCCCGCTGGAGTCTCGCTCCTTTCGCAAAATCAACGCATATCCAAAATAAACATTATCCACTAACCGAGCCATTTTTTTAAAAGGGAAAAGAGAGATGCAGAGTTCCAACAACAAGCTCTGCTCCCTCATTTCATATATTAATTACGAACAAAAATGGATCCAGTCGTTGCTTCGGCCTCAACATAGAAGGAAGCATCTCCCTCTCTATTAGCTAAGAAAGTCATCTTTTTGTTGGCAAATTCCTTCTTTTCTTCAATAACTGTTAGCTTTGGCAGTTCACAGTTAATGCCGCCAACAGTCGTTTTCAACTCCCCTTCAGTCTTGACCTCTGCAGGGACAACAACATTAACGGTTCCCGTCGTTGTCTTGAAATAAGCACGGCTGTCGACCGGTTTTAACAGCGTATAATTAATGGTTCCATTTAATGTCTCTGCGTCAATCTTTCCTTTTACGGCGCTTAAAGCAATCATTCCATTAACGGTTTTTGCATCACAATGCTCCGCATTAAGTTTGTTCACAGAAATGGTGCCATTGACCGTTTCCAGGCGAACATCTTCCACCGTAAGTTCCTCGAAATTAATGCGGCCGTTTACGGTTTGCCCTTCGAACTTCTCCGCATCAACTGTATCACCAGTTATATTACCGTTGAACGTATAGAGCTTGATTTTTTCCAAATCCTTCTTCGGCAAGTAAACAACCATGTTCACCTTCATGGACTTCCGCCTTGATTCAAAGCGAAGCTTCTCGTCGGAAACGTCAAATACCACTTCATCTAAGAAAGCACGTCTCGCCTCATCGCTATCCTTCACTTTATACACCTTCACGTTGCATTCCACACGGATATCGTTCTCATCCCACGGCCGGAAAGTAATTCCCCCGTTTTCGAGGTGAATGTCAACCTTCTCTATTCTCGCCGTTCGGTGTTGAAAAATATGCTGGATTTCCACAGAATTACCGAAATTAAAATCAAGGTCAAATTCTTTTATCTTTTGAATGGCTTCATCTATGAAATCGGCAAAACGAGTGGCAAAGGAAGAACTACGATACTCTGAGTGACCTCTGCCAGAAGCATTTTCCCAGTCAACGGATTTTGACAAGGAGGTCTCCGTCACCTGTTTACTTCCTTTGTCCTTAAAATCCTTTCCTTCCTGTTTCTCTTCTTTCAACGCATTTAACAACTGAAGTCCTTCCTCTGCTGTTTATTTTCCCGTCTTCGATCATTTTTAAAATCATTTTTCGTTCTTCTTGCATTTTTCCCGCCTCCTCATAATCTATAACCTTTATCTATTTAGGAAAAAATAATAGCTCCTGCCTCTATATAATTCATACGCTTAGCATGTGCGTAAGGTTTCAAAGCTTGATGGAGCTCGTAAACTTCCTGTCTTGATTCTTATTTTACCTCTGTTTCTATTATGTAAAATCGTACGAGGGACTGTTTCTATCTACGCCTCTGGTCTTATTTTTTACCCTAATTACATATTACCCTATTATTGCTTTATTTTAACAAAAAATTAAACTACTTAAGCCCAATTGACCAGAAAAAATGCCCCACTCTAATGAATGGGACTAGTAGTTAATGATAGGAAACTCCACATTATGGTTTTACGAAAGGAAAGAACTGCTGAAACGAAAACTCCCTTAAGTTGCAGAAGACCCAACCTTCTCCTTATCCTCCAAACGTTTTTCCATCCTAATACGTTCCCGCTCCAAAATAGGCTTCAAAAACTGGCCAGTATAGGAGCCATCCACCTCAGCCACTTCTTCCGGTGTACCTTGGGCTATGATCATACCACCCTTGTCCCCGCCTTCAGGACCTAGGTCAATAATATGATCCACCGTCTTGATTACATCTAAGTTATGCTCGATTACAAGGACCGTGTCCCCATTTTCCACAAGGCGATGGAGCACCTTCAACAGCCGGTCAATATCTGCCACATGGAGTCCTGTCGTCGGTTCATCTAATATATAAAGCGTCTTGCCAGTAGAACGGCGGTGGAGCTGGGATGCTAGTTTTACCCGCTGCGCTTCTCCACCTGACAACGTCGTCGCCGGCTGCCCCAGCTTCATATAACCGAGTCCCACGTCATACAGCGTTTCAACCTTCCGCTTTATTCTTGGAATGTTTTCGAAAAACTCAAGGGAATCCTCCACCGTCATATCGAGGACATCGGCAATTGTTTTCCCTTTATATTTCACTTCTAACGTTTCACGGTTGTACCGCTTGCCATCACATTCTTCACAAGGAACATATACATCAGGCAAAAAGTGCATTTCGATTTTAATGATCCCATCACCGCGGCACGCCTCACAGCGACCACCTTTTACGTTAAAACTGAACCGGCCTTTTTTATATCCGCGAACCTTCGCTTCATTCGTCATGGCATACACATCACGAATCTGATCAAACACACCTGTATAGGTGGCCGGATTCGAGCGGGGTGTACGACCGATAGGCGATTGGTCTATATCGACTACTTTATCAATATGCTCAACACCTTTAATTTCTTTATGCTCTCCTGGCTTTTCCTTGGCTACAGTCAACTTTTGGGCCAAGGATTTATATAAAATATCGTTGATGAGCGTACTTTTCCCTGAGCCGGAAACTCCTGTTACAGCAACCATCACTCCCAGCGGAATGTCCACACTCGTATTCTTTAAATTATTTTCCTTCGCTCCAACAATGGAAAGCTTACGTCCGTCTGGCTTACGTCGTTCAGAAGGTAGCGGGATGAATTTTTTCCCAGACAAGTATTGACCGGTTAATGAGCTATCATTGTTACAAATCTCCTCTGGAGTTCCTTCGGCCGTTATTTCACCGCCGTGCACACCAGCACCAGGACCAATATCAATGATGTGGTCTGCAGCAAGCATCGTATCCTCGTCGTGCTCCACCACAATCAATGTATTGCCTAGGTCACGCATTTTTTCTAGCGTCTGAATCAGACGGTTGTTGTCCCGCTGATGGAGACCGATGGATGGTTCATCTAAGATATAAAGGACCCCCATCAACGACGAACCGATCTGCGTCGCTAGGCGAATTCGCTGTGCTTCGCCCCCAGACAACGTCCCTGCCGCACGGGACATGGACAAGTAATCCAAGCCCACGTTGATTAAGAATCCTAACCGTTCATCGATTTCACGCAAAATCATTCGTGCAATCGTTGTTTCCTTTGCAGTCAATTCAAGGGTACTGAAATATGTCTTTGCATCCTTAATCGATAACCGGGTCACTTCGCCAATATGCTTGTTGCCAACCTTCACAGCGAGAGCTTCTTCCCGGAGACGGTTCCCTTTACACTTAGGACAAGGCTTTTGCGCCATATAGCCTTCCATTTGCTCTCGAATGTAATCGGAGCTTGTTTCCTGATAGCGACGGGCAATGTTATGGATGACCCCTTCGAAATAGATCTCCTTCTCTCGGATGCTGCCGAATTCGTTTTCGTAACGGAAATAAACCTTCTCATTCCCGCTTCCTGCAAGAATTTTTTCCACCTGATGCTTTGGCAGTTGTTTTAACGGTGTATCCATATCAATACCAAAGTGATCACATACGCTAGCCAACAGCTGTGGGTAGTATTGTGAGCTTGTTGGCTCCCAGGCAGCAATGGCATGGTCATTTAATGACTTGTCCCAGTCTGGAACAAGGAGGTCCAGATCCACCTCCAGCTTCGTCCCTAACCCATCACAGGCGGAGCAAGCCCCGAATGGACTGTTAAAGGAAAACATCCGTGGCTCCAGTTCACCAATGGAAAAATCACAATGGGGACACGAATGCTTTTGACTGAACAAAAGCTCCTCTTCGCCAATTACGTCCACAATGACCCTGCCATCTGCGAGCTGTAAGGCCGTTTCCAAAGAATCAGCTAAGCGGGATTCAACGCCAGGCTTTATTACAACTCGGTCAATCACCACTTCTATATTGTGTTTTTTATTTTTCTCTAGCTCAATTTCATCGGCAACCTCACGCATCTCCCCGTTTACTCGGATCCTTACAAACCCTTGTTTTTTCATATCTTCCAGTACCTTTGCATGGGTACCTTTACGCCCTGAAACAATAGGAGCGAGGATTTGCATTTTTGTCCGTTCTGGGTAGCCCATCATTCGGTCCACCATTTGCTGCACCGTCTGTGAACTGATTTCCACGCCATGCTTTGGACAAATTGGTCGCCCAACTCTCGCAAACAAGAGTCGTAAATAATCATATATCTCCGTTACGGTCCCCACAGTGGAACGAGGATTTCGGCTCGTTGTCTTTTGGTCAATGGAAATAGCCGGTGACAGCCCTTCGATGGTGTCCACATCAGGCTTGTCCATCTGCCCTAAAAACTGTCTAGCGTAGGCCGACAAAGATTCTACGTAACGGCGCTGTCCTTCTGCATAAATGGTGTCGAAGGCGAGGGATGACTTCCCTGAACCTGACAAGCCCGTTAAAACGACTAATTTATTTCTCGGAATGGTCACATCGATGTTTTTTAAATTATGGGAACGTGCCCCTTTGACCACAATATTATCTAATGCCATTTTTCCTGTCACCCTTCCCCTTTCAGCTCCATGATAATATCACGGAGCTCCGCAGCCCGCTCGAAATTGAGCGCCTTCGCTGCTTCCTTCATTTCTTTTTCCATACGTTCAATGACTTTCTCCCGCTCTTTCTTGCTTAACTTCTGCGTTGGTGCCTTCACTGGATCTTTCATGTCGTAGCCCATCTCATCCTCCGCTGCATACGTAGCTTGGATCAGCTCTGGCACTGCCTTTTGAATCGTCTGTGGCGTAATGCCGTGCTTTTCATTATGTTCTTTTTGAATTTCACGGCGACGCTTCGTTTCCTCAATGGCGATTTCCATTGACCGCGTTATTTTGTTTGCGTACATAATAACATGGCCGTTGGCATTCCTTGCAGCCCGTCCCATCGTCTGAATAAGGGATCTTTCAGCACGAAGGAAGCCTTCCTTGTCTGCATCAAGTATTGCTACGAGGGATACTTCAGGAATATCAAGACCTTCCC
This sequence comes from Bacillus sp. (in: firmicutes), assembly GCA_021208645.1. Classification (GTDB taxonomy): domain Bacteria; phylum Bacillota; class Bacilli; order Bacillales; family Salisediminibacteriaceae; genus Evansella. Next base: position 4,390 of record JAJOJL010000062.1, on the reverse strand, counting down.
GTAACAAGTTAATACCCACGAGAACATCAAAGTGGCCAAGCCTTAGCTCACGAATGATTTGTATTCGCTCTAATGTTTTTATATCAGAGTGGAGGTAATTTACTTTAATTCCCACGTCTTTCAAATAATCTGTTAGATCCTCCGACATTTTTTTTCGTCAATGTGGTAATAAGCACCCGTTCATTTCGCTCCTTGCGAATTCGGATTTCCTCAAGAAGGTCATCAATTTGCCCTTCGATTGGCCGGACATCCACGGACGGATCCAACAAGCCTGTCGGTCGGATAATTTGTTCAATCACCGTTGGACATTTTTCTAATTCATAAGGTCCTGGGGTAGCCGATACGAAAATCGTCTGATGAATATGTTTTTCAAACTCCTCAAACTTTAGTGGCCGGTTATCCTTGGCAGATGGCAAGCGGAATCCATGATCAACCAGCACCCCTTTTCGTGCTTGGTCACCATTGTACATACCCCGAACCTGCGGCAGCGTAACATGGGACTCGTCCACCACTATTAGGAAGTCTTCTGGAAAATAGTCCAATAGTGTGTACGGAGTTGCCCCTGCTTCTCGGAAAGTTAAATGTCTTGAATAGTTTTCAATCCCAGAGCAGTAACCCATTTCCTGCATCATTTCAATATCATACCGCGTACGCTGTTCAAGACGCTGTGCTTCAAGGAGCTTGCCTTTTTCGTGCATCTCTTTCAGCGTTTCTGCCAACTCCGCTTCAATATTTACGATGGCCTTTTTCAATTTTTCCTCACGGGTAACGAAGTGAGACGCTGGGAAAATGGCCACGTGATTTCGTTCGCCGAGAATCTCACCGGTCAACGAATCCACTTCCGTAATCCGGTCAATTTCATCCCCAAAAAATTCAACACGGAGGCAATGCTCGTCTTTGGAGGCAGGGAAGATTTCTACGACGTCTCCCCGAACCCGGAAGGTACCGCGGGTAAAATTAATATCATTCCGGTCGTATTGGATGTCCACTAGCTTTCGCAACAGCTTATTCCGCTCCAATTCCATTCCAGTCCTGAGGGACACCACCAATTCACCGTATTCCGTCGGTGACCCTAAGCCGTAAATGCAAGACACACTGGCCACAATAATAACGTCCTTTCGCTCAAATAATGAACTAGTAGCCGAATGCCTCAGCTTATCAATCTCGTCATTGATACTGGCATCCTTCTCAATATAAGTATCTGATTGTGGAATATATGCCTCTGGTTGATAATAATCGTAGTAGCTCACGAAGTATTCGACTGCGTTGTTTGGGAAAAATTCTTTAAATTCGCTGTAAAGCTGTCCTGCTAATGTTTTATTATGGGCAATCACTAAGGTTGGCTTATTCACTTCTTTTATGACGTTGGAAATGGTAAAGGTTTTACCTGTTCCAGTCGCGCCTAATAATGTTTGGAATTTCTTCCCTTCATTAATCCCTTTCACCAATCCTTTAATGGCTTCAGGCTGATCTCCCTGTGGTTCATATTTTGAAACAAGCTGGAACGTTTGATTCGTTTCCTGTAACACCGTTACCCCTCCTAAAAATCCTCATTTCCTTTGATGGGATTTCTTCGTTATGAACTTTCTTCTATCCGTCCTATAGTGCTATCCTCTATCATTACGAATTTATCATGGAAATGCAACTAACTTGCATGTGAAAAACACCGTCTTTCAGTAGGTAATCATTACCTGATGATGGGGAGATTTTCTTTTATTAGTTGGTTGCATGTTGTTACTGCTATCATTGTTAACAGATGTACCCATTATAACACATTCGCAGCGAAAATCGAACATATATTCCCTTTAGGGTGTTTAGTTTTTAATAATTACTGTGAGCAGTCACTTTATTACCTCCCATATTTCCATATATTTATCAAATTCCTTCGGAATGGAATATATACTTCCCTGAGATAATGTGCTAAATTTTTTTCATATTATTTCGAGGGGAGCTTTTTTATGCAAATATCTCATGATTTTGGAATTGGGTTATTGGACTATAGTGAAAGAGGAAAAGAGAATGAATTTCCAATCTACGATGTTTGTCCTCATTGTAAGTGTCCAGCAGCCGGTAACCTACACCGCAATGGTTATTATTGGCGGTACGGTATAGATGAACATTTGACGTTGAGGATCCCTATTTGTAGATATAAATGCTTAGTATGTAATGTTACTATTTCAATCCTCCCTGATTTTTTAATACCTTATTTCCAGCATACGATTCACACTATATTAGATAGAATTTATCAGCTATTGGAGAAAAAGAAGTGTAGTGGGAGTAGGCAGTTATTGAAGTATCATTTAAATCGATATCTGACTAATATGAACTGGGTTCATAGTTTCTTCGTTGAGTTGGGTGGGACCCTTGGCATGAAAGAAGATAGAAAAAAAAGAAGCCATAAAATATATGAAAATGATCCTGGATTTTGGCGAATCCCCCTTCTTGAGAAGGAGCTGGGGTCATTTATCATCACACTTTATGGCAAATTAATTCTATCATATTTTCGAGATTTAAAAAATATTTGCTTTCCCACACTCTTTTTGCGTGTTCAGATTATGACGAAAAAAGTAGAATAAAAATCATGGATGACCGGTCGTCCTTCTACTAAAAAAGGAGGAAGATTCCATGACGGAAAAAGAACGAGAACAAGTGGCCTTATTTAGGTATGGCTTGATTGCGCCACTATTAAATGGACAAGTAGATTCTAAGGAATACTTTAACGATTTGGAGGGGAAGATTCATTCCATTCCTTATTATGGTGAACGAAAGATTGCGGTAAATACGATAAAAGAGTGGTTGCTTCATTATCGTCGAAACGGGTTTGACGCTTTAAAACCAAAGAAACGTATTGATCGGGGGAATTCAAGAAGGCTCAGTCCAGAGGATCAAGACCAAATAGTAGAAATAAGAAAAAAAAAATCCCCACATGCCTGTTAGTGTGTTCTACGAACACCTAATCGAGTGTGGAGAAATACAAAAATACGAAATATCATACTCTACTATAAACCGATTACTAAAAAAACACAAGCTTGTAGGAAAAAGTATGGTGGCCAGTCCAGAGAGAAAAAGATTTGCCCATGATGAAGTAAACGTTTTATGGCAAGCAGACTTGTCACACGGCCCTTATGTACCAATTGACGGTAAAAAGAAGAAAACGTTTTTGATTGCCTATATAGATGATTGTTCACGCTTAGTACCATTTGGCCAATTCTTCTCGTCAGAGAAGTTTGATGGTTTAAGGATTGTCACAAAAGAAGCTTTACTAAGAAGAGGCAAACCTAAAGTTATCTACGCCGATAACGGGAAGATCTATCGATCCGAAACGCTACAATATGCTTGTGCTCAGCTAGGAGTTACGTTAGCCCATACGCAGCCATTCGACCCTAGGGCTAAAGGCAAAATTGAAAGGCTGTTTAAAACGATTCAAACAAGGTTTTATCCCTTACTGCAATCGAATCCAGCTAATTCCTTAGAGGAATTAAATGAACGATTTTGGCGCTGGCTAGAAGAAGATTATCACCGAAGAGTTCATGCATCATTGGATGGAAAAACACCTCATGAACTGTTTCATACTCAGATTGATAAAATTTCGTTTTTAGAAGATCCAACTATTTTGGATACTATCTTTTTAAAACGAGAACAACGCAAAGTAAAAGCGGATGGCACTATCACCTTGAATAAACAATTATACGAAGTTCCTAGTCGCTTTATCGCCAACTCCATTGATGTAAGGCTGGATGAACTTGGAGTTTACATTTTTGAAGAGGGTAAAAAAGTAGCTGAAGCTGTTCCTGTATCCATGAAGGATAATGCCCATGTGAAGCGCGTTCGTTCTCCTTTCGCACCATCGACAGTAGAAAAGGAGGACTTGTACAATGTATAAATCTTATTACTCTTTAGCGAAGGAACCATTTTCAAAAGAAATAAGACCTTCAGATGCATTTCTTTCTCCTGACTATGAGGGGGCACTGGGGGCATTAAATTACTTACAAAAGTCTAAAGGAATGGGGCTTTTGATTGGAGACCCTGGTGCAGGGAAAACGTTTACCTTGCGGTCTTTTAAGGAGTCTTTGAATCCTGCTTTGTTTCATGTCGTTTATTTCCCATTATCTACAGGTGGTGTAATGGATTTTTACCGTGGTTTAGTATACGGATTAGGTGAGGAACCAAAGTTCCGTAAAGTAGACCTCTTTCGCCAAATACAAAATGGAATTAAACGTATGGCACAGGAAAGAAAGATCACTCCTGTCTTTATTCTAGATGAAATGCACATGGCAAAAGATGCTTTTCTACAAGATTTAGCTATTTTATTTAACTTTGAAATGGATTCAACGAATCCGTACACCCTTATCTTATCTGGGTTGCCACATTTAAAAACAAGACTAACGTT
>JAJOJL010000108.1 GCA_021208645.1 Bacillus sp. (in: firmicutes) | reverse complement strand
CCATGATCTCTTTTAATTTATGGGTAATTAAAATGATGGATTTTCCTTCTTTGATAAGTTTTTTCATAATTTCCATCAGTTCTTTAATTTCTTGCGGTGTGAGTACGGCAGTCGGTTCATCTAAAATTACGATTTCCGCCCCTCGATAAAGGGTTTTTAAAATTTCTACCCGTTGCTGCATACCTACGGAAATATCTTCCACTTTTGCTTTCGGATCTACCCGCAGACCATATTGTTCGGAAATGGCCGCAACTTCTTTTTTCTGCTTTTTTTAATGTCAATATTAAGGAACTTCGTAGGCTCGGATCCTAAAATAATATTCTCCGTTACGGTGAATTTATCTATGAGCATAAAATGCTGATGAACCATTCCGATTCCTAAATCATTTGCCACATTTGGGTCTGTAATGTTTACCTTATTACCCCTTACTCTGATTTCTCCTTGCTCTGGTTGATATAAACCAAATAAGACGTTCATTAAGGTGGATTTACCAGCCCCGTTTTCACCTAATAACGCATGAATTTCTCCTTTTTTCACTTGTAATGTGACGTTATCATTGGCCACTATCCCCGGAAATTCTTTGCGTATGTTATTCATTTCAATTACATATTCACCCAATGTACACACCCCTAACAAACAAACTGTATGTATAAACAAAGACTAGTGAAGCACTAGCCTTTGTTTTTCAAACCGTTATTTAAAGTGAATTTAAGTAATCGTCGTATTCATCATCCGTTTGTGGAACTGTAATGTCCCCATTTAAAATACGCTGTTTCCATTCTTCTACTGCATCGAGACTTTCTTGTGTTACGTTGTCTTGTGTTGGCGCAATACCGACACCTTCATCTTCTAGACCAAACTCAAGAATTTCTCCACCTGGGTAGTTTCCGTTATATGTCATTTCAGACACTTGGTAAACGGCTTGGTCAACACGCTTAATCATGGATGTTAACGCAACGTTACCACCGGACCATTCCCCTTCTTCATGCTGGTCACGGTCTACACCGATTACCCAAACATTCTCGTCGTTACGTGCACGGTTAATGGCTTCTGTAAATACACCGTTACCCGTTCCACCTGCTGCGTGATAAATAATATCTGCTCCAGCACTATAGAAGTTACCGGCAATTTGTTGACCGATACTTGCATCGTTGAAGCTTTCTGCGTATTGAACTAAAATCTCAGCGTCTGGATTTACGGATTTCACACCAGCTTTAAATCCGTTTTCGAATTTCTTAATTAGTGGCCCTTCTACTCCACCAATGAAGCCAACCGTGTTTGTTTCTGTTTGCAGACCGGCAATAACACCCACTAAGAAAGATCCTTCGTGTTCTGCAAATGTTATGTTAGCAATGTTAGGTACTAAGTTACCTGCCGCATCAGCTACAACCATGTCCACAATTGCAAATTGCTGATCAGGGTTATTTGTTGCTACCTCTAAAATATCATTTTCCATTAAAAATCCGATGGCAAACGTTAAATCTGTACCTTCACGTGCTAATCGGTTTAAGTTTGGTGTGTAATCAGACTCGTCACCAGATTGAATATAATCTACATCTGCATCAAAGTCTTCACCAAACTGCTCTAGACCTTCCCAAGCCGACTGGTTAAAGGATCTGTCGTCAACCCCACCAGTATCTGTTACCATTTTTGAAGAAAACTGACCATCTCCGTCTGCACCACCCTCATCTTGTCCACAAGCAACAAGCAAGGCAACTAATGCAAACACAGAAAGCATTACAGTTAAAAACTTTTTCATTTTTTCTAATCCCCCTTGCAAATTTTTAATATTTTTTTCATTCATTTTTCTATGAAAATCCCTGCCGTTATTATGACACATATCGACAGGAATTATCATCAAAGGAATCAATTTGCATTCTATCAAAGGTAAGATGTCAGACAACCCTACACCAAATAGAATTCTCCCTACTTCTTTATAAGTAGAATCGCTTATACTATATCACTAAATACCCTTTGTTTAAACTACTTTTTTTTATGAAACTTTCTATATATTTTTTTTCGCAAAAAAACATACTTACTATACTATTATATCTCAATATTATTCGACAATATGAGTGAAAATCGACATTATTAAAATCCCTTAACAATTGTCCAAACATCCATTAAAACTAGTATTTTATGATAGAATAATGATAAAGAGATATGTTCGTGCAAAGAAAGATGGCTTTACAGTTGGTAGTCTTGAACTGCGGATTTCAAAAAGGAGGGGGAGGAATCTCGTGGATGATCTATCCATACTTGTTTGCGATGACTCACAGCTTGTCAGACAACAAATGATAGACACATTATTAACTATTGGTGTGTCAGAAATTTTCGAAGCTTCAGACGGAGATGAAGCTATTTCCATTTGCCGAGATAAACGCCCAGGCTTAGTTTTTATGGATATTATTATGCCAAATAAAGACGGTATTGCCGCGTTAAAAGAAATTCAGCACATTGACCCTGAAATCAAAGTTGTCATGGCATCATCCACGAGTGGACTTGCTCATTTAAAAAAAGTCAAAACTGCTCGGTGCCTATACCTTTATTAAAAAAACCAATCAATGAAGAGAAAATCAGAGAAATTATATACAAGTACTTAGAAGACTTCAAAGACCAACCTTATCGTGTATAAAGGGTTCTGAGGGTGACTTAAATGGGAAAACATAACCCGTTTGAGGCACCCTCTTTTTTTCCAGTTCATCCTTTAATGCCCTAGAAAGGTTCTAAAAGCTTTATTCCTTAATATATATCCGTAATGAGAAAGGGTAAACTAAGTAAACAACTGTCAGGGGGATTTTCTTTTGACGAAAAAAGAGAAGCTGTTGAACTATTGGCATAGATTTTGGCATAGTTATCATTTGACGAAGTATTACTATTACGGATATACGTGGCATGAAAAAAGAATGGATAAGCATGAACGAGCATTAAAGAAACGACCACCTAGGGATGGGGCCAGGTCGAGTCGCCGATCAAAGTCTTCCTTTCATTCCATAAAAGCATGGGTTCAAACCAAACGGAATGCCATGCAACAAAAACCTGCCGAAGAATGAAAGAGGGCGCTGAAAAAAAAAGTGGTGCTTTTCCACTTTTTCAGTCCCTCTAAGCAATGCGCGAAGCCGTTGCAATCTTTTGAAAGCCTACTATGGTGCACAACGAGGGGAGCCATTGCAATTTAACTTTTCGAGTTTTTCAGCAGTCTCAAAATAGTTTTGGGTCCCCTTTTTATCAAAAATATCTACTCCTAGCCCCTACTCCATAAGCAATCATTACGGCTAATATACCTGCTGTCAATTTCCCGACTATCATGGCAAAAATCATTTCCTCCTCCACGGAAGCAGTAAATCCTAAATGACCACCTAACACAAAGGCACCACTCACAGCAAAGGCCACATTCATGAGCTTCCCCTTCTCGTCCATTTGATGAAGAAATTTGAACATTGGTATGCTGTGGGCGAGAGAGGTTAGTAATCCTAACAATGCCATTTCCGACGTATCCGTTTTTTTCGCCAATGGTGGCAACACCTTACCTAACGTGTTTTTCAAAAAGTGGACAAGTGGGAAAGCCCCTGCCAATGCAATGGCAATAATTCCAACAATATAAACTCCTTCTGACAACGGCACCATGCCTTCTATTAGGATGTATCCAGTCATGGTTTCCACAATACTTACGGCCAACCCTATCGTGATGATGATCATGACCCCTTTGCCTACAATGGAAAACCCCTTGATCATTTTTTCCTGAAAAAAAACTAAGCCAAGAATGATAAACATGGAAAAAAAGGAGCAATGGCACAAGCTGAGCTACAATAAACAGGATGGGAAATCCTGCTACAACTCCACCAATTAATGCACCGACGGGAATGGGAATTAACCCAATCAAGATCCCTTTTGCAAAAAGGGGCTTGTCCTTTTTATCAATTAAACCAAGGGCGACAGGAATGGTAAAAACAAAGGTAGGACCGATTAACGTGGCAATCAATATCCCTGCAAACTGACCGGCCATTTCCGTCTGGGAAAGTTCCATGGCCAAGGAATAGCCTCCCATGTCGATAGCTAACAAAATGCCAGGGAACATGGCAGGGTCTGCACCTAAAAGGGTGAAAATCGGTGTCACAACGGGGCGCAGGCCATTGGCGAGAACTGGCGAAATAGAAATAATTCCAACCATAGCTAAGGCAATGGGGCCCATAGCCATGAAGCCTTCCTCGAAAGCTTTTCCGTATCCAAATCTATTACCTAGTATTCTATCTATTGCACCGATACACATAAAAATGACTAGCGTCCATATTACTACATCATTCATCCACAACGAAAACACCTCATCCATTACTAAATCAATCGTTCACTACAATTATAACGAATAATCCGAAAGAAGGCTGTTCTAAAAACTCAAACGCCGAGTTTTTGAACAGCCTACCTGTTAGTTGTCTATGTTTTATAGGATCTCTCTCTTAAATCCCTGCCTGCCGTTGTAGTCTCTTGGCAATTTCTTGGAAGTCCTCGTAAGATACTCCTGGTGCAAACTCCTCTGGAATCTCCTCTAAATCAGGGATTGGTCCTCCTTGTGGCGTTCCTTGAATGACTTCTAACTTCCCGCCATCTTCTGGATGGGCACCCTTCCAAATTTTCGTTACTTCCATATAGTCCCTTGCACTGAAGGTATACAATTTTCGGTGCAAGCCTTCCGATTCAAACTTTCTTGCGGTCTCAAACTTCTTATTACTTAAATTAGGAATAGGCACAAGCTTCGTCACATCGGCTCCCGTAGCCACCTCTAACGCCTTCGCATAGGCCACCACATGGACCCCACCCCGAACAAGTAAGTAACCAATCATTTCTCTTGCCACTGGGTTATTGGTCATTTCATAGACACGCATTTTATGTGTTCTCGCACCACACTCTAAGAAAAAATTATGAAGCAAGTCTAAAACAAGGTTTCCACTAGTGAAGACATTGTTTCCTGTCCATGGATTTCCCATGGAATCGGCAGGTAACGCCGTTTGTGCTGAGGCAATAAAGTGATGGGTATTCCGCAAGTCCTTCGCATTTTGCATTGGCGTTATGTCTGGGTCTCCTGGAAACGTCGTTCCTTCCAACATTAAATTGATCGTGTTGGAGACCAGTTCCACATGTCCGAACTCCTCTGCTGTAATGCTGGCAATTAAATCGTAAAACGGTCGGTGTTTTCGTTTATTGCGAAAGTTAAAGGATTGGAACATATAATTATATAAGGTAGACATTTCACCATATTTACCACCGAGAAGTTCTTGAACAGCTGCAGCACCATTAGGATCAGGATTTGTTGATTTTGGCAAAGGTATTTGCAATTTGTCTATTCGTGTAAACAAACCGTATCCCTCCATTTCAATAAATTAGGCAGTTTCTTTTTGAAAGGATCGCCCTCTCTGATGGGAAAGCACGTATCCATTTCAAAAAGAAGGCACTCCTTTTTATTGATATGAAGGGGATGGATTGTCTCACAACTGAAACTTCTATTGGTTGCGAAAGGGAAAAGGCTAACCTTTTAATACTGCTTTACATCAAGGTGTTTTCCCTTTTTTCAGTTAACCACTCAATAGCAAAATCCACACTCTCTTTCACGGAAAAAAATCTTTACTTCTGCTGCACCTATTTTTCCTAGGGTAACGGAACCTTGTTTTTCAAAGGCCTCCCCCATCTCCTCAAACCAATCCTCATAGTGAGAAACATCTTTGATGGTATGCCAAACCCGTTTGCCGTTTAGCATAATTGGTGCATAGCTCTTGTCCACTTTTGTATTTGGTAGTCGGTATTCAGCCAAATGGAAAGCCGTATTACTGTCATAACCTACACCAATTAATAACACACGAGTGTTATGATCATACAGTTTCCGTAAGGGAGAGTTTTCCCCAAGTCCATAGTCTAATGAGTGGTCCCCCATCCAGTCCTTACTGTTCCGTCCCCATGCAGCAAAGGATACCTGTGGGTGATTACTTCGTTTGACGTTAGGAAACGTTCGAAATACTTCCACGATTTTTCCCATCCCCCTCGTAGGAGTTATTTGTGGGTTGTAGGCAGGCATTGTATTTCTAATGGTATCCCACCACTCTTTTGGGACCGGTGGTTCCTGCCAAAGAGAAGGGTCCGATAAATCTCCCGATTGGGTGGGCATGACGATGGTCCCCTCCTCAGTCACCGTCTCCATTAACGCTTGGATGACTGCCACCGCTCCTCCCGAAACCCAACCGATGGCACTTAAGGACGAATGGACGATGACCTCATCCCCTGATTTAATTCCCAGCGTTTGTAAGTCCCTTTTCAAGGAATCTATTGTATTCGGTACTTGCATTTTCCCTATTGCTTGTCCTTCTTTTGACATGGTGAAACCCCCTATTTTGTTTTTATGAAAAAATCGTTAAGCTTCTTTTAATCGAGTTTTTTGCAGGGAAGCATAAATGGCAGCAGCTAATATAACAATCATTCCCACCCATTCCTGCAATACTGGAATTTCGTGGAGAAGAATGGCCGCCGCAATGATGCCATAAACAGGCTCTAAAGTAGTGATAATACTGGCTGTCCTTACATTGACCCTCTTCAGGCCCTGAATAAAAAGGACGTGGGCCATTCCCGTAAACAAGATCCCTAAAAGGATTAATAATGAGATATCTACATACGAGAGTGTCAGTTGTGGAGCCAGGAAAAATAATGGTAGTAACCAGAAAAAGGCAAATAGGTTCTGGTAGAAACCTACTTTAATGCTGGAATGATGTTGGACGTAGCGCCGGTTTAGCATGGACAATATGGCAAAAGTAACGGCCGAAACTAAGCCCCATAAGGCACCCTTTGTAATGTTATTGGTTATGTCCCACTCGGGAATAAGGAGGATAACCCCTAGAAGAGTGACGAATGCCAGCAGAAGGCTTTGTTTTTGAAAGGGCTCTTTGAAAAAAATCGGTTCTAAAATGCTAGCGAATATTGGAAAGGTAGCAAAGGTGACGAGACCAACTGCAACCGTTGATATTTGAATAGAGTGAAAAAAGCTTCCCCAATGGAGGGCCAACACACCGCCAATGATGATAAATGGCAAGTAATCTTTTTTGTTGGTGAGTTTAATAGATTGTTTTAAAAAATAGAGTACGAGTAGGAGAAAAATGGCAGCAAAAAACACCCTCCCTAATACAATTTGATTGGCAGGGATGGTCAACCATTTTCCAAATAATCCGGAGAGGCCAAACAGTAAAACGGCAATATGTATATGGACTAACTCTTTTCGCATGGGTAAATTCCGCCTTCACGTAAACTCATTAATTTCTATTCTACTATAGGTTGGGGTGTGACGGGTGGGGAAATAGTGTTGAATTGGGTTTTGTGTGGGTGGAGTGTGGGATGGGGAGATGTGGTGTGTGTGGAGGTGGATACGTTTGGTTCGTTACCGAAAAGGTGGAAGACACTGTTTATTGGGAACGAATCAACAGTATTCGTGACCTATAAAGCGGTGACGCCCTGTTATTGGGAACGATTCTCGCTTTTTCGTTACCTATAATAATCAAGTCCACCATTATTGGGAAAGAATCTCGGTTATTCGTTACCTATTTTACGGTGTCGACCTCATATAGGTAACGAATCAGTATTATTCGTTACCTAAAATGAAGTAGTCCACCGTTATTGGTAACGAATCCCCCATATTCGTAACCTATTTTGCGTTGTTGCTCTCTTATAGGTAACGAACCGTGGTTATTCGTGCCCTATATAACGCTGACGCCTTGTTATTGGTAACGAAAGAGCAGGATACGTTACCAAAAAAGAGGATAGCACAGGTTATTGGGAACGAATCCCGCTTATTCCTACCCTAAAAAGCAATACCACCCTCATATAGGTAACAAACGAAAAAGAAGACTGTACAAATAATGCACAGCCCTCTCCCTAAATCACACTTATTCATCCTAATTAGAATAGAAGTAACCCGACACCAATAATAGCACCACTTAAGAACAACACCCAAATACAGAAGCCCATAATATCACGTGCATTTAAGCCAGCAATGGCTAATGCTGGAAGTGCCCAGAACGGTTGAATCATATTTGTCCACGCATCTCCCCAAGCAACGGCCATGGCTGTTCTTGCATGACTGACACCTAACTCTGCTCCTGCTTGAAGCATAATTGGTGCCTGCACAGCCCATTGTCCCCCACCAGAAGGAACAAAGAAGTTGACAATCCCTGCACTAATGAAGGCAAATAACGGGAACGTAAACTCTGTGGAAATGGCAACGAACCAGTTAGAGAACTCCACAGCCAGCCCTGAGGCTACCATCATTCCCATGATCCCCGCATAGAATGGGAACTGAACGATGATTCCCCCTGCGTTTTTCACGGCATTGGCCACGCTGTTCAAGAAATTCCTCGGTGTCATATGGAACAAAATCCCTAAGAATAAGAAAATGAAATTAACGATGTTTAAGTTGAGATTAAAGCCATTGTTGGCAAGGTAATAAATGATAAACCCTAATCCTAATCCCCCAGTAACCATGGATAAAATGACACTGTTTTCCAACTTCAAGGCAGGAGTCAGTTCACCATTCATATCCCCTTGCGTTGGTGCAGGTGGTTCTTCTAGTAATTTAGGGTCTACTGTAACTGCTTCCTTCGAATTCATCATGAAGCGGTTTAGGATTGGTACCGTAATGAATAGGGCAGCAACAATAAACAAGTTAAACGGTGCAAAGATGGTTTCGCTAGTTGGGATGATACCAATAAGGTCTTGGGAAAAATGCCCATCTGTTGCAATCGTTAATGGAATGGAACCTGCTAAACCTGCATGCCAAACGATAAATCCGCTGTATGCACTGGCAATTAACAAACGGTAATCAACGGTAGTTACCTTTTTCGCCAATTCCTTCGCAAATAATGCCCCGATGACGAGACCAAACCCCCAGTTAATCCAGCTGGCAAGTAAGGCAACGAGGGTTACAATGACTATCGCCTGACCAGGTGATTTCGCTAGTCCAGCTAAGTTTTGCAATAGTCGTTTAAAAATCGGGCTACTAGCCAGCACATATCCAGTCACTAATATGAGCACCATCTGCATGGCAAAGGCTAGTAAATCCCAGAATCCGCCTCCCCAATAGGCGACCATTTCTATTGGACTACTTGGGGTCAAAATCAAGCCAAGGAGAAACACGACCATCGTTAAGATGATTACGAATAAAAACGGGTCTGGTAAATACCGTTGCATCAGTCTTGTGGAAAATGATGTTAACGCTTTCATAATAAGTGCTCCTTTCATACGATAATTTAGAGTTGCTACTTAACTACTGACAAACGGATTTTCTTTGTTTTTTAAGTTAACTAGATTGCAGGATGGGACAGTTTGGTGATTTTTGTTGATTACTAATCCTCCTTCCACTCTTTGAAAGCTAGTTATGAGACAAGGTAGTAAATATATATGAAAGACTTGTGCAAATAGACGAATTATTTGGACAATTAACCCGAAAAAAATTAATGATATATAGCTTGTAATCTTTGATGAGTGGAAGAGGGGATTGTGATGCTCCATCGTTAAACAAAAGTAATATATTCTTAGAAAGTATCTTCCTTTCCAGGTCATACTAAGGAAAACGAGGAGGCATATTCATGATTCAAACAATCAATTTGCAACAATCTATTGAGAGTCATTCGGTGGCTTTTAAGGATGTAGAAGACCTTCGCCCCTTATTGGAAGAAGCAAGCAAGGCGAAGTACATCCTACTAGGGGAATCTACCCATGGAACTTCCGAGTTTTATTCGTTACGGGCCGAAATTTCAAAATGGCTGATTCAAGAGAAAGGGTATGATTTTTTAGCAGTTGAAGGGGATTGGCCGGCTTGCTATGAGGTAAATAGGTATATTAAAGGGTATGAGCATACATATAAAAATGCCAAGGACGCCCTCCACGCCTTTAACCGCTGGCCCCAATGGATGTGGTATAACCAGGAAGTTCAGTCGTTGGTGGAGTGGTTAAGGTCGTATAACGAGAAAGGCGACTGGAAAACGAAAATTGGTTTTTACGGCATTGATGTCTATAGCTTATGGGAATCGATGGAGCGTATTATTGATTATTTAGAGGAGATAAATTCCCCTGATGCAACGGAAGCAAGACAAGCCTTTGCCTGTTTCGAACCATTCCATCGTGAGCCGCAAATGTACGGCGTTTCCTCCGCTTTTTACGGAAAAAGTTGTTGGGAAGAACTTTCGGCCATGTTGAAAGCTATCCACGAAAACAGGGAATTGTATCCCGATGAAGTAGAAGCATCCCTGAACTTAAAGCTTAACTCCCTCGTCATGAAAAATGGAGAGCATTATTATCATACAATGGTGACGAATGACAGCGAATCGTGGAACATCAGGGACCAGCATATGGTAGAAGCATTGGAAAATATCAGCCAGTTTTATGGGCCTGATGCGAAAGGGATTATTTGGGAGCATAATACCCATATTGGCGACGCCAGGGCAACGGACATGGCTGATGAGGGGATGGTGAATGTGGGGCAAATAACTCGTGAAAAATATGGTGCCGAAAATGTCTACGCTATTGGTCTAGGTACGTATGAAGGTACGGTTATTGCCGGTGAAAAATGGGGGGAGCCTGCTAAAATCATGGAAGTACCTAAAGGGGGGGCCGGCAGTTGGGAGGCGCTGATGCACGAGACAGGTGCCTACAACAAATATATGATGTTCACCGAAGCAAACAAGGAATTGTTCACGGACACATTAGGCCATCGAGCGATTGGTGTCGTCTATGATCCCCGGAGAGAACATTTAGGGAATTATGTCCCTTCGCGAATGTCTGCGCGATATGATGCGTATATTCATATCGATAATACAAAGGCATTAACGCCATTATAATGACAAATGGCGAGTCAAAGAATTGGAACCTTTGACTCGCCATTGCTTTTTTCCAGATTGGCAACCTACACAAGCATCTCCTTACACATCCACATCAATCTCATCTAACAACGTCATTCCCTCTGGGGACACGGCACAGCGGAAGCCTAAGAGTTTCACCCCTGCTGCTTTTGCCTCCCTCATGGCTTCTGCAAAGGCTGGATCTATGTGCTCGGCTGGTCGTAATTTCGTTATATCCTCCCGTTGTGCCACGAACAATAAGGCCGCGTCCAGCTCAGACTCCCTGGCAATCATGGCTAACTCCTTCACATGCTTTGCCCCGCGAGCTGTTACGGCATCAGGAAACATGCCCATCTCACCTACAACCAAGGAGGCTCCCTTCACCTCAACCACCATGCGCTTCCCACCGCCAGCCTTTTCCAACAATAAATCCCAGCGAGAATTGCCCATTTTAAACTCCGAGCGTACATACTTCCAATCCTGTAACTCCGATAGGAAGCCCCCTTCTACGGCAAGCCTTGCCAATACATTAGGCAATTGGGCATTGATGGATACCCATCCATCTCCGTCTTCCCGCTCAATAATGACAGCAGAAAACTTTGTTTTACGGTTTGGATTGTTGTTTTGCTGCAATAAAATGGTTTTTCCCGGAACTAACATTTCCTTTAATCTTCCAGAATCAGCTAAGTGAGCCTCTACAATTTCCCCCGTATCTGCTAATGCACATCGCACAATGAATCGATTCGGCCTCTCCACGAACGTTGCTTTGAATAAATCCTTTGGAAATGGATAAAAAATAGTCGTCATCTCTCTCTACTCGTTCCTTTCTCCCAACGAGCCCACTAGTCTCTCACTTCAATAATTAGGGCAGTCGAAATGTTGTATTTCTGTTCTTTCACATTGAAATTCCCCGTATAAAAATCAGCTCGCAACTCAATTTCATATACTCCTGGAGGAAAAGTATCTCCCTCCAAAAATTCTTTCATGAACTGGGCATGTTCATCTTCTTCCGAATAACTGCCTGTTTTTCGATAGTTTACTTCCAACCACTGGTCCCGCTTTAGTTTCGTTTCCTTTAATGGCAAATTCATTATATAAGGGATGTCTATCCCCCTCGTCGTTTCCCTAATATGGAACCAAAAGGGCGATGCACCGTGAAAAATCGATAGCTTATCTTCCTCACCACTATACTTTAGTTTGGCCGTTAGTTCCACAGGTTCTTCTGCTTCATAAATCGCTTTTTTCGAAATAAGCCGCACAACAAAATCACCTGCTTCCGTTTCAGAAACAAGGGAGGTACCTGTTGCGGCAGCACCAACAACACCGCCACTCCCCGTCTCATCTTGTATCCCTTGACTACAGCCAAGTAAAAAAGGGAACAGAAGGGTTGCCACTAGTACGATTCCAATTTTATTCCACATCTCCATTCACTTCCTGTCCAACGATTCTCTTATGGTTATTTTATCCAAATGATTCCTAAATAACACACGCACCACCACGTCAAGACAGAGAAAAAGTGAGGAGAAACGACCATACGTCCTGTTTTTCCTCACCTCATAAAACTTTTTTATTCAAACTTTACAGCCGTACCATACACCATAACCTCCGAGCTACCACTCATTATGGAAGAGGATGTATAGCGAATATTAACGATGGCATCCGCTCCAAGCTTTTCTGCCTTTTCAATCATTTCCTTTTCCGCAATTGACCTTGCTTCGTTAAACATCTCTTCGTATTCCGCCATTCGACCACCAACTAGGCCGCGAAGTCCGCCGACAATATCTTTTCCTAGATGCTTTGCCTGAACCGTGTTTCCTTGCACAATACCTAACGCCTTTTCAATCTTAATGCCTGGAATTGTTTCTGTGTTTACAATGATCATTTTTTCTTCCCCTCATTTCTCATATAATAATTGATTACGAGTCAACTATGCCCAAGGTTTCACAATCCCTAACTTATTTTTATAAATTTAAAGATTTTGTTTCTTTTTCATATATGCTAATACATATGGGTCCATCTTCGCGTCTTCCCGCCAGCGCTCTTCGAAGTTTTCCTGCATATAATAGGTCTTTAAGCATTCCTTGACTTCATCATTATAGATACCATGGACCTTGTCGAGAATCTCCTCGGCTATGAGGAGTTGCTCCACGTCTGCCAACACATCCCCTTCCATTGCCAGAAGTTCCCCCTCTTCTGGTCGGGAAAAGTACAGTCTATGCAGTTCAAATAAACGTTTTAACTCCTTAATTGGCTCCGGGTGATCATCAACCCGTAGGTCGTATTTCCGGTCATTGTAACCCCCATATCCACCTTCTTCTTGTACAATAAATAAGGATGCAGATTGTTTCCCGCGGGAATCTCCCCCTGCTTCTTGCCCTTGATCAAGGGCTTCTAACAACCTTTCTGCCAAAGACCCTTTCGTTCTTTCAAAAACAGAAACCATCGTCTCCACCGTTTTTTCACTTACTAAAATATTCCCTTGTGCGGAGCAATAGGCACCTGCACGATGACCTGCCCAGTCATAACAATCCTTTCCAGTAAAGGCTGCCGTGTTACCGGAAGCATCGATGATGGCAAATTGACGTAAATCCTTCTCTTCATCGTTTTCAATAAGCTTCTCCACCACTTGTTCCGGAGGCAAGCCTTGCTCAAGGAGGGCCAACCCGTCAGGACCAAAAGCCGTATTGGCGAAGGACTGGGTAGCTACCGCTCCTACACCAGCTTTTGCCCACGGAACAACGGCACCTACTCCTAAAAATTTGGACTGAACGGCAATACCTAATTCTTTCGTATCAGGGTCAAAAGCCACAATGGAAAACGTTGCAACGAGTTTGTTCTTGTTCATTATGTATCGTCTCCTCCCATTCAATATAGGTCTATCATAATATTCTGTAAATACAGCGTCAATTATATTAATATCGAGGGTAAGGGGGGGCTTCCCGTCGTTCCGGTGCTGTTGTAAGCTAATAATTGCATCCTCTAGGGGGAAACCTTATAATGAAACTAACTTATCTGATTGGGGGGAAAGTGTTGTCGCCTTTAAAAAATATGAGTAAAGAACAGAAATGGGAATACATTATCGTTTTTTCAATTTTTATCATCTCCATCGTTGTAGGCTACTTTGTAGGTAATAACCGGGAGTGGTTCCGACCATCCTTTGCCAATGGTGGTTATATGGCAGGTTCCTTATTAACCTGTGTCTTTCTATTTATGGTCTACCGATCCATTGTCTTTATTATTAACATTTTTAACAAAAAATCCTCCGCACAACATTGAACTGCCCCCACCAAATTCCCTTACGGAAACTTGGAAGGGGATTCCTAATAAAAGGACACCGCATTCAAAAAATGCAGGACCAACACCCGTTCAACTAGGTGCTAGATTTTCTGCTTTCTAACCTAGACAAACCTATTATCTCAAAGTCTAACAAAGCCCCTTGAGGGAATAGTGAACGCCACTTGTTCACCCTGCTTTGGTCAGAAAGCTCTATCTTGTAGAAGGTACA
>JAJOJL010000131.1 GCA_021208645.1 Bacillus sp. (in: firmicutes) | reverse complement strand
CTATCGTTGCTGTTAATGTAACTTCTACATCCGAAAAATCTGGATTTGTTACTTCTCCAGTTGTTGCAATTACTTCAGGGTGACTAGATTCCCAAGAAATAGTAGAGCCATACGAACCTTCTGTCACTAATACCACATTGTTAACTACACTTGCTGCTGAATCTGAACCTTGAAACTCGACTGCTAATGCGTTTTTATCCATATCAATTGCTTCTTGATCCGACAGTTCAAGAGGCGTATAACCAAGATCTAGGGCTTGCTGCTTTGTAAAGAACACACGGTATTCTGGTGGTACAATTTCAAAGTGATCCGGCGCAACAAATTCCTTTGTTTTGAAGTTCCCTACATAACGGGATAGAGGTCTCCCTGACTCCCTTGCTCGAAACACAAATGGCATTTCTAATAGTGGATCTTCAGGGTTCCAAATTCCTAATCCTTCTTCACGGGCAAGTTTGGCTGCTTCAGCATACTTTGCCACCACTTCATCTTCAAAAGGATAGATAAAATACGTTGGTGCGTGACCATCACGTACCATTTTTAAATTTGTGTTTACACCAGATGGAGAAATGACCTCTGCTAATAATCTACCAAATCCATCTAGTGGTTCACTACCTAAACGAAGAGTAACTATATCACCCTCTTCGAGCATCGTCTGCATATGTGCTGTTGCTCTATTACCATGATCCATTTGATGCTGATCTAACTCATTTCGAACCGTATGATACGTTTCTGCCGTATCCATGTTCAAGAATCGAACATTCGTCGCCCCTAAAACAGGTGTTTTTAAGGTAATTGTATCTCCGTCAACTACTCGACCGATTTCCACTTGGAATTCACGATTAAGTGTTGTAGGTTCCTTTTTTGTTCAGCTAAAACTCGGAAATCTGCATTGCTTCGAGGTAATACTTGATAATTTGCATTAAACCTACTTGAAACAGCTGTGATTTCGTACCATGTATAAGGGGAAAGTTCGTCTAAATCGATTCCTGTACTTTCCCATACGCGAATATCAACTGCATCAAAATCATCGTTTATAATACCGATGGAAACACCACCGTTAAAATAATTGTTAATATTACGGATAAAACCTTCGAATCTAACTAATTGACCTTCCAATTCGTCAGCTAAAGAAGCATTCATATAAGTTGACAAATTAACGTTTCTTACTGGAACTTCTTGATTAGTTTCTAATACTTCTACCTCTGAAACTTCCAATTGTGTTACTCCGCTGTGTTGTCCGACTACCCCTGTTGCACGCACAAGGTCACCTTTTTTTACAGCAGGAAACTGACTTGGGTTGAAACTGAAAAGCTGTATACCTGCCTCTTCATCTTGGATAAATAAAGAGAAGTTCCTAGCATGCATTGACCCTTGATCTATATTGGCAATTCCTTCAACCGTAACCTCTTGGCCCATCATGCTGCGAGCGTCTTTGATTGTTAAGTCTGCTTGCTCTTCGTCTCCTGCAGGAACTCCATCTTCAATGGCTACAGTTAAGCCGTTGATAACAATATCATCGATTCTATTTGTTCCACCTGAAGTAATAGAAAGGTTTGTGTTTCCATCTACACGTACATCTGTGGTTTTAATCCAACGGAGATAGACCAACTCTTGATCATTTAATATTTCTGGCAATGCTATTTCATTTAACATTCCAGCATTTTCCCAACCATTTGCAACTTCAATTGCAGAGTTTGGTACCTCTGACCATGTAAATCCGTCAATGCTATATTCAACTGCAAAATCCCTTGGACCAGTATTGGACCCAAATTGCTTTGAAGATAATGTTAAATCAAAATGTTCTAATGTGGAAAACTCAATCATCCAATAACTTTCAGAATCAGTATGCCAATTATCGGAATTGATTGCTCTGCCTGTATTAGGGTAACCTTGAACAAAAGGAAATCTATTACTCTGTGCTGCCCCATGTATCGTTATTTCTCGTTCAAGATTATTTTCAACTCCTCCTGTAGCGCTGGCTTCATTATTGTCAAAATCCCACTCTACTACCGTAACTGCTTGCGTTTGCTCCTGGGCTGATACTGCAGCAGGAAATGCAACAGCTCCAGCAAACTGAGAAACTACTAATAATACTGCTAAAAATAAAGGAAATACTTTTGTTCTAATTGCTTTTGAAATAGACATAGCTCTCTCCTTCTGAATTATGTATTTTGTTTTGGAACAAATCATTAAACTACTATGTTTAGTATTAACTATGAAAATGTTACAAAACACTCACCTAATCCATTATACTGATTTTAACGTAAAAGTATATAAAAATATTATTAAAATAAAGAAAAAAAAGCGTAAAGGTTAACATTGACTAGTTCAACCCATTCAAATATTAGCAATTAACGAACATTCTCCTAAAATGTATCACTTCAAATCTATAGTCTTTATTTTAAAAACATGGGGAAACTATATAATGTGGATAAACAAAGGGGGATGGATGGCTTGATACATAAAATTAAGTTAGAAAACGGAAATATTCATGGTTCTTTCAGTAGAAATTATCAACCTATTATATCGGTGGACTCAGGAGATTCTCTCCATCTAACCACTCCTGATATTGAATGGGGCTATTCACCTCGTGAAGGGGTAGAGAAGGGGAGTTTCACCTCGCGGGAAAAAGAAGAACGGCCAATTCATCCGATTATTGGTCCAATTGCTGTGCGAGGTGCTAAACCTGGGATGGTGTTGGAAGTTCGATTTAATGACATTGTACCTGGCTGGTATGGCCGCAACTGGGCTGGAGGTACAGCCAGTTGGCAAAACGAGAAACTTGGGTTGCAAGAAAGTAACCGGGTTCAATTGGATTGGAAATTGGATGTTGCAACAATGACTGGTAGCTGTTTGATCGGGGATAAGGAATTCCGGGTAGGTCTTTCCCCATTTATGGGACTTTTAGGTGTCGCACCTGCCGAACCTGGGGTCCACTCCACTTCACCACCACGTTATTGCGGTGGTAATATTGACTGCAAAGAACTGGTGCGCGGTAGCAGTTTGTTTTTGCCAGTTACAGTGGAAAGGGCTTTGTTCTCCATCGGTGACGGCCACGCTGCCCAAGGTGACGGCGAGAGTTCCGGCACAGCTATCGAATGTCCCATGGATTTCGTTGATGTTAGTTTGATCTTACATGAAGAAATGTCATTGAAATTGCCGAGGGCAAACACACCATCCGGTTGGATTACTTTTGGTTTCCATGAAGATTTAAATGAAGCCACAGCCATGGCATTAAATGAAATGGTTAATTTCATGTGTGAATTATATAAAGTTAGTAAAGAGGAAGCAACGGCATTAGCAAGTGTAGCGGTAGATTTACGGATTACGCAAGTGGTAAATGGAGTGAAAGGTGTTCACGCTTTACTTCCCCATGGAGTAATCCGGTAAGGAAAACTACCCTCCGGAGAGTGAAGGTCGAAAACGAAGATTTTCAGTCTGATTATCAGGAAATAGCGAAAAACCGAATGACCATTGCGTAAGCTGGCATTCGGTTTTATTTTTTTGATATCTAATTATACATTTATCTCTTTTTTAATCTATTAAACTGTGGAAAGCATTTCTTCAATAATAATATCATTGAGCTTTAGGTCAACTGGATTAGCAATTGTATCTCCTACAGGACACGTTTTTTCAATAAATTCCACAAACTCAGCGACTTTTTCTTTTGGTGACTCCGTTGCAATATGAATATTATAGCGAATTTCTGAGTAGCCTCTACGTACATCCGAAATGTTCATGAACCCATCCGTATCCAAATCACCTTCAAGTTCTACCCACAGGTCCGTAAATTCAATGTTGAATTTCCTTGCATAAACCCTTGCCACAATTGCTTGGCAAGCGCCTAATGTAGCGAGAACGACTTCGACTGGGTTCATCCCAGTATCGGTACCACCTAAGCTTTTTGGTTCGTCAATGATGAATTGAAAGTTTCGAGATTTTGCTAAAACTTGAACTCCCTCTTGTAAATGGGCAGATGCTGTAAAAATAGTTTTTGGCATGATTAATTGCTCGCTTCAATTATCTACTATATTCAATTACCTTTATCGTAACCCTTATATTGGAAAAAGTCTGTGAAGGTTTTATGAATGTTTGTGCAAGATTTTGTGTATGTTTTTCCACTTCACCTGTCCGTTCCTGCTCGCGCTACGGACACGTCACCCTTTTTTCCTGCTCCTCCTGTCCGTTCCACCTTCTGCTACTGACACGACCCACCCGCTGCCTCCCATCACCTAACCGTACCAACGAACAAAGCTTATCAAAAAACCAAAAACGGAAGTGAATTTCATTCACTCCCGTTTTGCTTTAGGATTCGATGACGGAAACTGTTTTTTGCATGGTCCGCAAGAATATCCAAATATTTATAGTTAGCAACAGCACCAACAATAGCGCCGAAGCCTGGAATCAGTTGTAGGGTTTTGGGAAGATCAATAAAATCCCTGTACTCCAATTGAAATGTTTTCCAATCAATTGCTTCCAAATGGTTTTCCTTTGGAGGAAGAGCTTTAATTTGATTATTCCAATCCGTAATTTTATTAAAAACTTCCCTTTGCTTGGTATCCTTTGAAAAGGAAAGTTGAAAGATAGTCAATAAAAACAATCTTTCCCGGTAATCTTCCGTATTAAAACCATATATTTTCGCCGCATCAAACAAAAATCTCATTTTTATGCTCAAAAGAAGTGGAAAATCGGCTAAACCAAGAACAATACCACCAGCACCTGTTGTTGCCCCTTCTACGGCAGCAGTTCGTTTATAATAAACGACACGTCCTTGAAGTACTTCCTCTTGTTTTTTCATCGACAAATGAGACATGGAAGGTTGGTCTGACAAATAGTCACTTCCAGCAATTGTAGCCCGCACCATCTGCTTAATACTGTTAGAAACTACTTGATGAACACGCTCTGGTATTTTTTCATTAATTTTATTTTGCCATCCCTTTGCAAGCTTGCCTCCGTAAGATGGGGGCCGCATAATTCTCCGCTCCCAGCGCTCCATTTCCCTTTCCACCTTGTCCATGTAGCCCAAGCTCACTTCCCCCTTCTTATGCCCGCAGAAAGCGAGCTCCTACAACATAAATCAACAACAAGGACTATCAGAGCTATTTCTTAAGCTAGCTCATAAAGCTTCTTTAATCGAAACAGTCCGTGATAAACATAAACTAGGATGACTATACCAATGGCAATGAACCCATCCAGAAATTGATGAAAAATGATAGCTCCAATGCTAAAGATTAGCATTTGGATTCCACCCAAAACGAAAAGCCAAAACCGATGACTTGCTAGCTTTAACTGATCAGAAACGGGATAAAGGTCAACCATCTTACTCGTATCGTAATGATGCTTTAATGTCTCAATTTGCAGAGCTGTCATATAGGCAAACAAACCCATAACTAACCATCTTCCCCAATCGAGCTGAATAAC
The DNA here is from genome assembly GCA_021208645.1 of Bacillus sp. (in: firmicutes). Lineage (GTDB taxonomy): Bacteria > Bacillota > Bacilli > Bacillales > Salisediminibacteriaceae > Evansella. The sequence goes on along the minus strand of JAJOJL010000131.1, from coordinate 49,092 downwards.
ACTCATAAAAAGGAGACAAAGAAGTGTCAACCGAATATAAATACCAAAGTAATCATTGGACCTTACAAATGCTCGGCTAAATAAATAGTGATACACATGTTCCTTTTTGAATGACACAAGTCGATACAATAATGAAAGCCATTTTCTACTACGGACCTTAGATTTTAACTGTGGGACATCCGTAAAGGAATTCGCAACTCGATAGAATGTCGTTACTGTTTGATCCTCTATTTCCACTAAGCGCTCCCATTTTACACTATGTGTTTTTGAGAGCTGATAGAAGTATCCAAAATAAAAAATACTGAGGATTACTGCCAATAGGGCAATGAGCCACATTGGTTGTAGGGAAAACAGCGCATAAACAGTCACACCATTGATCCCTAATCGAATCCAAGTATGTACGTAGTATCTCGATTTTTCCTGAACTCGTTGCTCCTGAAAACCGCAAGCTAAGTTCCAGCCTTTCAAAGCACTTAACAGCAACAAGATGGAAAGAAGCAAGCTACCAGATGGATGAATCCTATCAAAAAATAAAGGTGCTAAAAGTAATAGTACGACAGAGAAATAAAAGGTTTCCATTAACCAGCTATATTGGAGAGCAGACCGGAAATAGGATGACATTTTCTCTTCTCGAGGTGTTAGGAAAAATAAATCCCCCTGTTTTGCAAATGTCCTCACCCTCCCCCTCGTCATTAACCATAAAAAGACTACCGTAAAAAATAAAGTAGCAGGAAAAGTCTCAGGGAGCCAAAGTAAAAACTGACCATAATAATAACTGCCAAACACAAACAGCAAGTAAATGGTAAACAGAAAACCGCTGTTTCCAATTAATTTTAAATATTTGATGGCCATTGTCCAGTAATCCATTCTTCGTCTCGACCATAATTGTTTTTCGTTAATCATGGCGATCTTCCCTCGTCATTTCCACGTAAATTTCGTCTAAGTCTGCTCCTTGCATATTAGCCTGCTGCTGGAGTTCCTTTAAGGTGCCATGTAGGATTATCCTTCCTTCATGGAGAAGTATGAACCGGTCACAATACTTCTCTGCTGTCGCCAAAATATGGGTTGACATTAAGATACCACAGCCTGCCTTCTTCAAAGCTACCATCCTGTCTAAAAAGGATTTTATTCCGATTGGGTCTAATCCTACAAATGGCTCGTCAGCAACGTATAAAGAAGGTTGAATTAAGAAAGCACACATAATCATAACCTTTTGCCGCATGCCTTTGGAAAAGTGGCTTGGGAACCATTTCACCATTTTTTCCATCCGAAATTCTTTTAGCAATGCCTTCGCCCTTGTCTCAAACGTGGTTTCATCTAATCCATAGGCCATTGCCGTTAATTCTAAATGCTCCCACAAGGTCATTTCTTCATACAATAATGGCATTTCTGGAATGTATGCTAACTCTTGTCGGTAATCATCTTTGTTCTCCACCCACGTCTTTCCATTGATTCTCACTTCTCCCCCATGAGGCTCCATTAACCCTAAAATGTGCTTGATAGTTGTACTTTTACCAGCACCGTTTAGCCCAATTAACCCTACGATCTCATGTGTATTAACAGAAAAGGATATATCGTGTAAAACCGGTCTACTCCGTTGATACCCCCCCCGTTAAGTTTTCTATCGTCAGCAACTTGTCCATAATTGATTCTCCTTTGAAAAAAGTAAAATCTTCCATCTTTTACTATAACGAATTATTAGCCTATTGAAAAGTTACGTTTGATGGAAATCTCTTTGTTTTTGGAGAATTTATGACTGATAAGCCCATGAACATGATTACTAGCATCATTACGATCCAGGCAATAAAGAAGGGAGAAATAAAAGATCTGACCAAAGCTGCAATAAAGGGTGAAGAGATGGTCCCTACGGAAAAGACAGCAGACAAAAAGGCAAAGGCCTTCCCCCTGTTCCCTTCCTCAATAGTTTCCGTAACGAGCGTCATCATGGCAGGCATAAGGACTCCCGAGGCCGCCCCAAATAAAATTAAACTAGCAATGGTAGGAATGCTCCCAGCAAACATCATCCAAGCCAATGCTCCTGACATCATAACTAACCCAATGAAAGAACGAATTTTAGCAGGTATTCGGTGAAGGAATACTAAAGCTAAAACAGCAAAAGTACCCACCCCCATAAAGGCTGCCATGGACCCAACTGTACCTTTGGAAACATTTTGCTCCACTGATAGAAAAGGCAGCTCGTACATTAATGTCCCTTGAGCAAACATGACAGCGAATCCCGTTAAAAAAACTGGAAACAATGGAGGATATGCAAATAACTCCAAAATGCCCTCCTCTCTCCTCCGTGGTCCTTTAGTAGAAGGGGAGGATAGAAATGATAGAGATAACACAAATGCCATAACAGCAGTAAAACTAATCAGATAATAAGTACCATCTGCACCAAATTGTTCTCCCATAAATCCACCAATTAACGGTGCAATTGTCATGGCCAATGTAATAATCAAAGTATTAACAGCCATATTTTTACTTTGCTTTTCACTATTTTTCGCAAAGGAGGCTAGCATCGTCATGCAGGCAGGAGTTAAAAACGCTAAAATAAATCCATTGATTACCCTTAGCATAAACAATTGCCCCGGTGTTTCAATGAGAGTGTGGGCAAATAAAGATACAGATAGGAGGAATAATGGGACAACAATAAACACTTTTGCTCCCAACCTGTCAATAAAGGTTCCTGCTATTAAATTCCCGCTTAAATTAACGAAAGACGTGGTACTGAGCATAATACCTATCAGAAAGCTCCCTGCACCTAAGGAAACTGCTAACGGAGTGAAAACAGGAAACTGCATATGGATACTTATGAAAATCAAAAATAAAATTGCAAATAATAATGATTTTTCTCGAACTTGGCTCATACTAACCATCTCCTTACAGAACTATACTATGAGAGACAGTATTAATGTAGACATGCCTTTTTCTACTCCGTAGGAAGAAAAAACTAAGCCTTCATGCTAATCTAACACAAGCATTACAACTTTCAGGATAAATGTGGTAACATAGGAAAAAATAAGCGTTGAGGTGAGATAAATGAAGCATATGGATGATTGTATCTTTTGCAAAATCATTAAAGGAGACATTCCTTCAGCAAAGGTTTATGAAGATGAAAAAGTGATGGCATTTTTAGATTTAAGCCAAGTGACAAAAGGGCACACCTTGGTTATTCCAAAAAAAACACGAAGAAAATATTTACGAATTGTCCGAAGACAGTGCTAAAGCTGTTTTTACTGCTGTTCCCAAAATAGCAAGGGCATTGAAAGCAGCATACGAACCAATCGGTATCAATGTATTGAATAACAACGGTAAAGATGCCGGACAATCAGTATTTCACTTTCACGCCCATTTAATTCCCCGCTATGGTAAGGGAGATGGCTTTGGTGCAGTATGGCATGACCACAGCAGCGAGTACAGCAATGATGATCTGCAACAAATAGCGAGGGAAGTCTCTACGAAAATTTACTAAACAAGAAATTTATAATGATGCTGGGACAATATGAAACCTTAAAAAAAGTTTTAAAAAATTGTCCCAGCCTCTTTCTTAATATCTTCACTTTAGTTCTCTATAATTTAACTGTAAAAAAGGATTTACCCCTTCCATTGTCGTATTTACTAATAAACAATTGATTACGAGGTGGGATTTTTTATGAGCTTATATAATTTTAATGCTGGACCTAGTGCATTACCAAAAGCTGTAGTGAAAGCTGCAGAAAAGGAGATGTTTAACTACAAAAACTCTCAATTATCTGTCCTGGAAATGAGCCACCGAGGCGGACAATATGAGGAAATCCATTACGGTGCTATGGAGAAGGTTCGCACCCTCCTTAACATCCCTCAAGAATTTAGTATATTGTTTCTTCAAGGAGGAGCAAGCCTTCAATTTGCCATGGTACCTATGAATTTTTTTAGCAAAGGAAATGGAAGCTGCTTACATACTATCTGGATCATGGTCAGAGAAAGCATACGAAGAGGCAAATAGGATAGCAACTGCTATATACTAGCTTCGTCCAAAGAAGAAGGCTATCGTTTTATTCCTGACGTGAACTTAGAAGATCTATCCAGCAATACAAGCTATGTTCATTTAACATCCAACAATACGATTTACGGGACACAATGGAAAAATTATCCTCATGTTAAACAAGTTCCCCTCGTCATTGACGGTTCAAGCGATATATTTAGTAGGGAGATTAATTGGGAACAAACTGATATACTTTATGCCGGCGCCCAGAAAAATGCCGGGCCATCTGGTGTAACAATAGTAATCATTAAAAAATCTTTACTGGAACAAGCCAACATAGAAATACCGAAAATATTAACCTATAAGACCCACGATAAAGGAGATTCACTCTACCACACTCCTCCAACAGGATCCATCTATTTACTAGGCCTTGTCATGGACTGGATACAACAAGAAGGTGGCGTACAAGAAATGGAGAGAAGAGCAGAGGAAAAAGCGAGCTTACTATATAACGTAATGGACAGTAGTGGTGGATTTTTTACAGGACACGCTGATATAAACAGCCGTTCACGGATGAATGTTACCTTCAACCTCCCAACAAAAGAGCTTGAAAAACATTTTTTACAAGAAGCACAGGACAATGGTTTTATTGGCTTAAAAGGGCACCGCTCCATCGGTGGACTTCGCGCTTCCATCTATAATGCAGTTCCGATGGAACATGTGGAAAAATTGATAAACTTTATGGAGAAATTTAAAAAGAACAATTAAAAAAAGTCCATATTTTTCCTTATTTCGAAAAATAGATTAAATCACCTGAAAAAAAAGAAAATTCTTCTTGGACAATAATAAAACTATATATTAATATTTTTATTAGGGATAATTGCATATCATGAAGGAGGATTAATATGGCCAAATCTACTATGTATCTAACTGGTGTACTCATCGGCGGAGCAATTGCAGGTACTACCATTATTTTTACCAACCCTGAAATGAGGGCTCGATTTGAGGACGAGCTGTTTATCTATAAGGAAACCATGGCGAGAAATTTCCAAGATATTAAACGAGACCTACAAGAGCTTGTTTATATAGGGGAAGAACTAAAAGAAAAAGCGTTATCTTTCCTTAACGAACGGCTTCCTGAAGTAATGGAGCGATTAAGACAATTTATTGACGAAGTGAAGCCTCAGTTAATGGAATTAAAGGAATATGTATACGAACTACAACAATATTTAGGTAAATTGCAGGAACACATGAATAGCTGGACAAAAAATGCATAAGCCGACTGGTTAACTGTCGGTTTTCAGTAAATAATTTTCAGAAAATACTGAAAGGCTATTGAGAAAAAATAATATATTATGTTATGATGTTATTATCATTTTCCTAGTAAAATAATGAAAATTTAGACAATACTTTTTTAAGGGATTCAGAATGGAGGGACAGTATGGAAAAATCAGTACAATCCATAAAGCAATCAATTATGTTTAGTCATAAAATTGCACAGCTTAGTAAGGCTTTATGGAAATCTATAGAGAAGGATTGGCAAAATTGGATAAAGCCCTATGACTTAAACATCAATGAACATCATATCTTATGGATAGCCTATCATTTAGAAGGAGCATCCATCTCCGATATTGCCAAATTTGGAGTTATGCATGTTTCCACTGCCTTCAACTTTTCCAAGAAGTTAGAAGAAAGGGGCTTGCTGACGTTTTCCAAACGCCAAACGGATAAACGTAACACCTATGTATTTCTTACAAAAGAAGGGGAAGAACTTTTTATTGAAACACTGGAAAGCTATAATCCAGAAAGCTACGGTGTCTATAGTGGTACCCTTCCGATTAAAGATCTATATGGAAAATTCCCTGAATTTTCAGAAGTGATGAGCATAGTAAAGCATATCTACGGGCCTGATTTCATGTCCATTTTCGAAAAAAGCTTATCGAAAATTGAATCTGAATTTGATGAAACAGACGGAAGATTAGTTTCCGTTTCTAAAGATACAAAGGAAGCACAGTCTTCATAATTTTCATCCATAACCAAAACAAACAAATACTTAAACCAAAAGGTAGTGCCTGATAAATGACAGAGCACACCTTTTTTTTGTTGCATAAATAAAGCTTGATTTATCAACCTAATGATAGGTCACCCTAATCCTTTCACTCATTTTTCATTTTTTTTATGAAAAAAGGGTTGATTTATTCCTGAGAAAGGCGTAAATTAACTAAGGTATATTGAAAGGGAACAAAAAAATGAAACTGCTGGAAATCTATTTCCATAGAGAGTCAATTTGGAAAAGACAGATTAATCTTTTTATCTTTATTTATGATGTTAAGTTATTTTATAATTCACTTTGTATTCTTCCGAACATTTGTATCCAATACACCTTTTGCTGACTTTGGACTCGAATTTTTATTTTTTTATTCTTGCTATCATTCCAATCCATATTTTACTCCATTGTATCCCTGTATGGATTCTTGGCAAAAAAGCAACTGTTAGTGTACGTAAACAATGGCCATATGCAAATTTCTCTATGAGAGAAACGATGCCAAAACACCTGTTAATCATTTCCATTGCATTCCCGGTTGTCACAGTAACCGTTATTGCCATCATTATCTCTGTAATTATGCCGGAATGGATGCATTATATGGCCATGATTGCAGCTATTAATATGGGGTTAAGTGTTCATGATTTGTTGTATTTAAATCAATTAAAAGCTGCACCTAAGCGGTCAGTTATTGAAGAGTTTGAAAATGGATATCATGTGTTATATAAAGGTGCAAAGTCTTAAAAGGACTTGCACCTTAAAACGTTATGGTAAATTCTAAGTCATCCTGATCTAAATCGAACTTCTTTACCTGTATTTGAATTTCCTCTGAAATACCATTAGGTCAAGGTAAAATTTTCGTTCAGCAGGGTAAATAAATATCCATTCTGGCAACTGAATGGTTGAACGAATGAGTTGAAATACACGCTCAGAGGGCAGAGAAAACTCCCCAATGCGAAATGACTGTTCATGGAGCTCAAGATTACCTGAAGCGTTACACGGGGTTCTAGGACCATTTCAATGGGTACAGTAAAATTAAACACAGGAACGTGAGATTCAAAATAAACGAAGTCCTCCATATAAAGTTTAAAAGGAACATCCCCTTTCTCTTGTTCCAATTCCTGCTCCATCCATAAGTTCAAATCATTTTTAGAAGTGAGCACAGTAAACGATGGTCCCACCAATGATTCTCTTTCCGGAACTTCACTTAAAAAATCTCCACTAGAAATTGACCATAAAAATACTATTATTCCAGCAAATAAGAGAACCAATGAACATACAAGGCCAATAAATGCTAGTTTCCATTTGTTAATCTGTCTCATCATTTTCATTGCACATCCTTAAATTAAATTCTTTTTTTCCAAAATCAACCCTATCCTTTTTCCTCATATTTTGTTAAAGTTAAAAGGAGTCTACTTACAAGTGGAGGTTTCAAATGTATATTCCCTTTTTTATATTTGCGCTTTTTTTATTTGTTCATGATTAATTCTATGACGAATTCCCTATGTTTACAAAAGGAAATACCTGAGGAAAGACAAGTAAAGGTTTTTCGGACAATTAATGTTCTTATTACGATTCTATTAACGTCTTCCTATTTTCGTATATTCCTAACATAATTAGACATACTACCTAACAAGCAGAGATTCCTTCTCTGCTTGTTATTTTTTATTTTGCCAAAAATTTCGGCTCCCTAATAGAACATAAATAAGGTTTTTCTTGGTGTCTTTCACTTCCTTTATTATTTGGGCAGGAAGGTCTTTCGTGAATTTCCATCTAGGTATAGTCAGAATTAACTTCAGAAGGATTACAAAGTAAGTATACATTGTTAGAGGTGATAATATGAAAAAAATGATTATTTGCTTTACATTCCCTTTCATTATTTTTCTAGTGGCATGCGGAGACACAAACGAGGTCCAATCAGATACTGGTGACATAATTGTTGAAACAAGTATCGGCAACATTACGGAAAATGAATTTCTTGACACATTAAAGGATTTACATGGGGAAGCCGTCTTAAATGAAATGGTACAAATGAAAATCCTTTACATAAGAGTGAAGAAATGGGAATCTCCGAAGAAGACATCCAAAGGGAAATAGACGAATTGAAAGCCGGTTGGAATGTTTCGAGTGATGAAGAATTTCTGCAAATATTAGAACTTCAAGGCATACATGGTGAACAAGACCTTTATGACCGGGTTGTTAGTCACCTCGTACTTCAAAATCTTATTGGTCATGTGGGAGAGTTTTCGGAAGAAGAACTTAAAGCAGAATATGAATTGGGTGAACAACGGGAAGCAAGCCATATCCTCATTAGGGAACGGGAATTAGCAGAGGAAGTGTTGGAAAGGGTACGTGCAGGAGAAGATTTTGCAGAATTGGCTGAAGCATTCTCCCAGGATCCAGGGTCAAGGGATGAAGGGGGTCAACTAGGCTACTTCCAACGGGGCACCATGACACCTCCTTTTGAAGAAGCAGCTTTTAATACAGAAGTAGGGTCAGTTAGTAACCTTGTTGAAACTTCACATGGTTACCACATTATCCAAGTAACTGATAAAAAGGAGTTTGAGGAGAGCTTTGAAGAAGTAAAGGAGACTTTGCGAAGTGCCTTAAACAACCGGAAGATTTATCAAATGGGACAAAAACAGCAAGAGTTGTTTGCTGAAGTGGAAGTGAATGTATTAGACCCAAGCTTTAAGCTTCCTAAATTTACGAACTAAATATCTGGTTAACTTGCTAGGAGATTGGAAGGGGTTGCTTTCGTTGGAGTACAACTGGAATTTGCTTGATACTTTGAACGCAAACATATCTTTTCCCTATACCCTGAAACCTCGCCTGCATTCAACTTCTACAACAGATTCACTATAAAAAAATATACAATAAAAGCTGCCACAGTCCATCTGTCACTTGGCAGTTTTTTTATCATGTTCATTATTTTGTAACAAAATACATCCTTGCATCATAAACTAATAACGGAGTTAATGGTTTTATAAGAGCGTGTTCAAGTATCAAGGCAATGGTTTCGCTCTTCGCCCACTGACAGGATGCGACGGCTACACCCATTGCTTCGAGTCTGTTCAAACAGGGGGAAAGCATCCCCTGTTTAAGAAACTAATGGTTAAAAGTTGATTGTAGCGTAAGGCAGGACACTCCTCGAAAATGCTTCACATTTTCTTCGTGCGTGGGCAGGCTCGAGGAAGCATCTCAAAGTCCTGCGGGAAAAGAGGTAAAGGGGAGACACCTCAGGCGAAGCCGAGGAGGCTCCACAACCTCCCGCGGAAAGGGAGTGCCTGAAGCGGAAATCCACTCTAATATATAGTTTCATTATATGGTGGTGGCTGTAAAGCCATCTGTGTTTTGAACAGACTCTATAGTGAATACCGTTTCCACTCTTCATTTAATCCATCTTCGACTGCTTTGGAACCGGATTCATCAGGTATCCTATTAACTCTATTATTTTTGTAAAGCTGTAGTATTTTCTTTCCCTCGTCTTCTATCACTTTTTGCTCTTTTTGTTTATCATCAACCCAGGAGTAGACGAACATAACACCGGAAAAAACAATGGCTAAGTAAACAAGATATACCCACCACGGTGCAGAAGTCATGCTTGGTCCAACGGAGGTTAAAGACAAGAGCCTAATAACAAAAACAAGAAATATAGCACCTATCATGGAAAAGACTAGTACAATCGGGTTCATTTAAATCTCCTTCCTATCATTTTCTCTATTCTATTCATACGCATATTAATAGAGAATATGATAGAAAAGTTTAAAATTAATATTTTTTGGGAAAAGTCAACTAAACTTCATTTAACAGGAGGCTTACATGAAGAAGAAACGAATGTGTGAAATGTCATACGGTGAAGTTCAGCAGAAACTTGTTAAGCTCGTAATGAAGGAAATGGAAGGAAAAACGGTAACCCCCTTAATGCATTTTCCAATTGTATTGGAAAGGGTAGATACATTTCTACTCGTCCATTGGCCAAAAATATGGAAACATTGTGCACATATGAAATGGGATGAATGGTTATATTCCAATTGTTATTCTCTCTTTTACGATGAAGTTATAAAAGACTTCGAAATTTGTCCATATGAGTTGCAAGAAGCCTACATGGAACAGTCCATGGAAGCATAACAAGCAAATCAAACTGTTAAAAAAAAATACTTGAAATAATCATAATCTAAAACACTAAAAGACAAACGCAGATTCATTTCTACGTTTGTCTTTTAAAATGTTAAAATGGGTATCGCTTCTGCTCAGAATGAGGTACTAATTATTGTAATGTAGTGTTGATGAGATCGGAGCGAATGAGACTCCTGCGGGAAAAGCAACAGCTGAAGACCCCGCAGGGTGGGTTTTCCCGAGGAGGCTGAGGCGTTGCCCGCGGAAAGCGAGTTCGAGAAGATCTCATCAACACGTCTGCTCACTTAATAGATCTATAAATGATTCTGAGCTAGAGAGATAATCAAAATTGAATCGGTTTTGAATGAAATCCAGGTTTATAAAAGGAACGATTATCCATTGGAAAAATCCGATCACTAAATTCCCCAGGCATTACCTGTTCCAACGCACGATCCATCATATTCATCTTCGCATCAAAATTATCAATCATATGGAGAATTTCTGCTTCCTTAATTAATGGAGGCTTCGGGCTTCCCCATTCTCCCTTGCTATGATGGCTTAAAACAAGATGCTGGAGAACAAGGACTTCTTCTCCGTCAATTTCCAACTCTTTAGCCGCCCCTTCAATTTCATTAACCATAATGGAGATATGCCCTAGTAGCTTCCCTTCAATGGTATATTCAGATACGACTGGACCTGACAATTCACGTACTTTTCCCAGATCGTGCAAAATGACTCCCGCATACAAGAGATCCTGGTCCAAAGATGGATATAAAGCCGTCATGGCCTTTGCCAAGTCCAGCATACAAACAACATGGTACGCGAGCCCAGAAACAAATTCATGGTGATTTTTCGTTGCTGCTGGAACTTGCAAAAATCTACTTTGGTGTTTCTTTAGGAGATGCCTAGTAATCCTTTGAATCTTTGGGTTTCGCATTTCAAAAATATATTGAGTAATTTTCTCCAACATTTCTTCAGGGTCAAGTGGTGCAGTTGCCAAAAAATCAGCTGGTTTCACTTGGTCCATCGAAGTCGTTGGTCGAATAGATTTAATTTTTAATTGCTTCATCCCACGAAATTCTTGTACATCACCTTGAACATGGACTATTTTCGAGGCAACAAAGGTCGCTTCATCTTCACTTGTAATACTCCATAGCTTAGCTTCCATCTCACCTGTTTTATCAGACAAGAGAAGAGATAAGAAAGGGTTCCCATTACTTGCAGTTCCCTTTTTTACATTTTTTATTAACAGATACATATCAACTGTTTCTCCGACTTGATGGTGTGCAATGCCCCGCTTCATCATCATCTTCCCTCCAACGACATCATTCTCTATTCTCTTATTCTAGTATAGCACAGGTGAGGTTTTTCCTTGAAAAAACTAATTGCTCCCTTCGTCTTCCGATGCTCTATCAAGCTTTGGGAGAACAATTGTAAATCGGACACCTTCCGATTCATTAAAAATAAGTGGAAATCCACCATGGATTTCACAAATACGCTTAACAATCGCCAAGCCTAACCCAAATTGTCCTTTGTTCCCTTTTCGGAAAGGGGTAAAAATATGATCCAACTCTTTTTCCGGGATGTTCTCCCCATTATTGACGACACTTATGGAAATATTATCTTCCTCTTCCTCAGCAATTAACTCGATAGAATCGACCGCATATCGAAGGGCATTTTCCACTAAGTTTTCCAACAGAACCCGCAACAGTTCCTTATCCCCACGAAGCTTAACATTATCACCTTTTACGGTAATTTTTACTTCTTCACGGTGGAGACGGAAGCGTTGTTCTATACCATAGGCGATGGAACCAAATGGGAATACCTCCATTTCCAATGGTGACTCTTTCATGGCGTCTAACTTTGTATAGTAAAGCATGTCTTTTACTCTTTTTTCCATCCGATTGGACTCTTGAATAATAACATCCATGGTACTTTCTATATTTTCCTTTGGCAGGATGCCGTCTTTTACGGCCTGAGCATAGCTTTTCACAACCATAATTGGTGTCTTCAGCTCATGGGAAGCGTGCTGAATAAAGGTTTTTTGGGCACGGTCATAACGCATAAGATTCTGTCTCATCTTCTCAAATTGATCAGACAGTTTCTCAAAGTCATTATCCCCTTCCCAATAAAAAGGCACTTTCCAATTACGTTTGGAAATCTGTTCAAAATGATTCCCTAGACTAATTAAAGGTTGCTTTAAGTAATGTTTTAACCAGAAAGCGGGGATTAAACTTAATAAACCAGCCAACACCATAATATAAGATAATCTTCCCCATAAGCGGTTTACCATTGGTCACGGTACGTATCCCACATCCACGATATATGATAAGCTTCACCGCCAGTTGTATAGACTTTAAAGACGACATAAAACAACGTAGCCTCGTTATAAGTAAGCTCGTACCTACCCCTACGGGTCATTTGATTATAGGCCTTATCACTCATTTCACGTAAAACGTCATTTGGTACAGGATCTCCCTCTAATCTCCCAAATTGATTCATTAAGAAGAGATGACCAACAGACCTTTCAGCTTCCCGTCTCTCAATAAAATCAATCTCTGATTGAGGTGGCAGCAACCTGTCTCTAGATGGATTGGCAAACCGTTCCTGTTCCTGCTCAATAATGCGATACGTCTCGTCCGTTAACGTACTCTTCAAAGAAATTGGATAAATAATGCCAATCAGTAAACCGACCATTAAAATAATCGAGATAAACGAAAACCAAATTCGTTGTGTTAAATTCAGTTTAATCATGAAGATAGAACCCTGTATCCATATCCATATAATGTTTCCACATGAATCCTCGGCAGCTTCTTCCTAACACGGCGTACCACATCATCTACTGCCCGCTCAGAGCCATAATAGTCGTCTCCCCACACGTACTCAATAATATCCTCCCTCGACAGTGCATTTCCTAGGTTAGATGTAAGCAGAATGATTAAGTCCATTTCTTTCGTTGTTAAATCAACTAAGTTATTTCCATCAAAAACCGTTCGCCCATGAAGGTCGATCGTATAGCCATTTAGTTCAATTTTTTCTGCTTCCTGCTCATCTTGAGGATACACCCTTTGTAAAAGTTTTTTCGCACGTATAACTAATTCTTCTGGTAAGAAAGGCTTTGCCAGGTAATCGTCACTGCCCAGTTCGAGACCTAACACTCTGTCTAAATCTTTGTCCCTTGCGGAAATAAAAATAACGGGCGTGTCTTCGTGGCGTTTAATTGCTTTTAATAGTTGATAACCGTCCATCCCAGGAAGCATGATATCAAGGACCCATAAATGTGGTGGATTTTCAATGTTGTCGTAAGCTTCTTTTCCGTTGGTAAAATGCTTTACCTTCCAACCTTCCTTTTCCATATATGCTTTAATTACTTCTCCTAAATTTTGCTCGTCTTCTACTAAGTTCACTTGAAAATTCATATTTTCTCACCCTTTATCCGAGGTTTTTTGACATTTTTACTATTTGAGCCTATTTTAATATAAATACACTAGAAAAGGAATGAATCTTATGTGTCAAATCTGAAAAGTATTTTTTGCATTATTAATATGGTGAAAAAAAATGTGTCGATGGATGCATTAACCAAAGACACATTTTCTCTCCTATTATTCCTTTTTGGCTGTTTTAGGGACAAGTTCATAAATGGCACCTGTCTCAACGGCTTCTACAAACCTAAGCAACCACTCATAATACTCTTGTGCATAGTTTAATCGGGAGATATCAAGTTGAATGCGTTCCTTTAATTCCTCATCCGTTGTTTCTGCGTATATTTTCCCTAGCTCAATTAAAGCTTCCTCAGCCTCTTCAATATTTGTTTCCGTAGCCGATTTCCATTGCTTAGAGAATAAAGCTGTAAATGATTTATACCAATCTTTCTCGGTTTCATATAAATCTTTTCGAACCCCTCTTCGAAATACAGGCTCAACCATTTTCATCTCCGTTAACGTTCTTACACCAGTGCTCATGCTTGTCTTGCTCATGGCCAACTCTTTACCCATATCATCTAATGTCATTGGCTTATTGGAAAAATAAAGGGCACCGTATAATCGACCAATGGAAGGGGTAATTCCATACAACGTCATATTTTTCGCAATACTATGGATAAAATGATCTTTTATATTCTCATATTTCACCCAATTCTGGTCCTGTTCCAACACGCATTACCTCCATCATCATCACTATTCTCCATTTTACCAAATCCTTTTTCAGGATTAAAGGGAGAAAGGCGTTGTTTCCGGAGATAGACGAATAATCGTCCCTTTTACTTCCTCACATATATGATGATGACAAGAGAATATTAAAATCTGCCTATCCTTGGCGATGGTATGGAGCATTTCTACGATTCGCTGCCTCCTTTTACGGTCAATATTCACAAATGTTTCGTCCATAATAAGAGGAAAATTCTCTTCTTTCGAAAACTTTCCAGCTAATGCAAAGCGGATTGCCAGATAAAGTAGCTCACACGTCCCCCTGCTTACTTCACCAGGGTCGAACCTTAGCCCATCCTTTCTTTCAAGCACAAACCTTTCTTCACCTAATGGGGCAAATAACCTCGTATACTCTCCGTTTGTCATAAGGCGAAAAAGCTTTTCCCCTTCCTGAATGACTGCTGGCTGTTTCTCCTGTTCATAGACCCGCTTAATCTCTTGAATAATATGCTTGCTTACAGCTAGGACCGCCCAACGTTTTGCCAACGTATTTAATTCCTCTTTCATTTGTGTCAATTCCTGCAAAAGCTCCTCGTAGGACCCATCCTCCATTAAAAAGGTTAATTCCTGCCTGCAAGCAGCCAGTTCCGTCCTACACTCCTCAGCTAACACTTCCAGCTGCTTACATTGTTCATTCCATTCTGCCAACTGTTCTACTGGATTGTACTCATCATTTAATAGTTGATGAATGACAAGCTTTAGTTCCTCTTCATCCTTCATAATTAATTTCATTTGTGTCCAGGTTTGCAGTCTTTCCCCCCTTAGTTTTTCCTGTCTTTCAAACAATCGGCCTTTCCGTCTAAATTCTTCTTCCGATGCAACTTCCCCAAGATGGAGTAGATTCGATAGTTCTGATGCAATTTGATTTAATTCCTGCTCGATCGTAGCAATCCCTTCCTTCTTCATGGATTGCTTCGCCTGTAATGATTCTTGCTTTTTAACTAGAGACTGCCCTTCATTTACAAACACCTTTAGACAGTCTATTTGCTGACTGATAGTTTTTTCCTGATGAACAGATTCGTCAATTTCTTTGGATAGCTGATAAACAGTTTTTTCAAATGGTTCTTGGAAATTTCGTATTTCCGATTGTTTTTCTTCTAGTTGCTGTAGTTGTTCGAAGAGAGTTTTCCAACGGTCGTAGGCTACAAGCACCTCTTCATAAAACAGAAAATCTTCTTTGTACGGGAGGTGATAGTCTACGCACCATTTCCGTAAGTCCTGCAACACCTTGTCTATAAGGGATGCTACCTTTTCCATTTCTTCTTGTAAATGACCGATTCTCTCTTGAAGAGAGTGCACCTGTCTAATAAGATCCTTTACGAAATGTTTTTTCTCCTTCTCCTTGTCAACAACATACCTCAATTTGTTTTCATCAACATTTTGGTAATCTTCCAGTTCCTTGTCTATTTTTTGGAGTCTTGTGTTCAACTCTTTCTTCTCTTTATCTAAATTTCCAGTTTCTGAAGCCTTTTTCGCAACTAGATTTTTCATGGCTAGACCAACAAAGACTATCGCCATTACTCCAAACAATACTGTAAGAGCCGTCTCTGGCCATGTTAACAAAGCGGCAGCTATAAAGACACCGGCCAAGAGAAAATATAAAAATTTCCCTTGTTGATGACGTTGGGATGTATTTTGTGATTCCTTATCCAATAAAGTTAATTGCCCCTTAATCGTGTTTTTTTCACTAATCAACTGCTCTCGATTCTTTACGTTGGATAATTGTTTTTCCATAGCTAGTAATTCTGTGTCCGTCATCTGTTCCTTTTTTAGTTCAGCTAATTCAGACTCTGTTTTTTCTCGTTTATTAGCTGTCCGGCTATGTTCAATAGATAGATTATGAGCATCCTGGTTTAGCCGGGTATACTGTTCTTTCAATTCTCTTAATCGGGAGCCGATGATAGGATCTGGCGTTATCTCATGAAAGGATACAGCTGCCGTTTCCTCCCAATCCTTCTCTAGGGTTTTTAGTTTTGCCTGAAGTTGATTTCCTTCCAGCTTTAACTGCTGTTCCTCCAATTGACGATGCTTGTATACTTCATATTCTTGAATACTATCTTGAATTTTCATCATCAGTAGTTTAGAAGGGGCTTTGATCGTAGCTAGTTCCTCTTCCAATACCTTTAATTTCAGTCGTTCATCCCTCAATTGAGACTGTTTGGCCATCTTTTTTTCTAAAAAACCTTCCAGCCGCTCCAGTCCCTTCTCGGGAAATTCCGTTACGGTTTCCTCTTCCTCTAACAGTAGTTGTTTTTCCCGCCACGTATTTGCCATCGGCTGAATCATCTCATGTTTTTCTGCAGCTTTTATTTTTTCACGAAGATTGGTTTGATCTTGTTTATTCTGTGATAGCTGATCTTGAAGCTTTGTTACCTTGGATTGAAGGGTATCGTATTGAGCCATTCTTTCTTCCCAGCGGCGTACGTCACGATTTTTCTCTTCAATTCTTTTACCAAGTTGATTAATTTCAGTAATTTTTCCACGGGGCTTAAAATAGTTTTCCATGTCTGCCGTAATTCTTTTTTCAATTTGACTGATGGATTGACCTCCTCCTAAGCCCGTATCAAACAAAAATTGATTTAATTCCTCTGGACTCATACTACTAATCCCATTTAATCCATCTAAATCAAAGTGAAAGATACCTTGAAAGGCTGCTAAATCGAGACCATCCAAAAGCTTTTCCAGTTCTGCCTCCCCACCTTTTGACCCATCTTCAAAATGAACGGTAACCTCCCCAGAGGCTTTTCTTCCTTTCGTTCGTTCAACAGTCACATCACCAAATCTTTTCGTACGAAGCTTTAACCAACCTCCATAGGCATCGGAATCAATAGGGATGTACTGGTTCTCCCCTTTTCTTGGAAATCCAAATAAAACCGCTTTGATAAAAGCCATAAAAGTAGACTTCCCAGATTCATTTTCCCCTTTGAATAGGTTAATTCCAGTTTCAGTGAGATCCCAACTCGTGTCTTTCCATTTGCCAAACCCATATATGTGAACCTTTACTAAATTCATCTTTTCCCCACCTCTTTTAAAAGCGGTGTCAGTAGTGATACCTCTGCCTCTTCTATAATTTCCAAGAGCTCCTCATCTGAAAGTGTCTGTAAGTGATTTCCCAATGTAGAATGCTGATACAACGGATTTATTACTTCATCAAGGGATAGAGTTTCCTTTAATTGGTCAGCCGTCCTCACAACATCGCCGAGAAGATGGTCCTGTTCCTTTAATACCTCCCGGTCAATGGCAGGTGCAGTATTAAAGGAAATGCGGTCAACCCATATATCGTAGCTATCGAACCATTCCTCCCGGAGAAGGGATAGTAATTCCTGTTGCTTTACGTTATCACTTAAGTCATCATGCAAAATCCCTGACCCATGTATGTAAAGGTCAATTAAAAACATTTTAGGTGTTGTTTTAAAGGATGTAAGTACTTCCTCGATTTGCTCTAAAAGGTTGTCATAGGAGTCTAGTTCCTGAATCGAAACCTCCACCCTTTCCCATTGAATTGGTGCCGTCGCAAAAAAATCCAATTCTGTATTAGCCTTCGATATGGTAACCACGTAGGCGCCCTTCTCCCCCAATTCTTTTCGAGTAGACCCTTGTACATTTCCTGGATAAACAACAGGAGGATGGTAGGATAAAATTTGCCGTTTATGGATGTGGCCCAATGCCCAGTAATCAAAACCTTTTTCCTGCAGCTCTTTGACGGAAAAGGGAGCATATGGGTCATGATCCTCCTGCATTTTCTCCTGACCATGGAGCATGGCAATATGAAATGCATCCTCGTCTTCCTTTCGCTGGTACATATGAACTGGATTTTCATAGAATGCTTTTTTCGGGTAACTAAAGCCATAAATATAAACTCGTTCTCCTGATTTTGTCTCGACAGGGATGGCATCAACGGTGCTGGAAAATATGTGAATGTTGTTGTCACTCAGGTTAGTGTTGTTTGTGGACCTGTTTCCTAACGGGTCATGGTTTCCATGGATAATAAAGAGAGGAATTTGTTTTGCTTGAAGACGCTCCCCTTGTTTCTTTATAAACCATTCTCCCTTAATGGACCGCTTCTCATGGTCATACACATCCCCGCTTATTAAAACAAAATCCACTTCCTCCTCTAGGGCCTTATCAATGATGTTTTCAAAGGAAATGTAAGCAGCCTGCCTCATTTTTTCCACGAATTGGCTGTTCATGTCACCATGGGCAGCGATAGCACGCCCTAAATGGGCATCAGCACAATGAATAAACCGAATCATTACCCTCACCCTTCCAAATTTATGTAATTAGTACAAGTATACCATAAAATAGAATGAACGTTCGTGTTTTTGTTGTGGAATGGCTCTGTTAATGCGTGGTGACGAGGAGGGGCCTTAAACCGCGCTCCTATACTGTAGCGGATATACATTAATGGTACTAAAAAAGCGAGCTTCGGCACTGCCTCCACTCGCTGTACCCAATTAAGTTAAAGAATAAAACGTCGCTGTCACTTTACCTAATGGCTTGCCTTTTTCCGTCTTGAGATCACATTCTGCAAATTGGATGTTCTTTCCTTTTTTTAAGAAGTGTGCCGTTGCCACGACATTCCCTTCTCTAGTAGTGTTAAAAAACTGTGTTTTCAACTCTAGAGATACGGAAGGATTGTCTGCAAAAGCAGCACACAAATGCCCCATGGCCGTATCGGCAATATACGTCATGATTCCTCCATGAATAAAGCCAATTGGGTTAAATAAAATATCTGTTACGGGCACCGTCACCGTAACGGTTTCCTCTTCCTCATTGTAATCAATATCCATATCCATGATCTCGTCCATAAATAATCTTCCCGTTCCGCTGTCCCGAACGGCTAATGCTGCTTCAAATCTTTCCCGTAATTGTTTCTCTTCCATACATCTCTACCTCTCTTTAGAAAACATTTCTGAAAGTTTTACTAGCTTTTTGTTTGTATAATCCTTATAGGCCTTGATATACGCTTGCGGTTCCTTTGGGTTAGGGAACCTGTCTATTTTCCCTGTTACTGGATCTACCCACTTGCTCGATGCTCCACAGCCAAGGCCAATGATCGTCTGGACTTCCTCCATGATCATAATATTGTAGAGGCTTTCTTGCTCTGGCTTTGCATAGCCCACGTTTTCAAGATTGCCTAAAATATTTTTTTGCCGGTAAAGGTAGTATGGGACATAGCCCTCCTCCCCCATCCAAATACGTGCCATCTCCATCATTTCGTGAATTTCATCCCGACCTGCTACTTTATAACGTTCCTTATATCTAGTCATTTGGGAGGCGCGTTTGTAGGACAGGGTATGTACCGTTAAGGATGCTGGCTGGAGTTCCTTCGTCACTTCAAGCGTATGAGCGAATTCTTCTACCCCTTCCCCTGGAAGTCCAATAATTAAATCCATATTGATGTTCGTTAACCCCATTTTATGGGCCAAATGGTACTTGGTTATGGTCTCTTCCACGGAATGTCTTCTGCCGATAGCTTTTAACGTATCATCCGTGAAAGATTGTGGATTCACACTTATCCTGTCCACCTTCCACTTCTTCAGCACCTCCACCTTATCTGGCTCAATGGTGTCGGGACGGCCCGCTTCCACCGTCAATTCCCTGACATTTTCTACGTCTGGAAAAACTCTATACATATGCTCATACAGGGCATCCATTTGCTCTGCTGTTATACTCGTCGGTGTTCCCCCACCGTAATAAATGGTCGTGATTTTCCTGTTGTTTTCCTTCAGCCACTCTCCCGTTTTTTCCATTTCATAATGGAGCCCAGTTAGAAATTCTTCCACAGACCCGTTCCGTCCATTAATGGGGTAGGCCGGAAACGTGCAATAGGCGCACATGGTCGGACAAAAAGGGATACCAATATAAATACTCACTTCTTCAGCAATTCGATCAAGGTCTGGTACTACCTGAAGCTGTCTGTCTACAATTTCCTCGAGCAATTGAATTTTTGAAGGTTGGAGCAAGTACTTTTCTTGGAGAATGTGGTTGATTTCCTGTTTGGATTTACCTTCACGACGCATCATATGATATAACTTCGTGGGCCTAACTCCAGTCAGGAACCCCCATGGCTGTTCTATGCCCGTGTACTCTTCCAATAGTTTTAGGAGAACATAGCTTGTTCCTTGTTTAATGAGCTTCTTTTGGTTTGGATTGTCGGCCTGCGATAGAAGGATTTGTTTCTCATTTATTTTTCGCCCTTCATTATAAAGCTCCCCTATCACCTGAAACTGATTCTGTTCTTCCAATACCTTTATTTTAACGGCTATGCCGCGAATATTATCTTCATTTTGTGAAAAATCGATGGCTATCTCTTCATAAAATAGTTCAATAATTCGTTCGCATGAACGTTTGTAGGATTCTTCAATTCCAAAAAGATGAATAGATTGCATGTTAGGTCGTTCCTTTCTAAGGTTCGCATTTTCCTACTACAGTGTATCCATCTAGTGTGCCCATAGTCAACAACTAGCTTTCCTTACCTTGTCTTTTGTCAAGAGAGGGTATTGGTCATCTTACTTGAATTAGTGATGAAAGGGAATGAGGTTGCCATGTATTCATGCTTTTTAAGGAGTCTTTGAGTTAAACAGGTAGGGTCAGTAAAAAAGGAAGGGAATTAATTAATGAAGCGAAAAGATACCTGAGGAATCACAATGGAAAATGATGTATTCGTTTAATTGCAAACAAATTTACATTGATACTTTAACGCAAATGCTGCTTCCGTTTAAATACAAACTGACTTTTGCCGGCTATTTTAACGCAAACCACTCTTTCGTTAAATAACAATTCTAATTTCCTGGCCTATTTTAACGAACCTACCTGCTTCAGACCTTAGAATCGTCTTTTTTTCCAAAATAAAGGTCCTAGAGGCGTTAACGCTCCCTAGAACCTTCTTGATATTCTTTTACTTATATACGGCAGGGTGTAGCTGCTTTCGGAACACTTCTCTTACAGCATAGCCTACACCATTTTGATTATTGGATCTCGTTACCCAGTCTGCAATTGCCTTTACTTCCTTCGGTGCATTACCCATGGCGATGCCCAGCCCTGATTGCGTCAGCATTTCCATATCATTCTCATAGCAACCTACAGCAACCATTTCGCTAAGCTGAATACCAAGTTTTTTACCAAGGACTTGCAATCCCCTTGCCTTAGAAGCCGATGCATCTGTAATATCGAGGCTTCCCTCCGCTGAAGATGTCATATTAATGTGCCTTACCGCTTCCTGAACTTCTTCCATAGCATCTCGCTTCTCGTTATCATTCCAGAAATGAGCACGAATTTTCGGAACCGTCAACGGCTGATCAATTAAGTGATGCGAAGCAGAGTCCACATAATTTACTGGATAAAAAAGCGGGTCACCAACGCCAATATTCATTCTTGCAATTAAGTAGTTGCGCTGCCTTACTTTATTGCCAATGGCATACTTTTCATGAAGTAGCCTCACATGGCAATGATAGTTTTCGAGGATATCTACAATTTGGTATACGCGGTCGGAGTCTAGCCTTCTTTCAAAAATCGGGTCTTCCAGTTCTGATGCTATATACGCCCCATCATGGGTGATTAAATATGCATCATCCAATTTTAATGCTTTGGCTATTTTTTTTGCGGAAGGAAAAGCTCTTCCAGTTGCCAATGTCACATATACATCTTTGCTTTGAGCGTATTCAATTGCTTCCTTCGTTTCCTTTGCCAATCGATGATTTGACTTTAGCAGGGTCCCATCGATGTCTAGCGCTAGTAAGCGGTACGTCATAGTTGCCATCCCCCTTCAATTGGTCCATAAATCCTAAGTATTGTTGGTAATACATATATGTCCTTTTTTCGGTGAATAGAA
Organism: Bacillus sp. (in: firmicutes); assembly: GCA_021208645.1. Classification (GTDB taxonomy): domain Bacteria; phylum Bacillota; class Bacilli; order Bacillales; family Salisediminibacteriaceae; genus Evansella. Next base: position 26,923 of record JAJOJL010000131.1, on the reverse strand, counting down.
CTTAATGGGGGAAGAAAAAGGGTAATTGGCAGGAATTTGTCCGTAGTAGGTGTTAAATATGTTAGATAGGTAGGTGATCTCTTTTTTGGTGCGGGGTTTGATTTAAAGGGGGAGATTTCATTTTGTATTTACAGCAAAACTCACTTCTGACTTAAATACAGCACATTTTCCTTCTCTATTTACGTCATAACTGAATTTTGATTTAAATACAACCAATTTTCCTCGTCTATTTACGTCATAACTAGGCTTTTGATTGAAGTAAACCACAACTACCTCTTTCTACTTAAATCAAAACCAGCTATTCCCCCTCCCTCCAAAAAAAAAAACAAAAAACGAACATGACCCGAAAGTCACATTCGTTTTATTAATACAAATCAATTATGATATTAGCTTTGTTGTGGTTCAGCACCGTAAAGCTCTTCTAAAGGAGCAGTAATCGCTTGGTTTAATTCCGTAATAACCTGGCTCATACGTTGCTCAGCTTCCATTAACTTAGAAATCGTTTCGTGCTGTTGCACTAATTCAAATTGCTTTTGTGCCTGTTGAATTTCTTCTTCCGTGATTTGCTCACCTTGCATTTGCTTTTGTTGAAGCTCAAGCTGTACGTTTCTGAAATTATCTAGCATACGCTTAGCAACCTCGTCCTTATTAACATCATCATGCAAGTTCTTCAACGTTACGAACTCTTCGCTATTTTTTAAAGCAGTAGCAAGTTCCTGGGCAACTTCAAACGGTTTAGTCATAATAAAAATTTCCTCCCTGTTTTTGTACGGACATTCCAAAACAAGTTTTACCTAAAAGAAATATACGCACGTTTACTTATCTCTACGACTATAACATGAATTCTGGATGAATTCACCCCGTGGACAAAGATTCGAAATATTACGTTATCCGACATCCATCTTCTCAAACCTACATTTACACAACGTATAGTAGCAGAATGCCTTGGACGAAGCCCACTAACCCTCCAATGAGGGCACCTAACAACGCAATCATCTTCAGTTCACGACTCGCGATAGACAAGAGAATGACTTCTAATCTTTTTACTGGAAAACTGTTAATCTGCCGCTGGACCACATCTTGGATACCTACATGTTTCATGGCAGATCGCAAATTCCTCCTTACAAAATCGGTCAACTCCTTCATAATCAACGGAATCGTTTGCTTAAGAATCATCTCCTCATAGGGAGATGCCCAAATTTTGATAGGCTTATCCCATTCACTAATAATGGGCAATTCATCCACAAGTCGCTTCACAAATCCACCTAGTTTTTCCTCCGTATCCATGTCTTTCAAAAAATCATTCGGCGTCTTTTGCAACAAAGTCTCCCATTCTCTCTCTAATAATTCCCTTAACATTTCATGGGTTTTTGCCTCTTGCAAAAGCTTTATTAATTCATTAGAGATGAACACCTCTGGAGAAACCCGCTGGATCATTCTGCCGAAGAAACCTCGAACATTCCCTTTCCCTTCAAAAAAATGGGAAACCATCGTTTCAATTTGCCTTTTCCCTTCATAGGATTCCAAATAACTCGTTCCCCGTTCCAACAACTTATCCGTTAGTTGGGGAATGTAACTGGAAGCCTTACGCTTCCATTCATCTAACAGTAACTCCTCTAAAGGCACATGCTGCTTTTCTGCCAAAATCGAACTAATCTTCTTCTGAACACTAGCTTCAATTAGTTTTCTACCATTTTCCGTTGTCCACGTTCTATTTAAATGAACACGAATCCACTCATTCATGGTCCGCTCATCATTTAGGAAGGTAAGAATCTTTGCCCTTATCCGGTTGTCCAACTCCTCCCTAAAGGATTCATGAAATATCTTTTCTTCAATCCCTTCAGGAGTCACTAAATGAACCTCCACCAATTTCCCAAGCTGATCGGCAATTTGTCCTTTCCTTTTCGGTATGAGACCTGGTGTAAATGGCACCCGATACTTCCCAATAAAAACGGCCTCATACGGACGAAAGAGCATTTTAATGGCCAGGACATTCGTTCCACCACCGACCAACCCGCCAATAATTATAAGAATAAACAACCAGATTATTTTCTCATCCATCTTCCTGCCTCACCTCAAATGCACACCTTTTCTCGACTGCTCATAAGATACCATACCGACAAATACCTATAGGCTACTTACACAGCAAGTAACCTGATTTTACCAAAGGGAATTCTTTTTATCCAATGGAAACATGCGAGGGCTGTTTATGTTTAATGACACTTACTTAATAAATTCCATCGTCACGAATGAAAAGCTACCTGAAAATCAAGTAGCTATTCCCATAAAAGCCGCTACTTTATGGAGACTGTCTGGCCGTTCCCAAATAAAATTGCAGTATCATTTTTTTAGCAAAGAGATTGAATTAGTCGCCGAACCTCATTTAACAGAATTTGAAATGGAAATGCATCCGGCAATAAAAGAACAATTGCATGTTCCATTATCTAATATTCAATGTCAGTATAGCCAAACGGAACATATTCTTAGACTCGGACCTAGCTTAGGAGTTGTTTTGGGAGATATTAATGAAGAGAACAAGGAAGCACCGTTTGGCTCTTTAACTGCCTACTTAACAGATATGGCAATCACAGCGGAACGACTTCATTGTCCCTTAATGATCTTCTCTTTCAAAGCTGTTGAAGGAAGCTTTGTTAAAGGGTACATGTACCAGAACAAAAGTTGGCAACCTACAAAGTCTCCCCTTCCTCAAGTTATCTATAACCGGATTGGTAGACGGGATATGGAGAGATCCATTAGTTGCCAGGCTTTTTTTGATAAATTATCCGAATTAAATATTCCTTACTTTAATGACCGCTTTTTGCATAAATGGGAAACCTTTTCAATGTTTTTACAGGAACCAACCTTAATACCTTATCTACCCGAAACACGCTCACTCCAATCATCTAAGGATCTTAAAACATCTACTGCAAAAATATAACAGCGTCTATTTGAAGCCGTTTTGGGGAAAAGAAGGCTCTGGTATTATTCGGGTTGATAAGGAAAACGACCTCTATATTGTCACATACCCCAACAATAAGGCATGGAAAACGGAAAAGGAAGTACCGGCAGCTAAAGTTTTTTCCCTCCTAAAGCCAAGATTGCAGGGGAAAAAATATATCATCCAACAGACAATCGAAGCAAAGACGTTAAAAGAGGCACCAGTAGACTTTCGTGTCTTATGTATAAAAGATAAATCCGGTTATTGGAAATCATGTTCTGCCATCGGCCGAATTGGGCAAGTAAAACAAATCGTATCGAATCTAGCACAAGGGGGCGTTCAACGAAGCGCTTCAGATATATTAAAGGAACTAATGGGGGAAGAAAAGGCCCTCCACAGGTTAAAATTTATGCACGAACTAGCCATTCATTGTGCCCATATTTTAGACGGAGAAGCGGATGGCTTATACGGTGAACTTGGGTTTGATTTTATGCTCGATAAGGAAGATAACATTTGGCTACTTGAAGTAAACATAAAGCCATCCAAAGGAGAGCACAGCGCTGCTACTGCAAAAACACCCCCTCCTTCCGTACAGCTTTTAGTAACCTTCGCATCTTCCTTAATAGGATTTACAGATTACTAGAAAGGATGTCATCTATGACTTCATTAGGGATTCTACAATTAAATACGGATGAATATAATGAGTATTTAAACAGGGTTGCAGTCGCCTGTGGGGAAAAGGGTATCTTTGTATTTCGTTTTCACCCGTCAAATTATGACGATACGACGGAGAAAGCAACAGGACTTGTTTTTGATCCACAGTCCAAACAGTGGTTGAAGGGATGCTTCTCTCTACCTGATTATATCTATGATCGTGTCTACTACCCGCCAAACGAAAGGAAATTAATTAAGGATACACAAGAACAAATCAACGTCATAAAGAAAAAAGCACACTTCCTTGGTACAGGTCTGCCTAATAAATGGGCTGTTCATCAGTGGCTTAGTCAAAGCGAACCATTAAAACCTTTTTTACCACAAACAGAAAAATTGACGCCAGATTCCTTGCAACGCTTTTTAAACACCTATAATAAAGTTGCGATCAAACCTGTCTTTGGTTCTGGAGGCTATGGATTTTTTGCCATAGAGAATAAACAGTCAGGATACGTGATAGAAAGCGGGGATAAAACAAAGGAATATACATGGACCAATGATGCCTACAGCCTTTATCAATTCCTGACAGAAAAACTACCGGCACACAACTATATGATTCAACCATTTCTTCCATTAACGATTGATGGGTCTCCTTATGATTTAAGAATTGTACTGCAAAAGAAAGGGGATTCCCAATGGAAGCTTGTGGGTAAAGGTTTTAGACTAGGAAAAAAAGGGACCTACCTGTCTAATCTCCAAGCTGGAGGGAAAATTGTCTCGAAACTACGGACATCAAAGGAGACGGTTGCTCGTATAAAAAAGGATCTTCCGTTGATTATTAAACAGCTTCCAAAGCATATGGAAAACTATCACGAACCACTGTTTGAACTGGGAGTAGATATTGGAATCAGTAATGATGGCCGAATCTGGATACTGGAAGTGAATTCGAAGCCTGGTTATGAAACGGTGATGAAAACTAGTGAGATTATGGGAAAACAATTTAAAGCCGAAGGTCCAGCAATATGGATTCTATCAAAGGAACATGCAAAGAATCCAGTCAAACTCTAAGGGGAAACGTGTTACAAGTAAAGGAGTGAAACGATCCATGCCGTATACTATGCAAATTAATAAAAGAGAATCGAGTAAAAAGGAAAAAAGTTTATATGTTTCAAAGGAACTATTAAAGCAGTTAAAACTTACAGAATTGGAATTAATACAAGTCCAGTTCGGAACGAAGGAAGTCAGTTGTGCTATTTATTCTAGTGATAACCTCTCTTTTCAGGAATGTGAATTTTCAGAAATAGCTTGGAACCAATTATATTTTCCTTATTCATTAAAACTAACATTAGAATATGATGGGGAAGGAAAAATTTACTTCGGTCCCCTAATTGGTATTTTTACAGCAGGTTTTACGGGAAGTATTTTAAGACCTGCTGGAGAGCGTTCTTTCCTGTTTGCCAAGTATATTCATGCTGCCAGTTTAACAGGAGCATTGGCTGTTATATTTGGTTCCCACCACATCGATTGGGAGGAAGGAACTATGGAGGCTTACTCCTTTACTAAGGCAGGGTGGAAAAAAATTATTGTCCCGCTGCCAAATGTCATTTATGACCGGTTACCAAACCGCCGAACCGAGGCCCATCCTGACTATATTCACGTGCGGGAAAAGTTCAAGCAAGAATATGATATTCCGTGGTTTAATCCAGGATTCTTTGATAAATCTGAAATTCACAAGCGTTTAGTAGAGGTGGAGGAAGCGAACCGTCACTTACCCAAAACAATCGCTTCTCCAACTACGGAAGAAATCAAAGGGTTTATTCATGAATATAAGCATGTTTATATAAAACCGAAAAACGGTAGCCTTGGCTTCGGTATTCACCAAATTCATTTTGATGAAGGAGAAGGCTTCTATTATTGCCGATTTAGGGATAAGGTTCGTAATCGACTTAGACGATACAGCAGTTTAAACCGGCTTCTGAAAACCCAATTCCCTACAGGCTTTGATCATCTCGTAGTTCAAAAAGGCATTGCCTTATTAAAATACCAAAGTAATCCCATTGATTTCCGGATTCATACTAATAAAGATGAGCAAGGAGTTTGGAGAATCAGTGCCATTGCTGCCAAAATTGCCGGTCCTGGGAGTGTTACGACCCATGTTAAAAGCGGCGGACACATTAAGTCTGTCCAAGAAATATGGGAAGATTTAAACTTAGATAAATCATTGTTAGGAGAGCTGAAAAAAACAGCCTTACTATTAAGTAAAGCTATAGATAAAACCACGAATGGAAATGTTGGGGAAATTGGCTTTGACTTAGGTATCGACTTGGATGAACAAATTTGGATGTTCGAAGCCAACTCCAAGCCAGGCAGAACGATTTTTTCCCACCCGAAGCTTAAACGGGAAGATCAGTTAACGAGAAAAATGCCAATGACGTATGCTGCTTATCTGTATCAGACAGTGATTCAAGAAAGCAGTCATATAACAGTTTCTACGTAAAGGGTGACTCCCATTGAATAAAAACATTATTATTTTGACAGCACCAAAACAAGAGGGAAAGGCAAGTTTACAGGGGAGAGGGAGTTTTATGAAGAACTCCTTTCCTCCATTTCTAAGCATGGGGGAATGGGATTTGTTCTTCCTTACGCAAAAGATAATAAGTTGTTTAAAGGCTATTACTGGAACGATCGTACTAGAGAATGGCAGGAGGTCATTTGCCCGAAACCCCATGCCGTTTATAACCGCTATCCACTAAGAGGAGATAATGGTGAAGATGACCTTCTCGTTTATTTGCAAACATTAAAGAGATGGAGTGTCCCCATCTTTAACAGTTCCTTTTTTCATAAAGGAAGGATAGGAAAACTTTTTCAAGAAGATCTATGGCTGAAGAATTATTTTCCTACTACCATCGAACTGAAGAATAGCCGACAATTGTATCGCTTCTTAGAGCGCTATCCTACCGCCTATTTAAAGGATGTGGATGGTGCCCAAGGGTTCGGTATTTGGAAGTTGGAACGTAACGGAGAACACTACTCCCTTCATTCCCAACAAAAGATTTATACTGATCTAACCTTTACTCAATTAGTTTATTTGCTATCCAAGCTGTTAAAGGAAAAGGATTTACTTCTACAAGAAGGAATCAGAGGGGCAATGGTCAATGAAACGGCCTATGATTTCCGTGTCCTTATGGTATACCATGATTCTGATTGGAAGATGGTTGGGACAGGTGTACGTGCTGCCGTTCATGGAGGGTACACAACCCATGTTCCACAAGGAGGGGCAGTCCTGTCATTACAAGAAATCCCAACTCGCCCTAGAAAAGCTTCTGTCATCCGTCTTGGGAAAAAAATTGGGAAGCGATTGCGTGAAGAGTATGGAGAAATTAATGAGTTTTCCTTCGATCTAATCGTTGATAATCAAGGAAGTCTATGGGTTGTGGATGTGAACAGCAAACCCATGACTTTTGATGAGCGGGAAATCCAAGGAAAACGAGTGGAAATGCTTACGAGGATGCTCGTTGAGGGAAAGTTTGCAGCTAATTTGACCTAGATGGTGGGAACTGCTGGAGGTTCGATGATATTTTGGGCAAACCTTCACTACTTTCCATAAGTCCTCAAGGTTTGATCGGTTTTTCCGAGCAAACCTTCACTACTTTCGCAATCTCCTCATGGTTTGCCCACACTCCACACTCCACACTCCACACTCCCCCACCGAAAACATACACAAGCCCTCTTCTACCAAACTCCTACCCCGATGTTTATGTTAAACTAAAAACAGGACGTGACATACATAAATAAAGGCGTTTAGTCATCATGCTTACTCATTTTAACTATAAAGAAATAAAAAACAATATGATTAACCAGCAATGGGACTTTTCCTTTTTCTACAAACAGAAGAAATACAAAGGCAGCTATTTTAAAGACGGAACCATCCAATGGGACATCCAACCAAACCTTCCAGAAGAGAGAAAATTCCTCGAAACCTGTATCCATGACTTAATGCTGTTCCATGTTTATGAAGAACACTAATCTGGATAATCCCTCCTGATTTTTCAAAAGCTATCACAATAAGGAGGGATATTCGATGAAAAAGGATTCACAACATGAAGGCCGGGACCGGGTTATGGTTGATGTGGACCGAATGACCAACGAAGGATTAGCCGGAGGACAAGATCACATCACACATGGAAAACGTCAAATTGACGAGGCACAAAATTTCAAGGAAGAGGAACCTCCCTACAATGGAGAAAAATAATTTCTAAAAAGGCCGAACTGTAGATTCGTTCGGCCTTTTTCCGTTTAAAATGGAGATTTTTTCTAACTTTCATTATAATAAAGACTAGCAGACACTATCTGTACAACGAAAGTACATCCTGCATTATACATAAAGGGGTAGTTTTTATGATACAGCGCTTAAAAAAGAAATATAATTATGCCATCGTAGGACCTAATACTAAGCTTTCCCCTACATACCAGCTTAAAATAGCTGATGAGGCGGGAGAAGTAATTGTTTTTGATACAAGAAAATTATCACAGGATGAAAAGGAACTACTAGAAATCATTTTTCCACAAGAAGAAAACAATGTTTTATTACCACAAACAGCGTCCGAAGAACTACTAATACAATGGCTTATTAAAAAACGATGATGTGGATATGACGAAAGTGGAGAAGATCCTTCCACTACCTTTTCGCTTTATCCATTTTCATATAAAAGGGGCGATTCTCGAACAAGGGGAATTTACGGAAGCAATGAAAAGTCTGTTCTTGTCCGCCTATGAATTACTCTGGCTTGCTCCTGATAAAGGCGTTCTCATCCAGTTAATTGATGACCATTTTGATGAGGATATGGATGAAGAGTCCATTATTGATACGATTGCATCAGATTTCTATGTTCAATTATTCCTTTATATTGGCTCACCCAATACTGGCCTTGATTCTGCAAAGGACAGGTTCTTGTGGGAGTCCAGTGTGTTCGAAGAAGTCCGTCCCATAGTTCCAGCAAAATCTCTTTTTGTAGAACAGGACATTATTCCTTATTTAACCATTAAAGATATGACGGAAGAAAAAAAAGCGAGCCACATTGTCCATGCTGACCCCCGTACTGGACGATAGAACGTTGTTAGACTCTGTTAAAGTCTATCTCGAATGTAATTTAAACACGAGCTTAGCTGCAAAAAAGCTGTACATGCACCGAAATACACTTCAGTATCGAGTAGATAAATTTATAGAGAAAACATCCATTGATATAAAACGATTTCCAAATGCTGTAGCCGTATATTTTATGTTTAGTGTACTAGAAACATCAAGAAAAGAGGATTAGAATTACATGATATGATTCATCCGTTCACCTGCCATATCAAAGGTTTCAAATGAATGTATACGTTCTTTTTGAAACCTCTTTTTTTTGTCAGCGCTTGCAAGTTGCACAAAAAACTATCAAATTTTTGTGCACTATTACAATAGTTTTGTAAGCATTTACAAGCTAAACTAAGACTATGAATTAGAACACTAATTTTGAACGTGCTCATTAGTAAACGTTCATAACTATAAGGAGTGGAAAACATGGCAGATATTACTTTTAAAGGTCTTTACAAAATTTATGAAGGTGATGTAACAGCAGTTACAGATTTCAATCTAGAAATTGTAGACAAAGAATTTATCGTATTCGTAGGTCCATCTGGTTGCGGTAAGTCTACTACTCTTCGTATGGTTGCAGGTTTAGAGGATATTTCTAAAGGAGAGCTTTACATCGGTGATGAGCTAGTAAACGATGTAGCACCTAAAGATCGTGACATCGCGATGGTATTCCAAAACTATGCATTATATCCACACATGAACGTTTACGATAACATGGCTTTCGGTCTTAAGCTTCGTAAGTTCAAAAAAGCGGAAATTGATAAGCGAGTAAAGGAAGCAGCTAGAATTCTTGGTTTAACAGAAATGCTAGACCGTAAACCAAAAGCAATGTCTGGTGGTCAGCGTCAACGTGTAGCTTTAGGTCGTGCGATCGTACGTAACCCTAAAGTATTCTTGATGGATGAGCCTTTATCAAACCTAGATGCAAAGCTACGTGTACAAATGCGTGCTGAAATCACAAAGCTTCATAAGCGTCTTCAAACAACAACGATTTACGTAACACATGACCAAACAGAAGCCATGACAATGGCAACACGTATCGTTGTTATGAAAGACGGATATATCCAACAAGTTGGTCGTCCAAAGGACATTTATGACTACCCAGAAAACGTATTCGTAGGTGGATTTATCGGATCTCCTTCCATGAACTTCTTAACTGGTACACTTAAAGATGGATTCTTTGAAATGGGTGACCATAAAGTGAAGGTGCCTGCTGGAAAATTAAAGCTTGTTGAAGATTACAACAACAAAGAAATTATCTTAGGAATTCGTCCTGAGGACATCCATGATGAGCCAGTATTCTTAGAGGCTTCTGAGAACTCTACTTTCGAAGCATATATCGATGTTGCTGAGCTTATGGGTGCTGAAACGTTCCTATACTCTAAAGTAGGCGGTCAAGACTTCATCGCACGTGTTGATTCTCGTACAGATATCAGCGGCGGAGACACATTAACTATGGCATTCGACATGAACAAGTGCCACTTCTTCGACCCAGAATCAGAATTACGTATTCGTTAATAACCGCAAACTAAAACTAAAAATCCTCCATGATTTTCATGGGGGATTTTTTATATTTTCTCTTTTATTAACATAACCGTATCTTCATTACAGTTTTCACAATAAAAAAGATGGGGACAGGTTTCCTGTTTTAAATCATCTTTAATTCCATCAAACAACTTCATCGTATTAATAGGCATATAGGCACTATACTCATCAAAATAATCAAACCACCGCCCCTTTTCTGCCATACTAGACCCACAAGAGGGACAGGCTTGGTAAACTTGTTCTAAACCATTACATACGGGACAATACCCCATTATTGATTCCTCCGGTAAATGGATAAAATAATCAATTGATATTAGACTATAGTTAACTGTGTTAAAAGCAATGCTAATTATTAAAATTGATGATTGTAGCGGAAGATACGAGACTCCAGCGACGAGCATTGCATCATGAAGTTACTTCGAGTTGTCTCGACGTACTTAGCACCGAAGCGATGCTAGAAGAGGAAGAGACAGGATTAACTTCCGAAGACCCCGCAGGGTGATTTTTCCCGAGGAGGCTGAGGTGTTGCCCGCGGAAAGCGAGTATCTGAAGCGAAAATCATCACAACCATTAACATAGCTATTAGTTAAAAAGTTAAGATTCTTCTATCCAAAAAGGGGATGGAGCTTGTCCATCCCCTATACAGCCATGTTATTCACTTATTTTTTATTATTATTGGTGACCGCCAAATTGTTGTTCAGCCATAGCTACTAGACGCTTCGTAATTTCTCCACCAACAGACCCGTTAGCACGAGAAGTTGCATCTGGCCCAAGCTGCACACCAAACTCTTGAGCGATCTCATATTTCATTTGATCTAATGCTTGCTGTACTCCAGGTACAAGCAATTGGTTTGAACTGTTGTTGTTAGCCATTTGTTTTTCACCTCCTGACGTAACCATAGTATGAATCAATCTTGTTTAGGTATGTAAAAATCTCATTAACAATTTTTAGGTAAAAATCTCAGACACAAATAAAAAAGCTGAAAAGACAGGCTTTCCCTGCTATTTTCAGCTTTTTATTTTCTAGTATTTAGTTATCTTATTAATATTTCTCAACGAATTTTACTAAACTGATTCTTAATTATAACCCGTTAATAAGGGGCGCACCTGTCATACCTTGAATCTCTTCAAAGTTGTAGTCTCCTAAAATTTCTTTTAACTCCAACCCATCTTCCGTTACATCAATTACTGCCCTATCTGTAATAATCCTGTTTACAACGGCTTTTCCTGTTAAAGGCAAAGTACACTCTTTTAAAATCTTTGGATCCCCGTTTTTATTAACATGCTCCATAATAATAACTACTTTTTTGGCACCATGTACTAAATCCATCGCGCCTCCCATGCCTTTAATCATTTTCCCTGGGATCATCCAGTTCGCTAAATCTCCGTTCTCAGCAACTTCCATTGCTCCCAAGATGGCGACATCAATATGGCCACCACGAATCATGGCAAAGGACTCTGCACTGCTGAAATAGGATGCTCCTTTCACAGTAGTAACTGTTTCTTTCCCTGCATTTATTAAGTCGGGATCAAGCTCCTCCTCTGTTGGGAAAGGGCCGATTCCTAATAAGCCGTTTTCCGATTGAAGTATTACTTGTTTATTTTCAGAAATATAATTTGCAACCATCGTTGGCATACCAATACCTAAGTTGACATAGTCACCATCGTGAATTTCCTTTTCTGCTCTTCTTGCAATTTGCTCTCGCATTGCTTTACGATCTACACTCATGAGGTCCCCTCCTCCCTTAGGATTGTGCTAACGTTTTTCTCTCAATTCTTTTTTCCTGCTCACCAATGATCAACTTGTTCACGTAAATACTTGGTGTATGAATATGTTCTGGATTTAATTCACCTGGCTCAACCAAATTCTCTACTTCTGCTATGGTCACTTTTCCTGCTGCTGCCATCATTGGGTTGAAGTTTTGGGCTGTTTTACGGTAAATAAGGTTTCCATGCTTATCACCAATATAAGCGCGCACTAGGCTATAGTCTGCGGTGATGGCATGTTCCATTAAATACTCTTTTCCGTCAAAAATTCGTACCTCTTTCCCTTCAGCGATTTTTGTACCTACGCCTGCTGGGGTGTAAAACGCAGGTATACCTGCTCCTCCTGCACGAATTCGCTCTGCCAATGTTCCTTGAGGAATCAAATCTACTTCTAGTTCACCAGCCAGTACTTGTCGTTCAAATTCCTTGTTTTCTCCTACGTAAGAGGCCATGATCTTCTTAATTTGTTTGTTTTCGAGAAGTAGTCCTAACCCCCAGTCGTCCACACCACAGTTATTGGAAATAATCGTTAAATCTTTTACTCCCGTTTCCCTTAATCCTTTAATTAAGTTTTCTGGGATACCACAAAGACCAAATCCGCCAACTAGTAGCGTTGCACCGTCCTTAATGTCAGCTACTGCATCGGTAAAAGATGTTAAAATCTGCTTCAACGAACTCCCCTCCGTTCAGTTTGAATTTTTTATTTACACCTATGGTGTTCAGTCGCTACGACCCACTCCCTTTCCGCGGGTGGTCTGACAAGCCTCCTAGGTAGTTCCTACCTGTGGGGTCTCGTCTAGACCATAATCCCGCAGGACATTGAATAGGCTACCTAGAAATAGCCCACGCACGAAGATAATGTGTTAGCATTTTCGAGGAGTGTCGTGGGTCTCCACTCCTTCACAACAATCAATGCTAAGTTATCCATTAGCCAACTCCTAAAGGCGAAAAGCATGCCTTTTTTACGATGGCTTCGCTCGCCACGCACCAGTTAGGAAAAAAACGCCCTAACTGGCTTCAAAAACAGGTGGCGGCTCCGCTCATCTTTCGACCAAGCCGAAAAGGCGAAAAGCATGCCTTTTCGGCTTGGTCTTAAACCGGATACACGGCGTGTTTTCTGTGAGAAAAGATTTGGTACTTAGAAGAATACAGGTCAAATCTTTCCAATAAGTCATCCCTTAACTGATTAGCAGGTACAATATCATCAATTATCAACTCTGATGCTAAACGGTAAATATCAATGTTTTCCTGGTATTCCTTCCGTTTTTCTTGGATGAAGGCCGGCCGTTCCTCTTCAGGTAATGACTGAATTTTATTGGCATAAACGGCATTTACCGCCGCCTCTGGACCCATTACGGCAATTTGCGCCGATGGTAAGGCAATACAGCAATCTGGCTCAAAAGCTGGACCTGCCATGGCATAGAGCCCTGCACCGTAAGCTTTACGCACAATAACAGAAATTTTGGGAACGGTTGCTTCCGACATGGCTGAAATCATTTTTGCCCCGTGCCGGATAATACCAGCTCTTTCCACCTTCGTTCCAATCATAAAACCAGGCACATCTGCTAAAAATAAGAGTGGAATATGGAAGGCATCACACAAAGTAATGAACCTTGCAGCTTTATCTGCTGAGTCGTGAAATAATACTCCTCCCTTCTGCCTTGGCTGATTTGCAATAATTCCTATGGGCCTTCCATTCATTCTCGCAAAACCAGTTACTAATTCTTTGGCAAACAACGCCTTCATTTCAAAGAAACTATCCTTATCAACAAGACCGTCAATAAATTGATGCATATCAAAAGGCGCATTTTGATTGGCTGGAATAAGCTCTTCAAGAGACTTTTCCAACTGCTTTGGTTCCACAGCTTCCATAGCTGGCGGACGCTTTTGATAATTAGAAGGGAAATAGCTTAAATAGGCTTTTGCTTTTTCAATGGCTTCCTCTTCTGTTTTTACTAAAATATCGCCACATCCTGAAACAGAGCAATGCATGTTGGCACCACCCATTTCTTCTAGCGAAACTTTTTCGCCAATCACCATTTCTGCCATTCTCGGTGAACCTAAGTACATGGACGCGTTCCCATCTACCATCATGACTACGTCACAAAAGGCAGGAATATACGCACCACCTGCTGCAGATGGTCCGAAAAGCAAGCAAACTTGCGGTATTTTACCAGACAATTTCACTTGATTGTAAAAAATCCGTCCCGCTCCTCTGCGACCAGGGAACATTTCAATTTGATCTGTAATTCTCGCTCCTGCAGAGTCTACTAAGTATAATAGGGGCACCTCTAGCTTTTCCGCCGTCTCCTGAATACGGATAATCTTCTCTACGGTTCTTGAACCCCATGAGCCAGCTTTTACGGTAGAATCATTGGCCATGACACAGACCGTTCTCCCGGAAATTTTTCCGATAGCTGTAATAACACCGTCAGCAGGAAGACCTTCCTTTTGACAGTTGGCAAATTTCCCGTCTTCCTTCCACTCTCCGTTATCGAATAAACGAGCTAAACGTTCCCTTACAAACAGCTTTCCTTTTTTCTCATTGGCTTCATGATACTTAGCAGGTCCTCCCTGCTCAATCTCCGTCACATACTCTTCCCAACGACTCTCTCTCGTCATATCTACACCTCTTTTTGAAGATAAGAAAATATAAAATTCATCGAAATTATGTCTAGCTTCATGCGCCTTACGCTTTTCTATTTATTCACCTGTGTATACAGGAGCCCGTTTTTCTTTAAAGGCAGTGAGCCCTTCTACGCGATCCTTGGTCGGTATTGTTAATTCATATACTTTTTGTTCTATGGATAAGCCTGTTTTTATGTCTGTATTCATCCCTTGATTAATGGCGAACTTTGCTTGTTTTACAGCAACAGGACCATTATTAGCTATTGCTTTTGCAAGTTGTTCTGCTTCTTCCATTAAGGAAGCTAAGGGTACTGCCTTTAAGAATAATCCCCACTCACAGGCCGTTTCTGCGGAAATACGTTTACCTGTAAAAATCATTTCTTTCGCCCGCTGAACACCAATTGCCCTTGGTAGACGCTGCGTTCCCCCAGCACCTGGAATAATGGCTAACGTTGTTTCCGTTAACCCGAATTTTCCGTGGTC
Organism: Bacillus sp. (in: firmicutes); assembly: GCA_021208645.1. Classification (GTDB taxonomy): domain Bacteria; phylum Bacillota; class Bacilli; order Bacillales; family Salisediminibacteriaceae; genus Evansella. The sequence goes on along the minus strand of JAJOJL010000131.1, from coordinate 11,777 downwards.
TGCTGCAATGATTAAATCACAGGCGAGGGCAAGTTCTAAACCGCCACCGAAGGCCGATCCATTAAGGGCAGCAATGACAGGGATGGGCATGTCTTCCACCATGTTAACTGTCTGGCCAATTTTCGCTACTGCCTGCCGGACCTCCGTCTCATTCATTCCTTTTCGCTCTTTTAAATCGGCACCTGCACAGAATACCTTCTCTCCGTCCCCTGTAAGAATAATGGCACGGAGGGAGGGAATGAATTTCCATTCATAAAAGACAGTAGCCAATTCATCCAACAAGGACTGTGACAAAGCGTTAGCACTTTCTTTTCGTTTCAAAATTACATGGCCGATATGATCTTTGATTTTGGTTTCAATAAGATTCAAGTACCAGTCCCTCCTTTATCTCCCGTATTCTCAGAGCTTTAACTGCCTGCTTGGTAACTCCTTTTGCAACTTTGCTTCAATGTATTTTGCCGCTTCCATAAGAGGGACAAAGGAAGTTCCTGTATCGATTCCCATCTCATGGAGCATATGAATTAAATCCTCTGTTGCTACATTACCTGAAGCGCCTTTTGCATAAGGACAACCTCCAAGGCCACCTAAAGCACTGTCGAAAACCGTAATCCCTTTTGATAATCCAACAACCGTGTTAGCCAGTGCCATCCCTCTCGTATCATGGAGATGGAGAGCTAGTTTATTTGTTGGAAAGCTCTCCAGTAGTTCTGACAATACATCATCCATTTGCTTTGGGTTAGCTACCCCAATCGTGTCACCTAACGACACCTCATACACACCCATTTCTAACAGCTTATCCGTCACTGTTTTTACATTATCAAGAGGTACTTCTCCATCATATGGGCAGCCAAATACGGTCGAAACATACCCTCGCACCTTTTTCCCAGCAGACAATGCTTCTTTGACTACCTCCTGCAAAACAGGAAACGTATTTGCAATGAATTTATTAATATTCCGGCGGTTGTGGGCTTCGCTTGCGGACATGAATACAGAAACTTCATCCATATCCGCTTCAATTGCTCGTTCTAATCCCTTTCTATTAGGAACGAGGGCGGCATAGGTGACACCCTCTTGCCGATCAATCTTCTTCGCCACTTCCACAGCATCATTTAACACAGGAATCCATTTTGGATGGACAAAAGAAGTGATTTCAATATAATCTAAGCCTGTTTTGCTTAATTGATTGATCCACTCCACCTTGGTTTCTGTTGGAACGAATATTTTTTCGTTTTGCAGACCGTCCCTCGGACCAACTTCTTTGATTTGCACTTTTGTTGGTAAATCCATAGAAAATCCCTACTCCGACTTTAATGTCAATAGTACGTCATCTTCGTTTACAAAGCTGCCTTCTTCCACTTTCAGCTCTGCCACCACACCATCTGCTTCAGCGGCGATAGGTATTTCCATTTTCATTGACTCTAAAATTACTACCTCTTGCCCTACTTTTACTTCGTCACCAACGGCGACTTGAATTTTCCACACGTTTCCTGCCATATTGGTTCTTACTTCCTTCATGGTTTCATCTCCCTGTTATCTCTTTATTTAACCTTTATACAACTATTTACGAAATCGGTTGTTGCATTTCCTGCCTGAAACACAGGATTTTTTAACGATTCGATCAACATTGGAATATTTGTTTTAATCCCTTCTACCTGGGCAGCTTCTAATGCACCAAGTAAAGTTTTGATCGCTTCATCCCTTGTCGCCCCTTTTGAGATCACTTTACCGATCATCGGATCATAAAAAGGTGTCACTTGTGCTCCTTCCGTTACCCCAAAATCATAGCGGATATTATCCATTTGCGGAAACGACCACTTCTCCAACTTTCCTGGTGATGGAAAAAATGTAACTGGATCCTCAGCATAAATTCTTGCTTCAATGGCATGGCCTTCCTGTTCATTTTGTTCAGGGAGCCTTTCGCCCATTGCTAGAAGGAGCTGCCATTCTACTAAATCATGACCTGTTGTTTCTTCTGTGACCGGATGCTCCACTTGTAGACGTGTATTCATTTCTAAGAAGTAAATGTTTTCATTTTCATCGACGAGAAATTCTACAGTACCTAGATTTGTATAGCCGATCGTCTTTCCTGCCTGTACGGCTGCCTCAAATAACCTTTCCCTTCCTTGTGCCGATAAAAACGGGGAAGGGGCCTCTTCAATAATTTTTTGATGTCTCCGTTGAATGGAACAATCCCTGTCCCCAAGGCAAACGACATTGCCATGTTCGTCCCCGGCAATTTGTGCTTCAATATGTCTCGGATTGTCGATGCATTTTTCTAAGTAAATTTCCCCGGAACCGAAGAATGTCTCTGATTTCTTTACAACAGAAGAAACGATTTTCATAAGTTCAGATTCGTGTTCCACCTTCTGCATTCCAATACCACCACCACCAGCAGCAGCCTTCACCATAATTGGATAACCAATATTTCTTGCAGCTAAGAGAATTGTTCTCTCATCCGTATCCTTTAACGTAATTCCAGGAATGACTGGAACATTGGCCTGCTCCATCGTCTCCCTCGCTTCAATTTTATTTCCCATCTTTTGAATAACTTCCGGTTTAGGGCCAATAAAAGTGATCCCATTTTCCTCAACCTTCTTAGCAAAATCGGGATTTTCCGAGAGGAACCCATAACCTGGGTGAATCGCATCTGCACCTGTATCCTTTGCTGCAATCAAAATATTTTCCATGTTTAAATAGCTCTCGTTTACTCGTGAACCGCCAATGTGAACAGCCTGATCCGCAAGAGTGACATGAAGACTTTCTTTATCAGCATCGGAATATACTGCAACCGTCTGAACTCCTAAACGGTGACAAGTGTTAATAATTCGAACTGCAATTTCTCCTCTATTAGCAATTAATAGCTTCTTAAACAAATGACTTCCCCCTATCTTGGACATCCAATTTCTCTAGCAATAACTAATCGTTGAATTTCAGAAGTTCCTTCTCCAATTTCTAATAATTTCGCATCACGCAAAAAGCGTTCTACGTGATATTCTCTCATGTAACCATAACCACCGTGGATTTGAATTGCTTGGTTACAAGCTCTTGTGGCAGCTTCAGAAGCAAATAGCTTTGCAAAAGCCGATTCCTTTTTAAATGGTTTACCTTGATCCTTTAACCAGGCAGCTTTATAAACCATGTTTTGCGCCAGCTCTAATTCCATTGCCATATCTGCCAGTTTAAATTGAATTGCTTGGAAGCTGCCGATTGGTTTTCCAAATTGCTTCCTTTCCTTGCTGTATTGAAGGGCTGCTTCATAGGCTGCTCTTCCAACACCTACAGCTAGGGCTGCAATGGAGATTCTCCCTCCGTCTAACGTATATAAAAATTGATTAAATCCTTTATCAGGATCTCCGAGAATATTTTCTTTCGGAACCCTCACATCATCCAAGATAATTTCTGTTGTATCAGAAGCGCGAACACCCATTTTTTCATACTCGGCACGAATCGTCATTCCTTCCGTGTCTGTTGGTACGATAAAGGCAGAGATTTTCTTTTTCCCTCGCTCGTCTGTGCCGTTTACTGCCGTTACGATTACTGTTCTGGAATAACTTGCGTTGGTAATCCAACATTTTTCTCCATTAATGACGTAATGATCCCCATCTAGAACGGCTTTCGTTCTCGTTCCCCCAGCGTCAGAACCAGCATTAGGCTCGGTCAAGCCGAAAGCCCCCAAGCTTTCGCCTTTTGCTAATGGCACAAGATGTTCCTGCTTTTGTTCTTCTGTTCCGAAATAGTAAAGTGGCGATGCTCCTAATGAAACGGCCGCTGCATAACTTAGCCCTGTCCCGCCACATGCTTTACCAATTTCTTCTACTGCTAAAGCATAGGAAAGAGTGTCTCCACCTGAACCACCGTACTCCTCTGGAAACGGAATACCAAGAAGTCCTAATTCCCCCATTTTCTTAAAAGTTTCAATTGGAAACTGAGCCGTTCGGTCCAATTCCTCTGCCATTGGTGCAATTTCCTTCTCCGCAAACTCTTTAACCATATCCCGGATCATTAACTGTTCTTTCGTAAATGAAAAGTCCATTCGTTTTCCCCCATTCTTCAACATGTAAAGGCTTACATTTTCATTTCAAAATAAAGGGAAATAATCTGACTGAGCAATCGCTCAGATTATCCCCAAGTAATTTAATTATAGGTAATATTTTCTGAATTGACAATGAATTTATAATATTTGTACGGTTGTGATGTAGTGAACAGATAGTCTCTAGCAATAGAAATCACATACCAATAAGTTATAATTACGGCATTTTTCCCATTTAATGTAGGCTTAAATGTTTGCTGTTTAAGTTTATTTTTATCGTCATTAAAAAATGACAAGAGCTTGGTTCGGCACTCGTCTTTGTAAGAAACTATGGAATTATGCGTAGTCTAACCTGTGTATAAAATCACACATTTTCACATAATGTTTAGATTTTTACCATATTTTCTATAGATTTTTCATTAAAAAGATTGGATAATATGAATAGAAAAATAATGCATTCGGTATGAAAAATAGAAGTCTGACTAGGTTAGGGGTAGTGACATGAGCGATAAAGAGATAAAAGAAGAACAAGAAAAAGTGAAGTTTAGGGAAAAACTGAAAATATGGAAAAAAATAGATTTAAAGAATCCTCTCCACATGTGGAAATTAATATTTTTCTCAATCGTTTTCTTATTAATTGCTTTTGGTAGTACTTACGGAGTATTTAAGGCGACAGGTACAAATTCTTCTTGTGCCAGCTGCCATATTCATCCTCCAGAGGTTGTGACCCACGAATTAACAACACATACGGAATTATACTGTACCGATTGTCATGTGGAACCGGGATTTGACAACTATATTATGAGTAAAGTAATGGTGCCTATAAAATGTTCCTCGTGACAACAGGACAGACACCAGACCCTATTTATATGTACAAAGCACCTATTCCAAATGAAACATGCTATCAATGTCATTCACCAAATCGAAGAATTACAGCATCTGGGGATATCATTCCGAACCATGATGGACACATCGAAGCAGGTGTTCTATGTGTAACATGTCACTCTGGGGTCGCTCACGGAAAGGCAGTAGAGCGAGGTTTAGTGGAACATAAAGACTTTGATTATTGGACGGAAGAAAATGGGGAAGAACTTATTTCAACAAAATATACGAGACCAAATATGGGAACATGTATTGATTGCCACTTGAAATATAACAAAGGGGACGAACCTTGGGAGGACAAATACTATTCTTTATCCTATCCCCCACAGTATGAAAGTGATTCATTCGGCATCCTAGAAGTGTTTGACTTAATCGAAAAACAACTGGAAAACCCCCAGGAAGGGCAAATTTCCATGGCCTGTGAAACATGTCACACGGAAATCGTCGTCCCTGATAGTCATAATAATGATGACTTCGGAATTGCCCACGGCGAGTATGCTTTAAACAAGTTAGATACTTGTGTAGACTGCCATGACCAAGCGAAATGGCAAAAAGATATTCAAGCAGTTAGTATGACTAGACTCCTTCACTTACAACAGCCGAATATGGACCATTATGTTCCTGACATTTATGTGGTTCAGTTTATGGCGAAGGAAACTCTCTTCTGTTTTACATGTCATGAAGTTCGTCCAGACAGTCACCAAACCATAGATATTTGGTTAACGGGGCACGCCCAGGAAGTGGCTAGCAAGCAAGATGTGAATAACTGTTTAACGTGTCACAATATGGACATAGCAGAGGAAATTGATGATGAAATCTTAAGGGAACTAAAAATTATTCCACCAACAGATGTTTATTGTGCAACTTGCCATAGAACAGGGCTGGCTGTGGAGTAAGGATTATGGGAAGTTATTGCTAAAACAAAAATGGTTACTCCTTAATTTTAGAAGGAGTAACCATTTTTTTATGGTGACAATTAGATTTGCCTAAACATGCTCAAACATTCGTTCAATAGCGAGCTTTGCGTCTTCCGCAATCACTCGATCCACACGGATTTCATTAACTGGTTCCCCTTTTTCAATCTGTTCCAAAGACCAGACAAAATGCGGGAGGTCAATACGGTTCATGGTTAAACAAGGACACATTTCCGGATTGAGGGAAACAATATCCTTTTCAGGATGATTTTGAATCAAACGGTTTACGAGATTCATTTCTGTTCCAATTGCCCACTTACTACCTGCCGGAGCGTTTTCAATTGTCTCGATAATGTACTTTGTAGAGCCGTCAAGGTCAGATGCTCTTACCACATCGTGTGTACACTCAGGATGTACTAAAATTTTTCGGTCAGGTTCATTGGCGCGTAACGCTTCTACATGCTCGATACGGAAGTTTTCGTGTACGGAACAATGTCCTTTCCAAAGGATCATTTTCACTTCGTCATGTGCCTCTCCTTCGAACTCATCTGTACGAGGATTCCAAACAACCATATCCGATAATGGGATTCCTAGGTCATGTGCCGTATTTCTCCCTAAATGCTGGTCTGGCAAAAACAAGATACGTTTCTTCTGACTAAAGGCCCATTTCAACATTTTTTCTGCATTAGAAGAAGTGACAGTTGCCCCACCATTTTTTCCAACAAACGCTTTAATCTCTGCTGTAGAGTTTACGTAGGTTAATGGAATGATTGTGTCTCCGTATCGGTCTACAAGCTTCTTCCAAGCTCGCTCCGTCTGTTCCATATTGGCCATGTCGGCCATGGAACAGCCAGCACGCATGTCTGGGAGGACCACCGTTTGGTTTTCGTTAGTCAGAATATCAGCTGTCTCTGCCATGAAGTGAACACCACAAAACACGACGTACTCTGCTTCCTGGTTAGCTGCAGAAATTTGTGCAAGCTGCAAGGAATCTCCTGATGCATCAGCAAATTGAATAACTTCATCCTTTTGATAATGATGTCCTGGAATAAATAAGCGTTTCCCTAACTTGTTTTTAATTTCGTTAGCACGTGCAATCAGTTCTTCTGTTGAACGTTTTTTATATTCCTCTGGCATTGTCCCTTGCAAAGTGTCAAATAAACTAATTGTCCCCATTTTTATTCCTCCAGACCTTTAATATCTAAGCTAATATCTAATGCTTTTGCAGAATGAGTTAACGCTCCAATAGAAATATAATCTACCCCTGTTTTCCCATACTCGGCAACTGTCTCCATCGTAATTCCACCGGAAACTTCTGTGATAATGTGGCTAGGTGTTTCTTGGCGCCATTGCATTGCTTCTTCTATAGTTGTGTTATCGAACATTATGATATCTGCTTTAGCTTCGATGGCTTCTTTTAATGCTTCTAGTGACTCCACTTCCACTTCCACTTTTACGGTGTGACCAACAGAGGCACGTACACGCTCAACGGCATCCCGGATGGATCCGCATTGGGCAATGTGATTGTCTTTAATCATGACCGCATCGTCTAAGCGGAGCCGATGGTTATACCCGCCCCCACAGGTGACGGCATGCTTTTCCAGCATCCGAAGGCCAGGCGTTGTTTTGCGGGTATCGCAGACTCTCGTGTTCGTACCTTCTAGCTTTTCTGCTACCTTCGCTGTTAACGTGGCAATACCACTCATACGCTGTACGAGGTTTAAAAGTACTCGTTCTGTCGATAATATATCGATAGTTGGACCTTCCACTTCGGCAATGATGTCACCCTTTTGAAGACGGTCACCATCTCTTTTAAGTAAAGTGAGTTGAATGTCCTCTTGAAGCAATTTATATCCTTCAGTTAGGACCATTTCTCCAGCAAATACCCCATCTTCTTTGGCTAAAAAAATTGCTTTGCTTCTTTCGATGGTGAACATGCTTAGGGATGTTTTATCTCCGAATCCTATGTCTTCATTGTAAAATTGCAGAAGCTTCTCTCGTAGTAGCAGCTTGTTCATTTGATTTCCCCCTTTGTAAAAATAACCCTGCAGTCGCACAGTCACCCTTTTTGTGATGATTTGTTTACCTTGCCAATTCTTTATATCTCTTGTTGGAAAATCTGTGCGGTAATGGGCACCTATACTTTCATTGCGCTTAAGCGCGGCTTTCGAAATTAACCAAGTGGTGATAAGCATATTAGAAATTGCTAATTGATCTTTGGACCATTGATTACGATCAGTATTTATATGGGTGTGAATCTGATTATCCATTTCTAACCATTTAATTAGCTGATTCAATTCTTCTCCATTACGTTCTACGCCTAATGCACAGGTAGCTCGGTTTTGAATTTCTTGCTTAGAAGGTAAGGTAATTGGTACCTTTTCGTAAGTGACTAATTTCAAACCATCTTTATGCCTTAATTTTTTTGAGTAACTATCCCACTCGTCTAAAATAAATTCTCCTGCTCGCTCAGAAAAGACAAGAGCTTCTAACAGAGAATTACTTGCTAATCGATTGGCTCCGTGGACACCTGTTCTTGCCACTTCCCCTACGGCGAACAATCTAGGTATCGTTGTTTGGCCGAATGAATCTGTCACTACTCCGCCCATTAGAAAGTGAGCACCAATGACTACCGGAATCTTTCCCTCTCCAATCGGAACTTGTGAATTTTTACACATAGAATAGATCGCCGGGAAACGTTTTTCAAAGTTTGATATGGCTGTAATGTCTAAATATATTTGATTTCCCTTATTTGTTTCTCTTTCAATGACTCGTGCGACTACATCCCTAGGGGCTAGGTCCTTAAGGGAATGCTCCCTTTCCATGATGTAGTTTCCAGATTCGTCAATCAGTCTCGCACCTTCTCCTCTTAAGGCCTCAGATGCTAAGCCTACTACCTTACCGTTGTATTTGATCAAGGTTGGATGAAATTGCATAAATTCCATATCTGACAATGCCGCTCCGGCACGATATGCTATAGCGATTCCATCACCAATGATTTCTGGGTCGTTGGATGTCGCTTCAAAAATTCCTCCACAACCACCTGTTGCCAGGATAGTAACAGAAGATTGATGTTCCGTAATTTTGCCTTTTTCATCCTTAGTTAGTACCCCTTGACATTCACCTGAATCTATTATTAAATCAATAACTCTTTCATTTTCGCAGATTTCTATATTTGAAGACATGGCAATTTGTCGGTGTAAATAGGTCATACAGTGAAACCCTGTTTGATCCCCACCAGCATGTAATATACGGCGTTTGCGGTGAGCTCCTTCCATTCCTAAGGAGAGTTCACCATCTTCTTTATCAAATTCCATGCCTGCTTCTATCCATTTTTTAACAAAGTGAACCCCTTCATTAACAAGGAGCTCTACCATTTTCGTGTCGTTATGGTAACATCCTGCGTCCAAAGTATCTTGCAGATGCTCGAATGGGTGGTCCTGTTCATGGATCGCTGCAGCCATCCCGCCTTGTGCCCTCCAAGAATTACCACCTCTGTGAAAGTTTTTTGTAAATAATTTCACATTCTTTTCTTTGGCTAACTTTATGGCTGTAACTAAGGCAGCCATCCCCGAACCAACAATTATCACCTGTTGACTCACCATTTTGTTACACCCTTTTTACATGTGTCTTGACACCTATGTTTACATAAATTTAAAATAATGACAAGAGCTTTTTTTAATGTTGCCTTTAGGCGTTGCTTTTTTTGACGCTATTAATCTGCTAAAATGAGGGGTATTTTTATGATCTATTTAGACAACGCAGCAACGACACCCATGTCGGCTAATGCTATAGATACATTTGTGAAAGCTAGCACAGAATACTTTGCCAACACGAGCAGTTTGCATGAGCAAGGAGAAAAAGCACAAAACTTATTAAATAAATGTCGTGGTGAAATAGGACGAATTATTGGGGCAACAGCAAACGAAGTATATTTTACAAGTGGAGGTTCAGAATCTAACTTACGTGCTCTAGAATCACTCTACCTTGCTAATAAAAGCAAAGGAAATCATGTCATTACATCAACTGTAGAACACCCTTCTGTACATGCTTTTTTTCAGAAGTTGGAAAAAGAAGGTGTGGAAGTAACGTATACCGGGGTTAATGATAATGGGATTGTACACCTTGAAGAAGTAGAAGCGACCGTACGACCTGATACGGTTATGGCCTCCATCCAGCATGTGAATTCTGAAATAGGTACGATTCAACCTTTACAGGAGATTAGTAGGATACTAAAGAAACACAATGTAATTTTTCATAGTGATTGTGTTCAATCTTTTGGAAAAATTCCTGTGGACGTTAAAGAATTAGGAGTAGACGCTATTTCTATCTCGAGTCATAAAGTCTATGGACCCAAAGGGGTAGGAGCTGTTTATATGAACAAAGATGTCAAGTGGAATTCAGTTGACTTATTAACAACCCATGAAAGTGGATTTCGACAAGGAACATTGAATACTCCTGCTATTGCTGCATTTACAACAGCAGCACTTGATATGGTGACTAATATGGAGAGAAATTTAGAGTATATGCGTGAGCTTCGAGAGACCTTTCTCGAGCAAATCACACCAATATCACATTTACTTAAGATAGAAGGTAACCCATCGAATCAACTTCCGCACATTACTGGAATGGGGATATATGGCATTGAAGGACAATATATGCTCCTTACTTTAGACCGATACGGGATATGCATTTCTACGGGAAGTGCCTGTCAATCGGAAAAATTAGAGCCATCTGTTGCGATGAAAGCATTGAATCGTTCGTCTCAAGAGGTAAGACGCTTTTTTTCGTGTTTCTATGGGGGTTCACAACACGAAAGAGGAAATAATAGAAGCGGCTAATAGAATTGTTAACTGTGTGAAGGAAAAGGAGGGGAAAGCAGTTGTCAAATAAGAAAAAGTGGCTCGGGGAGGAAAGGCGCGAAAAAATATTAAGTATTCTAGAGGAACGTAGTGAACCTCAATCTGGCAGTTCGTTGGCAAAAGAATTAAATGTAAGTCGGCAGGTAATTGTTCAAGATATAACACTTTTGAAAGCAAAAGGGCTCCCTATCTTATCAACGAGCCAGGGTTATGTTTTATCAGAATCTAATATTGCTAACTCCTTACCTTCTTCTCGTGTAGTGGTTTGTCGCCATACACCAGAAGAAACCGAAGAAGAGTTGCTTCTCCTTGTTGACTATGGTGTGACTGTTAAGGATGTGGAAGTTAAACATCCTGTATATGGACAAATTACTTCTACCGTAAATGTTAGTAATCGAAAAGAAGTTAAACAATTTATAGAAAAGATAAAGGAAACTAAAGCAACTTATTTATTAGAACTGACGAAAGGAATACACATCCACACCCTAGAAGCCAGATCAGACGAAGACATAGATGATGCCTTAGAGGCCCTGGCCGAAGCTGGCTTTTTGTATGAGGATGCATAAGGTGGAGGAACAAAATGCAATACTCTAACTTAATTTAGCATATTAATTAATAGAAATTGACGCTATAGGGTATGGCTCTATAGCGTATATCCCACTACGTTCAGATAAAACACAATACTCCCCGTAAGCTGTACTTTTTGTTCCTCCTTTATATCCCACTATGTTCAGATAAAACCATGGCAACTGCTACCTTAAAACGTACCGAAAGCATCTTTATATCCCACTACGTTAAGATAAAACCTTGAGCAGGCTTCATAAAAGGTTTAGCTGGCATCTTTATATCCCACTACGTTAAGATAAAACGGACCCGCAAAAAGCTGAGGAACTGTTAATGCGTCACCCTTTATATCCCACTACGTTCAGATAAAACTGTTACCTAAGAAGATACTTGCTTTACAGGTGGAGTTCTTTATATCCCTCTACGTTCAGATAAAACTGAGGAATGGAAAGAGGATGTACAAAATACGTTAGCTTAATAATCCCTCTACGTTCAAGATAAAACGCTCTCCGAAGCCGGAAAAAA
>JAJOJL010000122.1 GCA_021208645.1 Bacillus sp. (in: firmicutes) | reverse complement strand
GCCGTTCATAAGCCGGGCTAGCGCGAGATTTGCCAGAAGCGGTAGTTATGAGTGTGTTCATAAACCAGGCTAGCGAGAGATTTGCCAAAAGCGGTAGTTATGAGTCCACTGATAGGTCAGGACTAGAGCCTAAAACGAAAAAAGCGCGTCTTATAGGCCCAGCCCACCATAAAAACGCGCTTTAGCGCGAACGAATAAATTTTTATAAAATCAAGCAAATCCCCTAAATTTACCAAAGCCCAAGCGACACCCCGATATCTAAATCAACATATTTACCGTCAACAGCCCATTACTGCCTGTACACCGTTTCTCCATTAACTACCGTTTCAACCACATGTGTATAGGCATCAAATGGATGTCTCGTCCATAAAACTATATCTGCGTCTTTTCCCTTTTCTAAGCTCCCAACACGATTCCCTACTCCTATATGACGTGCTGCCTGACTCGTCAATGCTTTAATTGCTGATTGCTCACTCAATCCATATTTTACAGACCTTGCCGCGGCAGTCGTTAAATATTCAATTCCAATAACAGGGTGGTCCGTCGTGATGGAGAAGGGAACTCCGACCCGATCAAGTTCCACCAACGTATGATAGCCTTTGTCAGCCAGCTCTACTTTGGAACGAGTAGACATGGTTGGCCCAACAGAAACCATCACACCTGACTCTGCAATTTTTTCAGCAATAAGATGTCCTTCCGTGCAATGCTCAATCGTCAAGTCGATATTAAATTCCTTGGCAATCCGCAAAGATGTAAGAATATCATCAGCCCTGTGAGCGTGAGTTCTCAATGGAATATCCCTTTTTAATACTGGGAGTAACTGCTCCATACGTAAATCTCGTTCCTTCACTTCACCTGCTTCTTTTTTCCTCAAATAGTCCTGGGCTTTCATGAAGGTTTGCCGCATAATAGCTGCAACTCCCATGCGCGTAATGGGGGAAACCTTCTTATCTCCGTATACACGCTTCGGATTCTCTCCGTACGCCCCTTTCATACCAGACGGAGAACGAAGCAGCATGTCGTCAACAATATGGCCATGGGTTTTCAGGACAACCATCTCACCGCCAATGACATTGGCGCTGCCTGGCATGACCTGAACAGTTGTAACCCCGCTCGATCTTGCATCATGAAAACCAAGCTCCAGAGGGTTGATGCCATCCAATGCACGAATGTGGGGCGTAGTTGGCTCAGATGTTTCGTTAAAGTCCCTTCCTTCAGCGCCAACACCTGCTTCATGGACACCGAGATGGGTGTGGACATCAATCAATCCCGGTGTGATGTAGAGACCTTTGCAGTCAACAATTTCAGTAGTCGATGGAAGATCAATGTGATGGCCAACGGCGATTATTTTTCCCTTGTCTAGTAAAATCGTCCCTTGCTTGAATGTGTTCCCAATTCCGTCAATAACAGTAGCATTTATAAAAGCTTTCATCGCTCAAATTCCTCCTCGTAAAAAAAGAGTGTCGGTAGTACTACTTCGACACTCGAAACAAATTTCCTCTTTTCCTTTTAGCTTTTATCCCTCAACAACGGCATGGTACAACAACGGAAGCTTCCGCCTGACTTAATAATCTCAGTAATGTCAACTTCAATTACTTCATAACCGCGTATCCGAAGCTGTTGATTCACTTCCCGGTTCACCGGCAAGCTGAATATTTTTTTATCACCAATGGAAAGGACATTTGTACCCAAGGTAAACTGTTCTTCTTCGTTCACTTCGATCAAGTCAAAATGGTTTTGAAGTATATCAATTTCCTTCTTATCAAAAGCTTTTGGATAAAAGAGCGCCTCATTCGGTGAAATTACATTGAAAACACAGTCGAGATGAAGGTATTTTTCCGTAAATGGAATCGTAATTACTTCATACTCATGTAGGAGTTTCTGTAGATGGTCAATGGCTTGCTGGTTTGTGCGATTACTGAGGCCGACGTAAATTTTATTACGATTGATTAAAACATCGCCCCCTTCGATCATGTCACCAATTAAATTGTAGTAGGATATTTCCTGCTCTTCCAACCATTCTTTAAGGACATTTTCTTCTCCGATTCGAACGTCGTGAGCCATTTCTGCCACAAAGGTCGTCTGTCCTAACGTAAACCCAATATCACGTGTAAAAACTTGCTCCGGGTATTTTTCCTGAGGAGGAAGGAGGATAACTTCCACTCCATTTTTTTTCAAGCGTTTTTTACAAAGTTTTTTATGCTGCTCCATGGCCAGTTCAATATGTAGGCCTTCATCTTTGAAATGCTTTTGTGTTTCGTTGATTTCTGAACGAATCGTCATATGCTTTGGTTCACATAAAACGACGCGGCGAAGTTTATCATATTCACTAAGACAAAATGTTTTTTCTCCTTGCTTTGAAAATAGAGCCATATAAAGTCCTCCAATTACAACATTTTGACTTAGTTTTTCCAGATAAACAGCATGTATGAGGAATATTTTAAAATACAAAAAGAACAATGCCTAAACATTGTTCCAATTAAAGTATCATCATCTAACCCATAAAATGGTGTACAGAAAGTTCTACGTTGTTTTTTTGTGCCTGTGCTGTTTGTTGTTTCTTTAATTTTTCCCAATTAATTTGTAGAAGAAGGCTGATATGAAAATAAACGGCAGCTGCTCCAATACCAACGACGATTGCTGTCAAAGACTCGCTAATTGTAAAAAAAATAATTTCCATTGTTGATAGAAGTAATAGCTGAATAAATCATGGCGATAATAATACCAGTAATCCCGTACATACTGAAGGAGCGAAGGTACGCCTGTATAGATGAAGTTATCAACTGTTTGTGTTTCTTTAATAAATAGTCTAACAAATATGTTGCAGGTATACCTACTAAAATAAAAAACGGAGCTGTGTAAAAGCTGTAGATACCTAAAAGGAGTCCGTAACCAAGTTCTCCTTGACTAATAAACATATATTGGAAACCAGCAATGACGGCACTAAAAATGACAACTGACAGTATGGAAATGAAAATTCTGTGAATAAATTTTGACATTTTTGTGAACCTCCTTTATTCATATATTAAAGGATACATTAAAAAGTTTAAATGACTTTGCTCACAAAAATGAAAATTAATGTGTTTTTCGTTCTTTTTATACCCATTTACTGTTATACTGTCTTTGTGAAAAGGTGGAATGGACCATTGGAGCTGGAGGAAAATACCATGACAAAACGAGCCAGATTAATATATAACCCTTCAGCAGGAAGGGAACAAGTAAAAAAACAGTTACCGTTTATACTTGAAAAGCTGGAGCAATCAGGCTACGAGGCTTCAGCACACGCCACAACCGGAAAAGACTGTGCGAAGAAGGCTGCAAAGCTAGCCTGTGAAAGGAACTTCGATTTGATAGTTGCCGCAGGGGGAGATGGGACCATTAATGAAGTTATTAACGGGGTGGCTGAGCAGTACAATCGTCCTGCATTAGGTATCATTCCTGCTGGTACAACAAATGATTTTGCTCGTGCATTAAACATTCCAAGGGATATTCAAGAAGCTTGCCAAGTCTTATGTAACGGTCGGATGAAAAACATTGACGTAGGCAAAATAGGTGGGCAGTATTTCATTAATATCGCAGCAGCAGGAACCTTGACAGAGTTAACTTATGAAGTGCCTAGCAAACTTAAAACTATGATTGGGCAAACGGCTTATTATGTTAAGGGTTTCGAAAAACTCCCAAGAATTAAACCTAGTGATGTTATTATAGAGTATGACGGTAACCGTTTCGAGGGAGAGATAATGCTGTTTTTAGTTTCTAATACAAACTCTGTTGGTGGATTTGAGAAGTTGGCTCCAAATGCTTACATTAATGATGGTCTTTTTGATCTTGTTATATTAAAGAAGACAAATTTAGCTGATGTGGTTCGTATTGTGAGTGCAGCGTTACGTGGAGAACATATTCACGACGAAAGAATTATATATGTACAGGCTAGCCGTATCAAAGTAAAATCCACTAATGAACTTCAGTTAAATTTAGATGGGGAGTACGGAGGGGACTTACCAGGGGAGTTTGTCAATCTACATAAGCATGTGAAGATGGTTGTACCAAATAAAGAGGTACCTTGTATTTATGAAAAAAGCAACTATAGGAAGTAGAAAGAGGGTGAATCAAATGGGCAAAAGTTTCCCGTTGAATCACCCTCTCTATTTAAGATATATCTAGTCTTTCATAACTTTTTAATGTGGTCAGTAATTTAACCGTTAACGCTCCGCTCCATGCAGTTCTAACTTTATTTTCCCAAGTAGTATGGTATTGTCCCCATTCCCAAAATGGTTTCCATGATCCATCAGGGTGTTGATGGTCAATTTCATAATCGAGGTTAAGGTGGATCACGTCCTCCAACACATTATAAAGTGGAGAATTAGGTGCTGATGCCAACCAAAGAGGCTTTGCACAATACCCATTCCACTCTTCAGGATTTAAAGTGACGATTTCCCTTGCCCATTCTCTTAGTTGCTCAACAATAATTGTTCTTCCAGGGTCAGGGATTACTTCTGCTAAGCGCAAATAACAGAGGGCTTCGTGAAACTCAATAGGTCCATTATGAGATTCTAAATAACTAAATACATGTTCATGAAGGGTGGGAAGTAAATTTTCAGGAATGATTTGTGGGAATGCATGGTAGTATCCTACGATTTCCGCCCCAGGATTTACCTCAAAGCCAGTTTCTTCACCTGAGTAATGCCACCACTCTGCATGGGGATAATCATTCATATGAGGTAGCTTCAATGGCCATTTATTAAATTCATAGAACGTTTCCGTAAAATAGTGCATTGCTTTTTTTACGAAGGAGCAATTCCAGCTTGTCTGGACCTCCCTCGCATATTGCATTGCAACTGAAGTTACTATGGGGCTTGAGTGAACGGTTTGTATATCTGGTTCCAATCCATTTCCAACGCCACCGTCTTTATTTTGGTATTTCTTGAGTTCCTCTATGACTGCTTTGCTTGAGCCATTAAAAAAATGATATTCTAATAACTTAATATCAATTGGCCGGGCATTCTGGTTTACGTAGTTTACAGCATGTTCGAATTTTTTCTCGTGAGAGTTTTCTCATGCTCTTCGCTCCTCTTTTTCCATTGGAAATAGAACTGTGTGTTCTATCATATTTTGTGTTTGAGTAATAAAAGTGCAACATAGTATTCCATCCATTTTACCACAAAAATACCATAATATTGGGACTATTTAATAAAATTAATATATTTAATAATACCTTTTATTTCTAATTAGTAAACGGAAAAAATAGAAACTTCTTTTGTAAATTATTAATATTTAGGTTATTACCAAAAGCTGTGTCCACAAGGGAACCTTATGGCACAGCTTTTGGTAATTGGTAGGGATAAGTATACTTATTTTGACTAATAGTGAGTTTAATTTCTAACACCTGTGTTTTTATTTTTTGAAAGAAGGAAATTTCAGATAGGTACCTGTACGCCAGAGATATTCCATGGGACCAAAACGATAACGTTTCAACCACCATTTACTGCCTATTATTTGCAGTATAAACACAGCTAAAGCTAATAATGTACCAACTAACGTTCCCAGTTTTCCAAACAAACCGATGCCATAGCCATAGAACAAGGTTGTCATGATGATGGACTGAAGCAAGTAATTGGTTAAAGCTATACGACCGACTGCTCCCAAACCGGTAAATATGGAAGTGGAGCTGAATCTGCTGTAAATTAGTACAAATGCAGCGATGTAACCAACTCCCACCATGGGTCCTCCAATAAAGTAACCAAGGTAATCTGCTGTTGGATTGTCACCCATGACCATCCAGCCTTTTATGGCCAACCCGATAATGAGCATAAACCCAGCTAAAGTTATGAGCGTATTTCGGTTTTGGGCTGGGTCATGAAGCCATTTCGATTTGGCCAGTAAACCGCCAAGGATAAACAGTATGAGGACTTGAATCACCATAACAATAAACGCAGAGGCAGACAGAACAGACACTAAAATCTCTTGTTCTATTGGATCCATCTCAGGGCCAAAATCCATCTTATCAAATGGGCTATTCGTAAACCTGTGAGTAACCACATCCATGTAGGTACCACTTGTGAATACTTCTTGTTCTAGTTCAGCAAAAGGTTGGAAGTCAATATTTAAGGCAATATTTGTTTCATCTTCAGGGAGAATTCCCATTGAATGAATAAGAAATGTTAATAGAATAAACCAAGTGAGCAGGGTTGTCTTTTTACGTTTAATAAAGACCATAAACAAAAGGCCGCTAATGGCATAGGTAACGAGGACATCTCCATCCCAAATAAAATACATATGAATGAGTCCAATTAGAAGTAAGAGCAGCAATCGGCGGAAGAAAAGAGTATTAAAGGGACCGTTCTTAGTTGCGGATCGTTCAAACATAATAACAGCACCAAATCCAAATAGAATGGCAAAGACAGGGTAGAAGCTACCTTGAAAAAATAATTCGATGGCCGTGTTTATTGGTTGGTCTTGTACTGGTAGTTCAGGAAGAAAAAACTTATAACCTACTGTTCCATATTGGAAGGCAAGCATATTAACAATTAAGATTCCTAAGAGGGCAAATCCCCGAAGACTGTCAATATGCGTTAGTCGCTCTTTTCCGTCGAGGGGAGTTAATTTTTCTACTGATTTGTTTGATGAGTTATTATCCATTGCAAGTACTCCTTCGTAAGGCCAAATTGGAATATTACTTTACATTATATCTTACATTATTTAGGTGACTATTAAACAGAAAGGGCTAGGATACTGAGGAAGTTTCAGATCCTAGCTAATTCACTTTAAAGGGCTTTTTTAACAAAAAGTTTGTAAACTAAGTAGTTAAGGAAAAGAGCGTAAATCAATCCAATTCCTATATAGGCATAAAAAGAAAGTGTGGCCGCCTCACCAATAACGATTGTACTCAAGGCCTTTGCTGGCCAAAATCCTGGAGTGAAGGCGAAAAACCATTCCTTTGTGTCGGTGAAAAATAACGATGCGACAGGGAAAATCAATAGTATGGCTACAATTCCTTTCATCATGGCGAAGCCTTCGATTTTGTTTTTGGCAAAGGCATTAATGAGCATGCCAACCATGGGTGCGGACAAACAGGCAACAACGGCTATGAGTATCACTTCTAAGAGTGTTAAAGCGAGCAAATCAGAAAATAGAATAATATAGATACAAGTTAGAAAGGCAAGGACCAGGGCCATCGATAATCGGAAAGTCAAAAATTGACCGATGGACAATGGGGTAACTTGAATGGACGTGAAAATATGGTCATCCCGGTCATCTAAGATAGAGAAACCAATTAACGCTCCAAAAATATGGGGAGCCATTAACAGTAAAGCTGCAAGGACAATATGCATAAACGGGTCCAGGTTAAAGCCACCGGCATCGGCAATCCAAGGGACAATCCAGCGACCGATGATCCCAAACAACAGGGGATACATAAGCATAAAGGTCATCATGGAATCCCGTAACCATTTTTTCGCTTCACTTTCTATAAAACTGGTATTCATATTAATGCCCCCCTTCTCGTTGGGCGTATTTGTCAAACTCCTTCATGACTACAAAGAAAATAAGGATAGAAGCGACTGCCAAGTAGCTGATGGAAAAATACAGCTCCCACGTTTCCACTGGTAGCTGGGCTGCATGATTCAAAAGAAGCAGCGAAGCTTTCGTAGGAATGGCATAAAGGATTTTTGAGAAAATCTCATTATCAATAAATCCAATTGCTTCAAAAACAACTGGAAGTACGCAAATAAAAGCATATACCATCATTCTCATCAATAAACTGTTGAAATCCTTCGAATAGAAGCTTATAAGAAACCCAAGCATTGTATGAAAAAAGCCAATGAGGGCAACAGCCCATAGATAATGTACAATGGCAATTTCCACATCTTTTACCCACAGGGCAAATGCAAACAGCAGGAATAAAGTTACGAAATTTGAGAAGATGTTACTAATTCCCTTTGATAAAATATAATCCCGCTTATGAATAGGGGAGACAAGCAAGGAACGGAAGGTACCTTCCTGTTTTTCAAAAAACATCGTTACACCAACGAGTAGAATCGCCATTGTCGTAGCATCCACATAGATAAGGATGGAAAACATTTGGTTGATGAACATATCATCAACGAGATAAATTAACCCCATCCATAAAAGGGCAATAAAGATGGTGGCAGGGAGGATTTGATACTTTTTCATCCTCGTCAATTCACCGATTGTTAACGTTAGAAAGTTACTCATACGATTTCACCCCAGTCATTTGGATGAAGATATCTTCCAATGTGGTCTCCTTACTGTGCATCGTCACGATTTTCTTTGTCTGAACGAGTTGGATGAAGTCTTTATTGGTGGCAAGTTGATCTAAGTCGAAGCTTGCTTCTTTCACAGTAGGGGAAACTCCGTCCTCGTATTCCACCACCACGACCCGTTCTCCATCTCGCAATTTCAAGTTTTTCGGCGTATCAATTTCAGCAATTTTTCCGTCAGCCATAAAGGCTACCCGGTCACAAAGTTCCTCCACATCATTCATGAGATGTGTAGTAAGCAGGACCGTACCACCTTCCGCACGGAATTCCTTTACCATCTCTTTAATAATCCTTGCATTGGTAGGATCTAACCCGTTTGTCGGTTCATCGAGAAATAGCATGGTTGGTTTGTTTAGCATCGCTCTGACAAAATTGAGCCTGATTTTCATTCCCTTAGAAAACTCGCTCACCTTTTTCTTCCTGTCTTCATATAAACCCACTCGTTGCAATAGTTCATCGGTGTCTGCCGTTTCTTTGTATAACCGCTTAAAAAAATTGATATTTTCCTCTGCAGTCAGTTTGGAGAAATGAACAGGCATTTCAAATCCAACGCCAATTTTTTGAAAATAATCTTTGTTGTAAGAGGCTAAATCTTTTCCTTTGTACAAGACCTTTCCCTCGTAATTGTCGAGCAGTTTCGTTAAGATTTTTTGCGTTGTACTTTTACCGACACCACTCGGCCCCAGTAAACCGAAGATTTCTCCCTCTCGAATGTCAAAACTTAATTGACGAATAGTTTGTTCCTTGGCATTTGGGTATTTGTAGCTTAAGCCTTCAATGTGAAACATCATATAATGCTCCTCTCCCTACCGGTAAGCACCGGTATTCAACTTTTGTTTGGTTTAATCCCATGCTCCATAATCTTTAATATTTCATCTGCTGCCTTCACATGTCGCTGGATATTTTCGAACCAGTCGCTGTCCATCAAGTAATGGTCTGTCAGAGAAATACTCATTTGGTATAGTAGAAACGCGGTCACCTGCAAATCAATATCCTTACGGACCGTCCCATTCTCCTGTCCTTCTTTAAGCAGTTGAATAAAATATTGCTTCGTATATTCCTCCCACTCTCCCAGTACTTTTGTTTTAAAAGCCTTGTCGCCTTTAAACAGATGGTTCCCGATCCTGGCAAATTTCGGATGGTCAATGGCAAATTGGAGGCCTGCCTGATACAAGCCTCTTATTTTCGTAAAAAAATCAACCTCTGCTGTAGTGGAGAGAAATTGATTCATATAAGTTTGTTTAATTTCACCTGTAAGCTGAAAGATGTACCGATACAAATCCTCCAGGTCGTCAAAATATTGATAAAAACTACCCCTGGAAATGTTGGCTATTTCAATTATTCGGTTAATGCTGACATCGTTAAAGTGGTACTGGGCAAATTCGTCGATGGCTACATTAGTAATTCGCTGTCGCTTATCTTCTGGCAGATTGAAAAAAGTTTGCTTCGGCATCATCATACTCCTTTACGTTAGACTACTTGTTTTACAATAATGTTTATGTACATGACAAGGGTGTCATTTTTGTTATAAAAAAAGAGGTGTTGTTACGTTAACTATATGACACACTTGTCATTTAGTCAATAAGTATTAAGACGGCTCTGTCTTACTGAATAGATATATGATACGTAGATTGTTACTTAGCTGTTTTCATCACATCATGAACGATGATAGAAAATTGAATGATGAGGATCAACATTGATATAAAGCTAATGAATAAAAACCATTGCTCTTCATGGACAAAAAAATAGTTAAAACAGGCTAGCAGAAGGAATAGGAAAAATAAATTAAGAATTATGGCTTTTTTCTCATTAGAAAGCTGATGGTCCTTCAAGTCCCTCCTTGTGACAAGGATTAATAATACTGTGAAAACTAAAATAAAAGGAACAATAATAATAATTAATTCCAACATAATTTTCACCCCTTAAAAAACCATGATTGTTCTTGGAAGCAATCATGGTTAATAAAAATCTACTTTTTACGTTTTGTTAGATAATAAATAAATGCAGCGCCTCTCAAAATTCCTTCTAAGTTATGACGATCTAAAATATCAGTACCATCCGATGTTTTTTCTGCTTTAGTACCAATAACACGGACCAAGGACGATGTAAGGTGATGGCTGATTTTCCTGCATCATTCATTACATCAAATAAAGGTCCAATTTACCTAGCTTATCGTTTACATTTGCCAACGTTTCATTTGACGTATGTAATATAACTTGTTGTTTCGTTTGTGATTTTTTCCAATTCCTTCTCCGTTGATGTTATAGTGTCTGCTGTTGCTCCTAGTGTTCTTGTGAGATTTTTAAATACGGGGATCAAATAAAAAACCATAACGGCAAACCCTATTGATAAAATAAAAACACCAATTCCTAACCAATCCATATGTATCACCTCTGCTACTTTATCTTTTTGCACTTATTTTACTTGATGTTGTTGTTTGAATTTCACAACTAGCTCTTTACCCTATTAGGAAAGGAAAATACTTGCTTGTAGTTTTTAAAAAGTGAAAAGAAAAACATTACTTAATTTAGAAATACCCTAATTACAAGGAAAGAAAACCTTCTGTACTACTAATTTTCCATAAAGAAAGGGTTTTCTATTTGTGGTTTTTTAATACAACGTTTTTTTTATAGCTTTCTTCTAACTGACTTACTATTTCTTCATAGGTTAAGTCCTTAACACAAGCATGATCTTTTAACATTTTAGCAGGGGAGGGCAGACAAGCCTTATCTAGCCAAGTTGTTGGTGACCAAAGTTTGGAACGCCTCAAGGCTTTAGCGCAATGGATGAAGCATTCTTCCAATGTAACAGCGATAGCAATAGATGGGACCTTGTCACCGACAGCCATTTTTTCGAGCCACTCCTGGTCTCGAATTAATTGGGCTTTCCCGTTAATACGTAACGTCTCCTCTAGGCCTGGAATGAAAAACTGCAAACCAACATGGGGGTTTTCTAAAATATTCATCATTGAATCTGCCCGTTTATTTCCAGGACGCTCTGGAATTAGCAATGTTTGGTGGTCGACTACATGAACAAATCCAGGGGCATCTCCCCTTGGTGAAACATCACATTGACCGTTTTTATTTGCAGTGGATAAAGCCAAAAAGGGTGAGTGGGCAAGGAAATTTATACATTCTTCATCTAAAGTATTTATTACTTTATTTTTTGCTAGATCACTAGGATTCCCTAAAAGTTCTCTTAATTCAATTTCTGATTGTATGATGGATTGGAAATGGGGCATATGTATATCCCTCCGTCAATTAATAGTTTTTTCCCATCGCATGGAGACTATTTCTAGATGTTCCATGGTTGAGATATCCTCTTCCAGCAATTCCATCCGAATTTGTGGAATGTTTTTAAAGAGCTTATTAATCTCTTCAAGATAAATTAGCTGCTGCTCTTTTCTTTTTTGAAAGAAGGTTCCGTCTACTTCATCAGGGAGCACCTTATTAACAATGATTCCCAATACAGGTATATCGTGTTTTCTTAGTGTATCAATCCCACGTCGGGCCTCTTGTATTGGCAAACGTTCTGGATTCATGACAAATAAAAACCCAGTCATAGTTGGATCGAGTAAGATGTCACGTACTTGACGAAATTTTTCCCGTCGCTCTTGCAATGTTTGGTAGATAGGGTCTTCCACAGGCTCTCCATCGTTCAGGAGTTGGGTGTAATGTTCATTTGTTTGACGACGGCGCTCAAGCATGCCATCCATCCAAACACCCATTACTTCCGGTAAGGATACTAGTCTCAATGTATGTCCTGTTGGAGCCGTGTCAAAGATGATTAAATCAAAGCGTTGTAGTTCTTCCAAAACAAGGCTCGTAATCCGGTCAAACAAAGCAGCTTCATCAGCACCTGGACTCGTTTTTGCCATGTCAATCTGCCGGTGCACTTCTTCAATCATTGTAGCTCTTACTTGACCTTGTAAGTTTTCCTTCACCTTTTTTATATAGCGGTCTGTCTCCCGTTCAGGGTCAATTTCCATTACGAAAAGTTTATCTCTTACTTTAGTAGGTTCCCCTTTAAGTTTTGTGTGGAATAAATCACTTAGGTTGTGGGCAGGGTCTGTAGAAACAAGAAGAACAGCTTTCCCTAATCTATTGGCTGCTAAAGCGATGGCTGAAGCAGAAGTTGATTTTCCTACACCACCTTTTCCACCAACAAATATAATTTTTTAGTTAATAAATGTAAGTTTGTCATATATAGACCTCCACTACTTCTTACTGGCTCCCATCCAGGGAGTTGTGTTTTCTTTATCAACAACGAAATCCTGTTACAGGAGATTTGTCCATCCCCATGCGGGTATGCCATTCATGGAATTTTTCCAGCATGTGGGGATAAAGTTCTAATGTATAAAAGAAGGCGGGATTAGGTATTCCTAGCATATCTGAATATAAGAGCAGC
The DNA here is from genome assembly GCA_021208645.1 of Bacillus sp. (in: firmicutes). Taxonomy (GTDB): domain Bacteria; phylum Bacillota; class Bacilli; order Bacillales; family Salisediminibacteriaceae; genus Evansella. Next base: position 1,787 of record JAJOJL010000122.1, on the reverse strand, counting down.
ATAAAGAGGTCATCTTCTTCCTGAAGTTCACGGATGATTTCAGTCCGGTGTCCAGTACGTAAAACCTCATCATATAGCTGGATAATTCTTTTTAAGTGTTCTTGAAATGACATGAAATTCCCTCCAAGCATGGTGGTTTTCAAATGCTTTTATAATACAATTCTCTCTCAAGTGTGAATTTCCCTGTTTATGAGATAAAAAGAGAGGCTTCCCCAATGGAGAAGCCATCTCTGAATAGCTAGATTTACATTGCCTTATCCTTAGGTATATCTGGCTTATTGCCCCGTAATGCTGCAACGGCCTCTAGTAGAATCCAAAGGGCAAAGACAAAGATAATAGACCCAAGGACAAACAGAAGCATATTGGTATTCGCGCCTGCAAATGGAGACCAGTCTAATATTAGTTGTCTACCCATTGCGAATAAGGTCATGGCTAATAAGAAAACCATTGGAATTAACGTTGGTAAGAAGTTTCTTCCTTGACGCTTTAACCAAATTGTAATTAAGAGCAAGGTGATGGCAGCTAATAGCTGGTTAGATGTACCGAATAGTGGCCATAATACGTAACCCCCAGAACCGAAACCTCTATCTCCTTCAGGAAGTAACACCAATGCTGCACTAGTACCAACCGCTAGAGCTGTAGCTACATGTGTTTTAGTTAAAGCTAAAACTTTGTACTCTTTACCTAACTCAGAAATAATATAACGCATTAGACGAACAGACGTATCAAGTGTAGTTGCTGCAAAGCTTACTACAATTACTGCAACAATCGTATTAGCTACGTTCTGTGGAATGAAGATACCTGTTGCGAGTTGGCCGGCACCTTGAACGAAGTTTCCTAAACCGCCTCCGTTAGCAGCACCAAAGCTGCTGTATGCATTTAAGAAGTCGCCTTGAGTGGCAAACAATGTACCAACAGCAATGATGGAAGCCATGGCAAGCATACCTTCCCCAACAGCCCCACCGTATCCAACCATACGAGCTTGTGGTTCCTTATCGAGTTGCTTACTGGTCGTACCTGAGGCGACGAGTCCGTGGAACCCGGAAATGGCCCCACAGGCAATTGTAATAAAGAGTATCGGTATCCATGGTACGTCTGTTGCAGCGGAGTTCATTGCTGGTGCAGTCATGGCACGGTTCGAGAACAGCATACCTAGGTATAAAATTGCCAAACCAACAACCAATTGATGGGAGTTGATATAGTCACGTGGCTGTAACAACTTCCAAACTGGCAGTGTTGAAGCGATGTAACAGTAAACCATTAATATAATTATCCATACAAAGAAAGAGAATGCAACTCCGTTTAAACCGAAGGCAACAATGTTCTCTTCTCCACCAAAGTATCTTGGCAGGTCAATTTGCAATGCTGGAACTTGCGAAGCAACAACTGCGGCAATATACATGGTTGCTAATGCTGCCAAAGAGGGCAACAGCATGCCGCCTTTTTTTCCTGTAAACCACATAGCCGATCCAAATAGCTAGTGGAATTTGGATAAATACCGATAATACAGATGCAGGGAAAGTGATAAATAAATTGGCAATAACCCATGCGAATACGGCATTTACCATTAATACAAGAATTAAGATAATAAATAAAAACAAGATTTTTGCCCGCTGGCCGACAAGTTTATTCGCCAATGTCCCTACAGATTGCCCCTTGTTTCCTGACTTTAGGACTTTAACAATAACGTAATGATAAACAGATCCCTAGAAACGGCTCTACATGGCTGTTTCTAGGGATTTTTGTGTAATGAAATCTTAATACATTTTGTCCTGTTATTTCCTATT
>JAJOJL010000107.1 GCA_021208645.1 Bacillus sp. (in: firmicutes) | reverse complement strand
TTCATGTCTGAAAAGCTGTTTTTCTCGTTCCCCTTTGCCAAGGAAATTACTTCCCTTTAAAAGTATAGCAAAATTACACCTTTTCTGAATATATAAAGATTTTGTTTTTTTATTATAACATATATTTTTATGAATGAGTATTCATTCATAAAATTTTAGGTAAGCTGTTCCAAATGATTTTTTTGATTATTGTTTCGTTCCGGAACAATGAGTGAGAGCGATTGTCTAAATTCTTTTAACAATCGCGTTGATGACTATTATAATACTTAAGGTGCTAATTACTACAGTTTGAATATCTATTAAAAACTTGTCTCGTCATACCTTAGCTACAGACACGTCACCCCGTTTTCCAGCCTCACCTGTCTGCTCATCCCCCCGCTACAGACACGTCACCCCGTTTTCCAACCTCACCTGTCCACGTTATAGTCTATATTCACGTCACCCCGTTTTCCATCCTCACCTGTCCGTTCCTTCCTCCACAAAGGACAACTTCCGGTATTCCGGTGGTCATAATAAGATATAAGTAAGTGTTTGATTTCTGAAACCAAATATATGGGTTTCTGGATGATTATGGTGTGAAATTCGTCATTTTAGGTAAAGATATATAAGCGGCAAAATTAAATTTTGGAGGGATTCCATTGCTGACTGTACTGTTCATAGCTGTTTTATTAGTAGCTTGGATTATCTTAGATATCTATTTAGGTAAAAAAGCCCATGAAGCTTCCTTGTCGCCTTATGAGGAATCCCCAGTTAGAAAAAGTGACGCACAGTTTTTTTCCAAAGGAGATAAATTATTTGATCATATGTTTCAACATATTGATAAGGCCCAAGACCATATTCATATGAATTTCTATATTTTCCGTGATGATAGTATTGGGACTAAAATGCTGAATAATCTTAAGGAGAAGGCGCGTCAAGGTGTGACTGTGCGCCTTTTGGTCGATTGGGTAGGCAATAAAATATCTCGTAAAGAATTAAGAGAGTTAAAGAAAGCAGGGATTATGTTTGCAAAGTCACAGCCACCAAAATTCCCTTATTTGTTCTACAGTTTGAATGAAAGAAACCATAGAAAGGTAACAATTATTGATGGAAAATTAGGTTACATAGGGGGGTATAATGTTGGTGATGAGTATTTAGGGCGAGATCCGAAAATGGGTTATTGGCGGGACTACCATCTGTTCCTTATGGGAGAAGGAGTTGCAGATTTGCAAAGGCAATTCATCACGGACTGGGAGGCTGCCTCAGGGGAAAGCTTGGAGGATAATCCTGCTTACTTTCCTAAACTAATTCCAGGCAGCTTGGACGTAAAAATTGTACCAACGGATGGTGCTCACGTTAAGGATAAGATGCTCTCCCTCATGGCAGAGGCGAATGAATCCATCTTTATTGGAACACCTTACTTCATTCCAGGTAAAGAAATGGAAGATGCTCTTATTGAACGAGCGAAAAAAGGAATAAACGTTCAAATATTAATTCCAAAATGCCCTGACCACCCTCTAGTAAAAGATGCTGCCTATCCTTATATTCGGAGGCTAATAGAAGCCGGGTTAGATGTACGTCAATTTAAAAAAGGATTCTACCACTCCAAAGTTGTGATTATCGATGAGAAGATTGTTGATATAGGCACAGCAAATTTCGATAAACGGAGCTTTCATTTGAACTTGGAAATCAACTGTATTGTGGCTGACCATAAATGGTGCGACGATGTAAAAGAGGAAATTCAGCAGGATTTTTATAACAGTAGTGAACGAATTACAAAGAAAAACATTGAGAAACGCTCTATACTGGATCGTATTAAAGAGGGGTTTGCAACGGTTATATCTCCGTTGCTTTAATAGTTGGTTAAATAAAAGTGACAAAATAAGCTGAAGTAAAACTGGGATCTGCTACAGTCCTGTTGAATGTAATAGCACATGCTACAAAGGTGCCCCAAAAAGTGCAAACACACTACTTCCTGGGCACCTTATTATTTTTGCAAAATACCGAGAAGGGGCTAAAATACAAATTACATACCCTTTTAATGCTGTTTGATGTATGACGTTTTAGGGAAAACAAACAATGAATCTAACTCCTCTTTGTGAAATTAATAATTATTATTAATTAATAAAAAATATTTTTAGTTGGAACATTTTTCTAAAGTGGTGTAATATTATTAATATACACTAAAAATTAAATAACTTGTCTTATTTCCTAGTATAAACATGCTGGCACCTTTTCCTCGGTGTCAGCAATTTCTGCTTTATAGGGGTTGTGATGATGATTTTTATTCTCAGTTAGATGTGGATAGTTGAGACTAATAGGCTTTTAAAATTGAATTAAGGGGGCTGGGGAGCTTGGAATTACAAACTAACACTAATACGTCACCGTCGTTTTTCATTCAATGCTGCCATCAAACCAAAAATTCTGTATCAAGACATCGGGAATTAGTTTTTTCCATCGCAGGAGGGTTGTTCCTATTAGTTGCATACGTTTTAGAGCGTTGGGACTTGGCAAGTGGATCTATTGTGCTTCTTATGTACATCTTGTCCTATGCCGTCGGAGGCTATTATAAAACGAAAGAAGGGATCACAGATCTCGTTTCGGACCGCTCATTAAATGTTGAAATACTTATGATTCTCGCTGCTATCGGGGCCGCCTCCATCGGTTATTGGGGAGAAGGAGCCATTCTCATTTTCATATTTTCAATGAGTGGTGCCTTGGAGACGTATACATGGCAAAAAAGCGAGCGAGATTTATCCAGATTAGTGGAGCTTGCTCCTAACGAAGCTACTGTCCTTGATGACGATGATACTTTCCATGTTATTTCAATAGAAGATGTGGAAGTTGGTGACAGAGTCCTCATACGTCCAGGGGAACGGATCCCCGTTGATGGAATTGTGTTGACTGGTGAAACAACCGTAGACGAATCGACCATTACAGGAGAATCCCTTCCAGTGGCCAAAACGGATGGAGGGGAAGTATTTAACGGCACCATGAATGGAAAAGGCTCCATGACTGTTAAAGTGACAAAGCGTAACTCAGATTCCCTTTTCCAGAAAATGATCCAACTTGTCCAACAGGCAAAATCAGAACGCCCCCCTACCCAGCAGTGGATCGAAAAGGTAGAAGGGCCTTACGTCATTGTTGTGTTAAGCTTCGTTGCGTTAATGGTTATCGTCCCTTATTTCTTTTTAGGCTGGAATTTTCAAGATACCTTTTATCGTGCCATGGTTCTTCTCGTTGTGGCATCCCCATGTGCTGTTGTCGCATCTGTCATGCCCGCCCTACTCTCGGCTATTTCTACAGGAGCACGGAACGGGATTCTCATGAAAGGTGGCGTTTTTCTCGAGCAGTTGTCCAAAGCCGATGCCATTGCCTTTGATAAGACAGGTACCATTACAACAGGGAACCCTGAGGTGACCGATTATAACGTGGCAGATTCTGTGGACGAAATGGAGTTTTTCGCTGCCGTTACGGCCATCGAGCGCCAGGCAAATCACCCCTTAGCAACGGCATTAGTTGAGTTTTGTGAAAAACAAGTAGACGGCCTCTTGCCTGAAGTAAGTTCTATTCAAGATATAACGGGCTACGGGGTAGCAGCTTCGTTAGATAATTCAGAAACGGAAGGCGAGGATCACGCTGTTGATTGGACGATTGGCAGTGTTGGCTTCATGGAACGAGATCGGGATCGATTAGCTGATTGGTGGGTAGAGAAGCAGAAGAAGTGGCAGGCGGAAGGAAAGACAGTTGTTTATGTGGCGAGGAACGGTGAAGTTGTAGGCTCCTTTGCCATTAAGGACCAAATCCGGGAGACAGCGAAAGAAACGTTAGCAGAGCTTCATAAGTTGGGCATTAAAACGATTATGATTACAGGGGACCATGAGGCAACTGCCGCTTCTATTGCACGAGAAGCCGGGGTAGATGACTGGATCTCTGAAAGTCTACCTGAGCAAAAGGTGCAAGAGGTGGAGAAGCTAAAGGAGAAGTATGCTTCTGTCATTATGGTCGGCGATGGGGTCAATGATGCCCCAGCATTAGCAAAAGCGGATATTGGGATTGCCATGGGCTCGGGAACGGATGTGGCCATCGACACAGCCGACCTTGTATTAATGAAAAGTGAGTTGGATAAAATCAGGCTGTCGTTGAGGCTGTCTCAACGAATGAACCGGATCATTAAGCAAAATCTTGTCTTTTCCGTTTCGGTAATTTTGTTGTTGATTGCAGCCAACTTTGCCCAAACCCTCACCCTCCCCCTTGGCGTCATCGGCCATGAGGGAAGTACGATTTTAGTTATCTTAAATGGGTTGCGATTGTTGAAGGCGTAGAGTTGTTTAGGACGGAAATCTCTTTAACTTTATGGTCGCTCGACAGGTCAAAAATTAGAATCCTTGCATCGAAAAACAGCTCCCGGCCCCTTTCTCGTTAAGGGATACTAGGGAGCTGTTCGTTTTCTTTCACAAATTCTTTGATGATTTGGTTAAAAGCATGAACTTTTTTCGTTGGGATTTGATGGGCAACATTACCAACGAGGATCATGGTTACTTCACCGGTGATATACTTTTCGAACAGATGTCGATAGTGATGAACGTAATCATCCCGCTGCCCGTAAACGAGAAGCAAAGGGCAGACAATTTTTCCGAGGCGATCTGTCGCTTTATAGGATAACCCCATTCGGTAATATTCCTCTAAAAACTCAGGTGTCACTTTTTTGACATACTCGGCCAGTTCTTTCCGGTTTTCTGTTCGTTTTTCATGGGCTGTTGCTAGAACATTTGAAATAAGCCCCATTAGTTTGTTGCTAGCCGCCCAAATACCAAGCTTGAACTCGTTTCGGAGTAAGAAGCTGTTCACTTCCGGGAAGCCACCAATGATGATGATTCCCCTGACCCGGTCCGGGTAATTGATGGCCATCTCCTGCACAACCGACCCACCGTTGGAATAGCCGCAAACATACGCTTTATCTACTCCGCAATCATCGAGAACCCTAATGACGTCTTCGGCAACAATTTGCATGGATAGTTCCCGTTCATCTGTTCCGCTTTTTCCATTCCCCCTTAAATCGGGGGTGATAACGGTACAGTCTACTGCTAGTCCATCCTTCTGACCACGGAAAGTGACATGCCCCATTCCCGGCGGATGAATAAAAACAATTGGCGGCCCGCTCCCCTCCACTTCATAATAAATATCTGCTTTTCCCTCATCATTTGTCCACGGCATCGTATCACCTGCGTTGTTGGTTAGTATAGTTTGTGTTTGTTTGCGTTGCATGGTTTTCGTCGATTCAATCTGTGTTAGTTTGTACTTCTTGCATGGGATTCATGCTTGCTGGATGGGGAAGTTTTTTTTGGGATTGGTGGCCTTAGGTTCAGATCAGTTGAAATCATCGGAGAGATGGTATATTGTCTGGTTCCCCTTCCCTGATTGCTTTTTGCAATTTACCTTGAGAATTTCTTTTGCACAAGAACGTGACGGTAGTTGTAGGAATTCCCTTAATTGTTTGTTGGTAATTTCCGTACCATATAAATAGACGTATTCTTCTAGCGCCTTCAGGTGTGCATTTGTGGAGAGATAGGAGCAATTTGGACAAATCCAAATCCCTTTCATGCGTAGCATAGGAAGGGCACCACAATCTGGACAACGAATCCCATTTGCGATATCTTGCTTAGATAGGTGGTAAATTTCGAGAACATTTGGCAATTCATGTTTATTTTGTTTGAGTAAGCTTTTAGCTAGCTTTTTTAGATCTGTACTTGTGAATAGGACCTTTTTGGAATTTGTGCAGGCAATTTTCGTATACTGACAAAATGCCTTGTGGCCTGATGACCTTTTGGTGTGCTGTGGGATGGTCTGGGGATGCGGTGATTTTGCAATTCGGATTTGCAATAACGACAAACTCTTCGATTGGTATAAAGGAAGTTATTTTCTGATTTTTCAACCACATAATGAGGAGTGATTTATGGCGCTTTGCTTGCAGCAACGGGTCATCTAATGTTTGTATTTCACCGTTTAGTCTTCTAAAAATTTGATTGAAGTTCCGATCAAAGATTAATTCTTCTGCTTTATAGTTTTTTGACTTAGGAAAATAAGGAAAAACTCTTTCGTGAGAATGAGGGTATCGGTTTCAAAATGGCAATCCTTCACTTTCGTCCTCAAATTATGAAAAATATAGACGTCTGTGTCATCAATAATGCTCAAGTGATAAAGTAAGGACCGTTCTCCTCGGTAACCACGGCGTCTTTTGTTTAAATCGTACTCAATTTCTGGCAATTTAGGGTGATTTGGATGAAGTCGCGGTATGAGTGCTTCTAATTGATTAATAATGAGGGGCATTTTGAGGGGTAATATGATCAAAACTATCACATCCTTTTAATTTTGACTACTTTTTCGACATTACTTGATGAATTCCCTCTTTTATATAAAAAATTAATTGTGGTTTTATGGGGGTTGATGGTTAAACGGTGGGGATTGATGGTTAAATGGCCGATATTGATGGTTAAACGGCAATGATTGATGGTTGACTTACTTAATTTGGAAATCCCACTCATTTTACACCAAACAACAAAAACGCCATGGGGTCACTACTGCAGCCCTTAATACGAACTGCAACCCGCCCCCATGGCGCAAACAAACAAATTTTTGTCTTATAGTTCAAGACGCATCTTTTTGGACAAACAAACTCTATTACATTTTTTCCGGCGCTTCTACCCCTACTAATCGCAATCCGTCAGCAATGGTTCCGCGAACTGCTTCCATTAACCCTAACCTAGCCACCGTCAGCGCACGATTCCCTTCATTAATTACCTTTTCGGCATTATAGAAGCTGTGTAGCGCTTGAGCCAAGTCGTACACATAATTCGTGATTCGGTGCGGCGCACGCTTTCGAGCAGCATCTGTAACTGCTGCCGGATACTCCCCAAGTTTTTTCAACAAATCAAGCTCTTTCTCCGACGCTAACAGCTTGAAGTCTGCCCCAGCGTCAACTGTATAACCAGCTTCTGCCCCTTGACGAAGCATACTGCAGATTCGCGCATGGGCGTACTGCACATAGTAAACTGGATTTTCCGTTGACTGAGACTTCGCTAAACTCATGTCAAAATCCAAATGGGTGTCAGCTGCCCTCATGGCGAAGAAATAGCGAGTCGCGTCTGTTCCTACCTCTTCCATCAGCTCACGCATTGTAACAGCTTTACCTGTTCGTTTGCTCATCTTTACTTTTTCACCGTCTTCAAACAGATTCACCATTTGAATGATCTGTACATTCATTTGGTCAGCACCGTATCCCAATGCCTGAATCGCCGCTTTCATTCGAGGAATATAACCGTGGTGGTCAGCGCCCCAAATGTTAATTAACTCTTCAAATCCGCGAGCGAACTTATCCTGATGATACGAGATATCTGGCGTTAAGTACGTATACATACCGTCACTTTTCACCAACACCCGGTCCTTATCGTCGCCATACGCCGTTGAGCGGAACCAGACCGCCCCGTCTTGTTCGTATGTCTCACCGCGCTCCTTCAACTCCCGAAGAACCGCTTCCACCTTGCCAGATGTATAAAGGGATGTCTCTGAAAACCAGTTATCAAAGCGGACACGGTAATCGGACAAATCTTCCTTTAGCTTGTCCAACTCTCTTTTTAACCCGTACTCACGGAAAAATGCAAGCCGCTCCTCCTCAGGAGCACCTTTAAATCTGTCCCCGTACGTATCTACGATTTCCTTTGCAAAACCAATAATATCCTGACCGTGGTAGCCGTCCTCTGGCATCGCCACGTCTTCCCCCAACTCCTGATAATAACGAGCATCGATGGAACGCGCCAAATTCTCAATTTGATTCCCCGCATCGTTAATATAGTATTCACGGGCCACTTCATAGCCAGCTTTTTCAAGAATATTGCATAACGAATCTCCGACTGCTGCACCACGGGCATGGCCAAGATGGAGTGTCCCCGTTGGGTTGGCAGAAACAAACTCTACTTGGATTCGCTTCCCTTCCCCAAACTCAGTCCTTCCGTATGACTCACCTTGCTCTAATACAGTCGTCACCACATCAGTCAGAAAGTCCTGTTTTACAAAGAAATTAATGAATCCAGGTCCTGCTATGTCGATCTTCGACACATTCGCCGCATCCTTATCGAAGTTCGCCACAATCTCATCAGCAATCATGCGCGGCGCTTTTTTAGCGATTCTCGCCAACTGCATGGCCATATTTGTGGCATAATCCCCGTGCTCCTTCTCTTTCGGTGACTCGATTACTACGTTCGGCACTTCTGCCTCTGTCGCTATTCCTGCCTTTACAATGGCAGCGACTATTTCCCCTTTTAACTGTTCTTTCAATTGCTCAACCTGACTCATTTATGTTCAACCTCCTTTATAATCACACGCAAATCATAGTTTCCAGCATCATTTCCTTGCAGGTGAAGTCCATATTGCAGCCGTAGTCTCCCTGCTCCCAAAGCTTTGTTCCAACGAAATTCAATTCCAGACGTTTTCGTGAGCATCGTCATTTGTCCATAGGGGCTATGCAACATCCCTTCCGTCTCCACTCCTGGAATGAACCGCTGATTCATGGTTACTGCCCCATTGCGGGAGACAGATATTTCGTTATCCTGAATTTTTATGGTCTGCATGGACGTCCCATACCCCTCCTCCTCGGAAGGCTCTTCAAAGCGAACATAGGTCGTCGTGCCCTTTTGGTATAACTGACCTTCTGACTTCAACGCTGTTTCCTCTGTCTGACCACCATCATGGATAGTCGTTTTCATATGTATGGTTACTGGAATTCCCTTTGTTGCTTCCATTTAATGATCCCTGCCCTTTTTCTAATAACTTATGTATTATATCGAATTTTTCCCTGCTTCCTTCAAGCCTAACCTATTTCCCATGTTTTTTACCCTATTTAGAAAAAAATTTATTACTGCGATGAACTTTCATCTCTGTCCCAAAAAAGCCGCCCTTCTACATATGGAGGCGGCTTGAACTTATTGATCTGTTTCAACATGGGTGATGCAGCAACAACAATTTTTTTCCAAAAGAAGCATTGCCCTAGGATGCTATCCGTTACTCCGTCAAATCCTTCACGAATTTCGGGAGCACAAAGGCCGCGTGGTGTAACTCCGGTGTATAATACTTCGTTTCGATGGAATGGAACCTATCCTCCGTTACTTTCAGAGGGTCATGTTTTTTCGAGCCGAGAGTGAATGTCCACATGCCGCTTGGGTAGGTGGGAATATTAGCAATATACAAGCGGGTGATGGGGAAGGTCTCCTTCACATCCCGGAATGCGTTGCGAATCAAGTCTTGATGAAACCATGGATTATCTGTTTGCGCCACAAAAATCCCGTCGTCCTTCAAAGCCCTGGAAATACCTTCATAAAATCCCTTAGTAAATAGGTTGACGGCAGGGCCTACCGGTTCCGTGGAATCGACCATAATCACGTCGTACTCATTTTCACTCTTTGCAATGTGCATGAACCCATCATCCACCTGCACATCGACGCGGGGATCATCGAGTTTTCCCGCAATGGATGGCAAGTATTCCTTTGAATACTCAATAACTTTTCCGTCAATATCAACGAGAGTCGCCTTCTCCACTTCGGGGTGTTTAAGGATTTCTCGAATCACGCCTCCGTCTCCGCCTCCCACTACAAGAACTTTTTCGGGTCGGGATGGGTAAAAAGCGGTACATGTGCCACCATTTCGTGATATACAAACTCATCTTTTTCTGTCGTCATAACCATACCATCGAGGAGTAGCATGTTCCCGAATTCCTCTGTTTCAACCATATCTAGCTTTTGAAAATCCGTTTGCTCGCTCACGTATGTTTTTTTGAGACGCATGGTAATTCCGAAATCCTTCGTTTGTTTTTCCGTAAACCAAAATTCCATATGAAACACCTCTACTTTTCTACTATTATGCTTTGTTTGTCCACCCTTTTCCCTGTTTCAATAGAGGCAAAACAGCTAGACAAAGCGGATTGCTGGACTCTTTATTTCTCATTTGTATTTTCAGCCTTTTCAAGGGCTTTTATCCTTATTTTTCGGGAAGTTCTAATAGCTTAATTGAAAGTATACCAGGGTAAGTATATTTGAAATAGTTTATGTCAGTGCTATTCGAACCGGCCAACTCTATAAGGGAGGTATCCTATTTACTGGGATTTTATGGTTTCGTTGATGTAGAAGCATGAATTGTCACTTACTTTTAACGAATCTAGCTCTTTCGTTAAAATACAATAGCGGTTTCCTCCCTACTTTAACGAATCCAACCTCTTTCGTTAAAATACAAGATAGTTTCCTGCTCTATTTTAACGAATCCACCCTCTTTCATTAAAATACAAGCTCATTTCCTGCCCTATTTTAACGAATCTAACCTCTTTCGTTAAAATACAAGATAGTTTCCTGCTCTATTTTAACGAATCCAGCCTCTTTCCTTAAAGTACAAGCTAATTTCCTGCTCTATTTTAACGAATCCAGCCTCTTCCTTTAAATTGCATCTGCTTTTTTCTCGCTACTTTAACGCAAATGCCTCTTTCATCAAAATACAAGGTAGATTTCCTCTCTACTTTAACGAATCCGCCTTTTCCGTTGAAAATCAAATATAAATTATCCTTTCTAATTCCCCAAAACAATTAGTAAATTCCTTTTATTTTCAAACCTTCAAGTATAATGACCATTTCGTTGTGGAAAACTGTGGTAATAATTATGGGGAATGTTTCCTTTTCTGTCGCAGAGGTGATGAATGGTGGAAGTATTAACAAGAACTGCATTTAGAAAAAGACGACGATTATTTCGCAGGTTCTTTTTTTCAAGTATCGTAGCAACAACGGTTGCTTTAGGAGTTGTAGCGGCCGTAGTCGCCTATGCCTATCAGCTGGAACCGCCTAGTTTATCTGTGCCAGAAACGACAGTAATCTATTCTGCCAACGAAGAGGTCATTGGCGAATTTCATCAAGGTCAGAATCGGCATTGGGTGCCATTGGAACATATGGGAGATGCCATCATAGAGGCAACAATCGCTGTTGAAGACCGGAGGTTTTATGATCACCTCGGTTTTGACTTTTTTCGAATTGGTGGTGCAGTCGTAGCTAATCTCAAATCCAACTCTATGGTACAGGGTGCTAGCACCATAACCCAGCAATATGCGAGAAATTTATTTTTAAATCATGAAAAAACATGGTCCCGAAAGTGGAATGAGGCATTGTATGCTCTTCGCTTAGAACTACATTACACAAAACGAGAAATTCTCGAAGGCTACTTAAATACGATTTATTACGGTCATGGAGCTTACGGCATCGAGGCTGCTGCCAACGTTTATTTTCAAAAAAATGCCGAAGAATTAACAACTGCAGAGGCAGCTCTGCTTGCTGGAATTCCAAAGGGACCTAATATTTATTCGCCGTTTGTAAATATGGAAAGGGCGAAACATCGGCAGGAAACGGTTTTATTTACAATGAAGGAAGCCGGTTTCATTACCTCCTCAGAAATGCTAGCTTTAGCAGAAGAAGAGTTACTGTTTCCAAAGGATGATGAAATAAAAGCTAAGCGTGTTGCCCCTTATTTTCAAGATGAGGTCATGAAATGGTTAAATACGGACTTAGGAATTGACCCTCAGTTAGTGGAGCATGGCGGGCTCCAAATTCATACGACGCTGGACTATGAGATGCAACAATATGCAGAGGAATTGGTAAAAACAAAACTTGCTAGTCGGGGGGAACTGCAAACCGCATTAGTGGCAATGGATCCTAGAACGGGAGAAGTTCGCGCCATGATCGGCGGGAAAGACTATGATGAAAGTCCCTTTAACCGGGCAACTCAGGCTAGAAGACATCCCGGTTCCGCCATTAAACCCATATTGTATTATGCAGCACTGGAACATGGTTTCCGACCTAATTCCATGCTATTAAGTGAAGAAACGAAGTTCATTTATGATGAAGGAAGGGACTATACTACTCCTGGTAACTTTAATAATTATTATGCTGACGATTATGTCACCATGCTCCAGGCTTTAGCTGTTTCTGATAACATCTATGCCATGAAGGTCCATTTTCTGTTGGGCTTTGATAAATTGGTTGAAGCAGCCCAGCGTTTTGGTATTGAAAGTCCAATGGACCCTAATTTCCCTAGCCTTGCTTTAGGGGCGTTTGATGCACAAGTTTTAGAAATGACAAACAGTTACAGTCCCTTTGCTAATGGTGGATACACGGTCAAACCACATTACGTGACATTAGTGAAGGATCGAGATGGAAACGTTATATATGAGGCGGATTTAGAGGCACACCAAACAATAAATGCCGATCTTGCTGCGATAATGACTGACTTAATGAAAGGTATGTTTGAGCCAGAGCTTTCAAGCTATGCCTCTGTTACAGGTGGTAGCCTTTCCTATATGTTTGACAGACCCATTGCAGGAAAAAGTGGATCTAACGAAACTAACAGTTGGATGATAGGCTATACACCGCAGCTTTTGACTGGGGTATGGGTTGGCTATGATCGGGGATTTTTACGAACAGGTGATGGTAATTATTCAAAAGATATTTGGGGCCATTTTATGCAAAATGCCTTAAAGGACGAAGCACATCTTGAGTTTGACATTCCAAATAATGTTGTGGAAGTTTCCATCAACCCTTTTAACGGGTTGCTTGCCACGGAAAATTGTCCAGTACAACGGCCTACTTTATTTTATGCCGGTACTGAGCCTACTGAATATTGTTCGGAGCATCTTCCTACGGAAGCAGATGTAGAAAAAAGGAGAGACCCTAGTCAAAAATCTGAGGAAGAGAAAAGGGATAAATGGCTGGATAAAATCTTTGACTGGCTTAACTAACTTCAAAAATGAGAAAAGTTGTTTACTTAATAGTAATAGCATTAACAAACAACAAACGGAAAACAGACGAAGGCAATGCCCTCGTCTGTTTTCGTGTCTTAGTATTTTAAAGTGTACTGAATTTCAGTTTATTATTTGAATATATTTTTTTCAACCAGTTACACAGATGTTCACATTTTGTTCACAATTAGCCTCGACTTGAAATCACATCCGTTTTTACACGGATAAATCCTGCTTCAGCTTATCGTCAGAACGGTTCCACATCTCCTCATTGAAGCCCTTTAAGTAATCAACTAATATTCCCTTAGACTTCTCATCCATATGATCAACGATAATCCTACCCTTATCGAACGATCCATATTGTTCACATGCTCTGGGAAGTTTTTATAGCCTCTGCGGATTTCACGATCCACTGTCATTTCACAAGCAGTTACGCCTGCATATGCAGGGCCCCCATTCCGCTGATCCACCGTCACCCATACTAGCCAATACGGCTTCCCATTCGGAACCTCTTCTTTATTTGGCAAAAACTTTATTCCCTTTTCCACAACGCTTCTAGCATGGAGGCCCCCATATCAACAAAGGCTTCTTCCCCTTCCACATCCACAAAAACAGGCGAGACATTGTTAAGGTTCAACGTCCCTGCACCATAGCCACCATGGCCGTCAGTCGAATCACTGCTTAATATATTGAATCCTTGACCCCTTTTTTCACCCTTTTTCTTTTGAAAAAAATCATCCATCGCAAACCCTCACTTTCCTTCATCCAAATACTGTTTTTTTAAGTTTATCACAATTGTTTTTACTATACATAAATGAGAAACTCCACTATTTGATTTTACTATATGAAAATCAAATTTGCCGAAATTTGAACTAGTATATAAAACAACCATGGCTTTACAGCCACCACTACCAAGAAAATTACATTTGGTTGTTCTAATTCGGAAGTTGATTTCCGCTACAGGCACTCGCTTTCCGCGGGCAACGCTTCAGCCTCCTCGTTCCTGCGGGGTCTTCGGCTGTTGCTTTTCCCGCAGGAGTCTCGTGCCTTACGCTACAATCAACTCTGTTTGAAAAAATGTCATAAAATATAATTTTCGTATAAAAAACACCTTACATCACCTTAAAACCTTACACATTTCAAAATCCTTAATAAAAACCTACACTTTACTGTCCTCACACAAAAGGGTACCCTTGTATTATGGAAAAACGTGAGTGACTAGACTCTATTTTTCACATAATAAGAACTGTCTATAAGCAACTATTAAAAATGTTTTTTAGAGAGGGGAATATGGATGCCAATTGTAACGATTAAAATGCTTGAAGGAAGATCCGATGAGCAAAAGCGAGATCTGGTAGCGAAGGTTACTGACGCCGTTTCAGAAACAACAAAGGCTCCAAAGGAAAAGGTCGCAGTCATTATTGAAGAAATGTCACCAAACCATTACGGTGTAGCTGGTAAAAGAGTCAGTGATTCTTAAAGAAAACCTAAAAAGAAGGACGAAGGGCTCATTTAGCCACATCGTCCTTCTTTAATATTTAGAGTGTTTTTTAAAACTAGTTTTTTAATGGATTCACTTGTTACTTCAATTCCGTTCAAAAAAACTCAAACACCGACTTTTTTACAGAAACTATAGTTAAAAAAGTTGATTGTAGCGTAAGGCACGACACTCCTCGAAAATGCTTCACATTTTCTTCGTGCGTGGGCAGACTCGAGGGAGCATCTCAGAGTCCTGCGGGAAAAGAGGTTATGTGGAGACCCCTCAGGCACGAGCGTTTACTTCACGCAAATGCTTCGAGTTGTCTCGACGTATGCAGCATCGAAGCGATGCTAGCAGAGGCAGAGACAGAACAGCCGAGGAGGCTCCACAACCTCCCGCGGAAAGGG
>JAJOJL010000055.1 GCA_021208645.1 Bacillus sp. (in: firmicutes) | reverse complement strand
CAGATGAAGGAACTTTACAGAAAATTAAAGATGTGTTAAATAGTCCAATGAGAAATGGGCAAAGCAGTGCTGAAATCCAAGAGATGAAACGGAATATTGCCAGACTAGGCTTTGCTAATTGGAACATATTAAATATTTCTCCGGCGTTTGGAGCAGGGACTGAGGCGGCAGTTCGAAGCTTTCAAAGCTACTATAGGTTACCTGTAAGTGGAATTGCTGAGGAAGTTACATTAAGAAAAATAGAGGAGCTCATGGCAACACCGTTAAAAACAGGAGATAGTAATCTAATCGTCCAAAAAATGAAAAGAGATATTACTAGACTAGGATTTACCAGCTGGAATATTAATAATGTCTCTCCAACATTTGGTGTAGGAACGAAAGCAGCAGTAAAAGACGTTCAAAGATTATATGGTCTCGAGGAAAATGGAATCGCAGATTGGGAATTATTGAGGAGAATAGAGGCTAATCTATATAGTCCGATGCAAAATGGGAACAGTAGCTCTGAAATTTTAGAACTTAAAAGAAATATTGTTCGCCTAGGCTTTGCAGACTGGAATATTCCCAATATATCTACCACATTTGGAGCTGGTACAGAAGCTGCTGTTCGAAGTTTTCAAAAATTTTATGGGTTACCTGTAAACGGTATTGTTGAAGAACTTACTTTAAAGAAAGTAGATAAACTGTTAACAACACCATTAAAAATGGGTGATACCAATCCTGCTGTTAGAAAAATGAAAAGAGATATTACTAGACTAGGATTTACCACCTGGAATATCAATAATGTATCCCCTACATTCGGTGTAGGAACAAAAGCTGCAATACTAGATGTTCAACGGTATTATGGTCTTGAAGAAACAGGAATTGCAGATTGGAGTCTCTTGCAAAGAATCGAAGGTAATCTTCATAGTCCAATGCAATTAGGTAACAATAGTGAAGCAATTCAAGATCTGAAAAGAAAAATTGTTCATCTAGGCTTTGCAACCTGGAATATAGATAATGTTTCTAGAACTTTTGAAGTAGAAACGGAAGAAGCAGTCCGGAAAATTCAAAAGTATTACGGTTTAGTTGTAAACGGAATCGCTGATGATGTTACATTAAGAAAAATTGAAGATACATTTTCCAGCTCAATGCAAATTGGGAATAGTAGTGAAGAAATCCGGGAATTAAAAAGGAACTTGTCGCGATTAGGAATTACAAACTGGAATATAAATAATGTGTCTCCAGTTTTTGGTGCAGGAACCGAGGAGGCTGTAAGGGACTTTCAAAGGTATTATGGATTGGTGGAAAATGGAATCGCTGATAGTGTTACTCTAAGGAAAATAGACGAGATTCTATCCAGTCCTATGCAAAGAGGAAACAGTAGTTCCTCAATCCAAGAACTGAAGAGAAACCTTACTCGGTTAGGATTTACAACTTGGAATATTAATGCTGTCTCCCCAACTTTTGGAGTGGGTACTGAAGAAGCAGTGAGATTTTTCCAAAGTTATTATGGTTTAGTGGTTAACGGCATTGCTGAAGAAGTGACATTACGAAAAGTGCAAGAAGTTTTAAATAGTCCTATGCAAAATGGAAATAGGAGTAGTGCTATCCAAGAACTGAAAAGAAATTTAGTACGCCTAGGCTATGCAAACTGGAATTTAGCTAATATTAACACTGTATTTGGTGATGGTACAGAAGCCGTAGTAAGAGCATTCCAAAGTGATAATGGTTTAGTAGTAAATGGAATTGCGGATAGTGTGACATTAGCTAAAATAGAAGAATTACTTAAAGAATTAATAATTTTTACTGACTATGATTATTCATTAGACCATATGGTTAACATCCAAGCCCATCGTGGACCAAGAACGGATATGTATTCGCAAAGAATAGCCTATGTTTGGAGTGAACACATTGAGCGAATGGTGACAAAGGTACAGTTGTGGGTACTAATAACTTAAATGTAAGGTTTGAACCTAATACAAGGATCGCAAGCATTGGAACTTTAAGGTTAGGAGATACAGTAACAATCATTGGAACAGAACGAGATACAAATCTAAGCATGGATCGAACTTGGTATGCGATACTATTTAATCATGGAGAACATTGGCAATTTGCTCGCCCAGCAGATATTAGAAGAAATGTTGATCCCAATGGGATGAATTTAACTCCAGACCATCGGGATATGTATCAATTCCTTGTGTTATCGGAATCATCAGGTGTTTCTGTAGAGTATTTAAATCAAGAGTTAGTTGGTAAAGGGATTCTTGAAAATAAAGGAGAAGCATTTGAGGAGGCTGGTACAAGGCATCGTGTAAACGAGTTTTATCTATTGTCCCATGCTTTTTTAGAAACGGGACATGGCATTCGATCTCCTTTGGCTGACGGAAGAATTCAGGTAGGGAAGATCCATGATCATAAATTTGTTTCTATAGCACCTGAGGGGACGTTTATTGCGGAAAGAGACCCAATTACAAGAGCCTGGACTTCAATTGAAAAAGTAGAAGACTTTGATTTAAAGCAGGCAAATAATATTAGAAAAACTTATAACATGTTTGGAATTGGTGCTATAGATGCTTGTCCTCATGTGTGTGGCTCTATTCGTGCATACGAAGAAGAATGGTTTTCTGCTGATTCTGCAATAGTTGGCGGAGCTGGCTTTATTGCACAACGCTATGTCCATAATTCTGTTCATCAACAAAACACATTATATAAGATGAGGTGGAATCCGAATAATCCAGGTTTACATCAATATGCTACTGATATAGGATGGGCATCGAAGCAAACTAGTATGCTGTTTAGACATTATCAAAATTTACCTCATTTGAGAAAAACTTTTGATATCCCAAGATTTAACTAGAAATAATGATTAATAAATTGAGAGGGTTCCCATATGCATAAAACTTGCATCTAGGGACACCCTCCTTTTTAGAATAAAGTATTAAATACTATTGGGATTTAATAATTAACTTTTTTATGCAGCTATTATCACTACAACACAACAACGTCCTTTACTAGGATATACAATTGTAAAAGATTTGTTGCTAGGATTTTGGAGGCGGCTAAGTAACGTTCACTTCTCTATTACTCGTTGCTTGCTTCCTTTTAAGAGTAAAATTATATTATCAATGGATATAATTTATTGCAAAGTATTTGATTAAGTTGGTAGCTAAATGTTCTGCTTCTATAAGTAATATGTATTGTACAATTTATCACAAGCACAAAGCTTGGTTTTAATATACTTAAATCTGAACTAATTTCTATTTTGCATTAGTTACTTAGCTAGATTAATCGTTAAATCAGTATTATAATGAACTTTAATTGATTAAGTTATGGAAGGGGAGTAGAACATGCAAGTAAAAAAGGCAATTATTCCTGCTGCAGGTTTAGGTACACGATTTCTTCCAGCGACAAAAGCGCAACCAAAGGAAATGCTACCAATTGTAGATAAACCAACCATTCAATACATTATTGAAGAAGCAATTGCTTCTGGCATAGAAGATATAATTGTTGTTACAGGGCGAGGAAAACGTGCCATTGAAGATCACTTCGATAAATCCTTTGAATTAGAGGAAACACTAGAGAAGAAGGATAAAACAAAGTTATTAAAAGAAGTACAAGCCATTTCTGGTATGACTAACATTCATTATATCCGTCAAAAAGAAGCTAACGGGCTTGGTCATGCCATCTGGTGTGCCAGAAAGTTTATCGGCAATGAACCGTTTGCCGTCCTCTTAGGGGATGATATTGTCCAATCGGAGACGCCTTGCCTGAGACAGTTAATGGATGTGTACGACAGGTATCATTCCTCCGTGGTAGGTGTTCAACAAGTGGCTGATGAAGATGTCTCTAAATATGGGATTGTTTCACCAAAGGGAGCAGAGATTGAACCGAATGTCATTCATGCAGCTTCCTTTGTGGAAAAACCAGCTATAGAAGATGCTCCCTCAAATTATGCTATTATGGGGAGATATGTTTTACGGCCAGAGATTTTTGATATCCTAGAAACATTACCTCCAGGTGCATCTAATGAAATACAACTGACAGATGCCATAAAGGTATTGAACCAGTCACAAGCTGTTTTAGCTTATAACTTTAATGGTATCCGCTATGATGTTGGAGACAAGCTTGGGTTCATTAAAGCTACGATCGATTTTGCTCTACAGCGGGATGACTTGTCAGATGATGTTTTTCAATATATAAGAGAAATTTATGAAAATCAACATGGTATCGTGAAAAAATCGTAAATTCATAAGACATAAAGCTTTTCTCTTTCTCGAATTTAATATTAAAGCATAAATTACCCTTCTTGTGTTAATACTTGGCAAGAAGGGTATTTATGTGAATATGTAACATTTTGTGGTATTACACAGGTTTTTGTTTTCTTTTACCAGTAAATTTAGTATAGTTATTATTGATGATTTTTTGTTTGAAACCAATTGTCGTTTAGAACGTCTAATTAAGTAGTATGTACCAAAATAAATAATAATCGTTGCTCTACTTGTTAAAGGAGAGGAGTTAACATGTCTAACATAAGTGAATTACGTAATCATAAGTTCATCATCATCTTAGGGGATGTACTATGTATTTTAATTGCATACGTTGCTGCGTTTTTATATAAGATATGGTGGTAGTTTACCTGCGAAGACTGGGAATCCTTTATATCTTTATTACCTTGGATTTTATTAATTGGTCTATTCTTTATTGCAGTCTATGAATTATATGCCTTAGACCGGAAAAACTCCATGGGAGATATAACCATAAAGATTGTTGTGGCAACTATTTTTATGGCTTTCCTTACTATGTCAGCATCTTATTTGTTCAGAGAGTTTGCATTACCAAGATCCGTTATTCTGATTGCAAGTATCTTCACAATCATTTTAATGACTTTATTTAAAATGGTTTATTTGAAGATTACTAGAGGAAATGCAGTAGGGAATGTACTCTTAGTTGGTGATGATGAACATACACAAAAAATGATTGGAAAAATAAAGCACCCAATGTTGAAAGGGACACGTGTAACACATGTTCAGCCGAACACATCCATGAAGAAAATTGATCAGCTTTTAAGTCAGGTTGATTATGTTCTTTTATGTACGAACATCGGTAAAGAGAAAAAATCTCAAATAATATATCATGCCATGGAACGTAATAAGGTTGTATATGTTATTCCAACTTTATATGAGTTATTGCTACAAAGATCAACCGTTTCTCCATTAGAAGATACAATGGTCATGTCTGTTAAGCCATTTGGATTAACATGGGATCAAATGTTTTTTAAAAGAGTGTTTGACTTTGTCTCGGCAGCTATCTTATTAATGGTAATTTCACCATTGCTTTTAGTAGTTTCCTTGATTATTAAATTAGAAGATCCAAAGGGTAGTATTATTTATAAGCAAGAACGATTAGGGAAAAACAATAAGCCATTTACCATTTATAAATTCCGATCCATGGTTGAAGGGGCAGAAAAAACTGACTGGCCCTGTACTGGCGACAGAAAATGATGCAAGGATCACCAAAGTAGGAAAGTTCATGAGAGCAACTAGAATTGATGAACTTCCCCAGCTATTCAATGTAATAAAAGGTGATATGTCACTTGTAGGCCCGAGACCAGAGCGGGAGTTTTTCACAAAGCAAATCACGAAAGAACACTATTCTTATGCCCATCGTAATACGGTACAGCCGGGGATAACTGGTTATGCACAAATTATGGGGAAATATTCAACAGATGTGGTAGACAAATTACGTTTTGACCTTTATTATATTCGAAACTACAGTTTTTGGTTAGATATTGTTATTTTACTGAAAACCTTTGTGGTAATCTTAGATAAGTCAAAAGCCGAAGGTACAGAAGTGAACGACAAAAAGGCAGTTGTTCAAGCTAAAAAGAGAAGATCTGATGTAACAGCGGGACTATAACATAAAAACAGACTTGGTGGTTGCCAAGTCTGTTTTGCTATTCAGAAATCTTGTAGGTATCAACTTATAAATTATGAACCTATATCCAAATCGTGATCATTTACTTCCATCAAATAATCAGCAATCGGACTAAAATCACTTATTTGATTGCCTTCTAGGTACAGTCTTTCCCTTAAACTTTCTAAGTTTCTCAGGGCTTCAATATTGGTAATACGATTATGCCTTAGATTTAAGTCCTGTAGCATATATAGACCAGTTAATGTAGAGATATCATGGATTTGATTTTCCCGTAAGTTTAGTTCTCTTAAGGATGTTAAATTGGCCAACGCTTCAATATCGGTAATATTGTTGCCTCTTAAATTTAAATCTTGTAATCTTTTCAGGTCACTTAATAAAGAAATATCACTAATGTTGTTATCCCGTAAGTCTAGGGATACTAGAGATGTCATATATTGTAGACCATCAATATTCTCGATGTTTGCATCTCTAATTCGGAGAGACTGAATATTGACAAGCTGATCAGGCCGAATTTCTCCTTTTTCATAATTGATTTCTAGGCGAATGGCTTCTTCTAACGCTTCGTCTGTAATAATGGGACCTGATGCTACTACGTAGCTAAGTACCCAGGCAGCAAACAATACTGGGATAATAAAAATAAGTGCCAATTTTGATTTTTCGTACTCATAAAGCGCTCCTTCGGATTATTACCAAATCTATACTTGCATTTACATCATCTATGAAAATACTATATAATATAGTACGTTAATTATAAACTCCATGTTAATAATACATTCTTTACATATAATTTACAAACTTAACTTTTAGATGGTTGATATCACATTAACAATCTAGAAATAGTCATGAGAGGAGGAGTAGTATGGCTGGTGAAATTTTTAGCAGATACGAATTAAAGTACTTAATCCCATTTCACATGTATGAGGCGATGGTTGAACGTTTAAAGGAAAAAATGACCTTCGACAAATATGGGAATGGAGATGGACGATACACCATTATCAGTCTTTACTTTGACTCTCCTGATAAAACAATCTACTATGAAACACGAAATAAAAAGCGGTTTAGACAAAAACTGCGTCTACGAATATATAATTCGGCCACCTTAGAGGACGATGCATATTTTGAAGTAGAAAAAAAAATATAAAAAGCGTGTTAATAAACGAAGGACGAACATCAAATTAAAGGATGCCTATAAATATATATACAACCAAGTGGAGGATGGAGGTTCCCTTTCCGTCTCCAACATGCAAATTTTCCGGGAAATTGATTCCTTTCGAACGTTGTATGACTTGAGGCCTGACAACATCGTCAGCTACGATCGACAGGCTTTATCGGGTATCGACGATGCAGATTTAAGGGTTACCTTTGACTTTAATCTCCGTTGCCGTAAAGATGATCTACGGATTGAAAATGGACCGCAAGGATTTTACTTTGTAGATCCTAATCTTGTTATATTGGAAGTTAAAGTAAATCACAGTGTACCTTTATGGCTGTCTCGTCTTTTAAGCGAATTAGGGTGTGAGAAGAAAAGCGTGTCAAAATTTTGTACTAGTGTAGATTTACTGGAGGAACTTACAAATACAGAAAACAAAGAACTCGTTTCCCTGGTGAAATAGTTTGGTCTTGTTATAGAGGAGAGAAATAATGGATACGATTATTGCGTTTTTAAGAGATCACGATATAACAACACGAGTTACCATTGTAGATGGATTTTTAGCTGTCTTTATGAGTTTTATTCTTACGATTATCATTACCCAGCTGTATAAACTGACGTATAAAGGGCCACGCTATTCCCAATCCTTTGTCCATACAGTTATCATCATGGGGGTTGTTGTATCCCTAATAATGATTGTTATTGGAAACAATATTGCAGTAGCCTTTGGTCTAGTAGGTGCCTTTTCCATCATCCGTTTCCGAAGTGCCATGAGTGACCCTAAGGATATTGCCTTTATTTTCTTTGGAATGGCGGCAGGTATTGCCTGTGGGTTAGGTTTTTACTTGTTAGCAGCGATCTTTACCATTACATTAAGCGTCTTAATTTATATTCTTTACTTATTTAATTACGGGAAAAAAGAAGGAGAACCTCGTGTATTGAAGATAACAGTACCAGAAAACCTTCAGTATGATGGTGCCTTTGACGATATCTTTGCCCAGTACTTAATTTACCATTCGTTAAATCGTGTTCAGACCACCAACTTAGGAACGATGATTCAATTAGAGTACGAAGTGGTTATGAAAGAAGGCGTTAAAGATAAAGAGATGATTGACGCCCTTCGGGAACGAAATTCGAACCTAAATATTTCCATCAACTATGCAAGTACAGGTGGATATTAAAAGAGTCTGTTCAAAAATGGGGGCTTTTCCAAACATGAACAAACTCGAAGCCATTGCCCTGATACTTACTTAACACGTACTAAAAGGTAAATTCTGTTTAAAATATTGTTAAAACCCAAGTCCATCCGTTGTAAAACTTGGGTTTTCTCTATTTGTGAAGGATGATCATTATTTGACAGAATCAGTCAAATTTAATAGAATAACAAAAGGAATTAGCGACGAATACTATACTTTCATAGATTGCAAGGGGATACGATGGGATCTAATACGAGAAATAACCAGCGCAAAAAGAAAAAGAATAAAGTTTATAGGGTACTTCTTTATATTGTGGCATCTTTCCTCGTAATAGGAGCAGCTTACGGTGGTTATGTTGGCGCAAAATTTTATCAAGCCCTTAATCAAATTCAAGATGTCAGCGATATGGAAAATGAAGAAGTAGATGATACCGTTGAAGAAGAAGAAGAGGACTTGGAATTGGTGAAAAAACGTGTGCGGAACGGTAATACCATTTCCATCATGATTGCAGGGGTAGATAGTGAGCATGGCAGATTCGTAGGTAGATCTGATGTGTTAATGGTTGCTGCCATTGACTTAGATAAGGGCGAGTCTACTTTACTCTCCATTCCCCGTGATACGTATGTGGAAATCGCCGGTACTGGCGAATACGATAAGATCAACCATGCCTATGCCAAGGGTGTCAATACTGCAGTAGATACGGTCGAGAAGTATTTAGATATCCCCATTGATTATCACGTCTCCATTAACTTTACTGGATTTGTGAGATTTATCGATTTCCTAGGTGGCATTGAATTGGACGTGGAGCGAAGAATATTCCATAATTTACACCCTGATCGAGTGTACTTGTATCCAGGTGTACAACGGGTGAATGGAACCAATGCTTTGGAGTATGTTCGTTTCCGAGCAGACAACGAAGGGGACTTTGGTCGTAATCGCCGTCAGCAGCAGGTAATGAAAGAGGTTCTAAATCAAACGACAAGTATTCGTACCGTAACTCGAGTACCTGAAGTATTGGACATTATGGGTGATAATATCCGTACAAACATGGATACTTCCACGATGCTGAGCTTAGTCAGGAATTTATCGTCGTTGACAGGTGACAATGTGGAAACCCTTCGTATTACTGGTGAGGGAAAGATGCTGAACGGTATCTACTACGTCGATGTTGATGAAGAAGAGCACCAAGAAATTGTGGAGCAACTCCAGGAGCGAATGAAACTAGAGTATGAGAAGGTAGCAAAATCAACGGTTAATAATTAGGAAGCGAGGGGACGGTTCCGATGCTTCCATATTGTAATATTGTAATACAAGACTTTATTATTAACTTAATATAGGGATAGAGCGAAGCTGACTAAAATGGACAGCTTCGCTTTCTTTTTTTACGGTTAAGAACCATTAAATTGCAATATCTACCGTTTCTACATTACGTTCTACAACACGTGCACCACGCTTTTGCACGAGATAGCCCTGAGGGGAAACAAATGCGTTGTGAAGTATAATCGCATCCATCGCCTCCGTTACCTCTTGGGCATTGACCGGCTCTTTCGGATCGTCAACGGAAATAGTCACGTTTTTGCCCCCTTCATTAATGAACAACAGTTCTAATCGCTTTGTCATTTTCATTCACCTCCTTTGTTTTCTGACTTAGGTTGCAACTGTCATACGGCTTGGTCGAGTTTACAAACCTAACTCGTATGTGTTGCTTCGTTCTACACGCTCAACTTCATGCTGCTGCAAGCTGGCAAGGGCCATTGCTGAGTCATATACAGCTTCGCTACCTGCCTGAGGATCGATGTTGCGATAATGCTTCGCTTTAAAGATCGGCTCCCCTTCGTCTGTGAAACCTACTACAAAATTTAAAGACAACCTGGAATTTTTAATTTCAGCCATGTTCGTTCACCTCCCTTCACCTACTAAGTACCGTTTTGAGGGGAAAAAGGACAAAAATTAATTATGACAGTTTTGTGTCCGACCGAAAAACCATGAAGGACGTGATGTTTCCTTTTTTAGGATGTCATAAGAGTCGGTGATGGAAATGCGCAACGGAAGAAAGGGATGGTTTGGAATGGCATTTGTTTTAGAGGTGGACTTCAATTTTTTACCAAAGAATAGATCATAGAAATAGGTAACGCCGTTGTGGAGTTTCTTTTACTCTGGTGTGGAAAAAGGAAACGTTGAACTGCCGTTATGGAAAGAACAATACCAGAGATTACTTATAAATTACTTAAAAAAATACTTAAAAAGAATAAATCATTGTCAGGCTGAAGCCTGACGGTGCTTCAATTTTTTTTAGATTATTTAAGAGCTTTCGTATTAGGCAAAGGTTTGGAGCTGAGATTGGTTGTTGGTCTACTTTAGTGGTTTGGCGATTGTTGAAAATAAAATATTCTCGTGATGGTAGCTGCCGGGAGAAAGGATGCAACCTCCTTTGGTATTCACAATTTGTTCACAGATGAAAAATATTTTCATAATTTTTTTGTCCTTTTTCCCTGTAAGTGGGTACTTAATAAGTGAAGGGGCCATTGAAAAGGTTTTTAAGGACGATGGGAGGTATTACGGAAGAGGGGACTTCTGGTGGAGGCTATTCATTGAGCGGCCTTAGTTGGTCATGCTTAGTTGTTAGGGGGAAATAGCTCTGTGGCCTGTTACGGCTACATTTTTTGTCGTTTGCTGGTAAAAGTAATATCATTGGTGGTACATCTCTTTGTGTTGGGAAAATAAAAAAGCTAAAAGGCTTATATGACCTTTTAGCTTAGCATTTTAAATATCGTTGTTGTCGCTATCTTCCGTTTCCACAATTGGTGGTGCTTCCCTTAAGTTTAAGTGAATCTGTAGAATTTCAGATATTTCAGCGACAGATTCATCTTTTAACTGGTAGTAATAAATTCCATTTAGCATCATGTTATCCCCTTCAAAGCTCAAGGAATCAATGTTGTCTAATTTTGTAGCATAGGAATGCATGGATAAAATATTGTTAAACGATAAGTTCGTGTTTAGGTTTTCACCAATGCTGTCCATGATCGGACCAAATCTTGTAATGGTCGAAAAGCTAGCTCCCTGCTTGATAATGGCTTCAATCATTTCTTTTTGACGATCGCCTCGACCAAGGTCTCCTCTAGGGTCGTGCTTTCTCATTCTAACAAAGGCAAGGGCTTCTTTTCCGTTTAATTTTTGATGGCCTTCATAAAGGGTAATTGGATCTCCGTAAACAGAACGTTCTCTTTCCGTAAAGGTAGTTGGTACATATACTTCTACCCCGCCTATTTCATCAATGATATCCATGAAGGCATCGAAGTTAAGGGAAACGAAATAGTCGACTGGAATGTCTAATAAGTTTTCAACCGTATCAATCGTCATGTCTAAGCCGCCAAAGGCATGGGCGTGATTGATTTTATCCATTCGGTCCCTTCCAACGATCTCTACATAAGAGTCTCGCGGAATGTTAAGCATTTTGATGGATTTTTCATGTGGGTTAAAGGTTGCAAGGATCATGGCATCCGTTCTTCCCGATAAATCCCCTTCTCTTCCGTCTAAACCAAGGAATAGAATGGAAACTGGGTCGTTAATAGGGTTTACGACTGTGTCCCGCAAGTCGGAACGGTCTCCCCTCTCCAGTTCGTGCTGTGCACCTGATGTTACGCTATTAATCTTATAGACCATAAATGCTAATGTACCACCTGCTATTAAAAACAAGGATAACAATGTATATAAGGTTATTTTTTTAGCACGTTTTAGTCCTGACTTGTTGTTTTTCTTTTGTGCGATACGTGATTGTGTCATAGAAGACACCTCTTTCAATATATTTTTTCGTTAGTCTCTATTAAAGGTGGAGGTTGATGGTTGTAAGGTATCAACAATATCCTCCTTTAACGGAAACTGCAATTTAACTCACTCTACTAATATATGACGGGATAATACAAAAATGGTTTCAATTTATCAACCATTAGAATATTTTACACCCAAAAGATTAAATAGTAAATATGCTGTTACTACCCATTTTGACAATATTTTCACAAAAAATTTCACTAAAGTGAATATTTTTCCAGCGGTAATATTCCCAATAGGGGAAAATTGTGTTAATTTAGAGAATAATAGAGAAAATGGGGGAATTGTGATGAAGGATGTCCGCTGGAACTCACCAATCAGTTTAGCATGTGTCGGTATTTTCCTTTATGGCCTTGCAACACTGTTAGATACGATATGGAAGTATTTTCTAAGTTTCGGATAATGAAAGGTTTTGAGATTGGAGGTAGGGTAGTAGTATGAATAAATACGCAGCAATAGCTACAATTATTTTATTGATTGCTTCCATCTTTTTTAAAGTAAACCAAGATTCCATTACATATGCAAATGCGAACGATGTGGGAGAAATTACTGCCAGTTCGTTGAATGTCAGGGAGCAGGCGAGTACAAACTCAAGGATTATTGGCAGTCTTAGCCGAGGAGCTCGTGTGGAGCTACACGAAAAACAGGGCAGCTGGTATAAAGTTCGTGTGAATAATCGTTGGGGTTTTATCCACGGCGACTTTGTGAGGATTGTTAGTAGTGGTAGTAGTTCTGGGAGTTTTCAAGTAATTGCTTCAGGCCAAGTGACGGCCAGCAGTTTAAATATACGTTCTACAGCGAGCACCAGTGGCCGCATTATTGGCTCTTTCAGCCGTGGGACCAATGTTCAGCTCTATGAAAAGGTGGGGCAATGGTATCGGGTGAAGGTCAATAACGGTTGGGGCTTTGTCCACGGTGATTTTTTGACCGTAAAAAATCAGTCGGGAAGCTCATCCGGGTCGTCGAACCTATCGGTAATTGGGAAAGCGAAGTGACCGCCACCCGTTTAAATGTTAGGGACCAGGCAAGTACCAGTGGCCGAATAATCAGTTCGTTGGGGCAAGGTACAAATGTAGATTTATATGAAAAGGTTGGACAATGGTATCGTGTAAAGATAAATAATTCCTGGGGCTTCGTCCATGGTGATTTTATAAAGGTAAGTAGTAATTCTGGCTCGGGGTCTGGAGGTTCTGGGTCAGGTGGGTCAGGATCTGGCTCAAGTGGTGGCACAGGAGGCGGCTCCTCGGCAACAGGAGGGGAACTAGGCACCGGTGAAGTGACGGCCACCCGCTTAAATGTCAGGGACCAAGCGAGTACGAATGGTAGAATTATTGGTAGCTTGGATCGGGGCGTGAAGGTGGAGCTCCATGAAAAGAGTGGTCAATGGTTCCGAATTCGTCATAATAACAGTTGGGGCTTTATCCATAGTGATTTTGTCAGAGTAACTGGCGGTGGGTCTGGATCAGGCAGCAATACTGGTGCTGATATTCTCGGAAGTGGCGAGGTAACTGCCAGCCGCTTGAATGTTCGGGATCAAGGGAGTACGAGTGGGCGAATCATCGGTAGTTTAGATAGGGGAACAAAGGTGGACCTCCACGAAAAGGTCGGCCAATGGTATAAAATTAGGATTTCTAACAGTTGGGGTTATATCCACAGTGACTTTGTTCAGGTTCTTGGTGGTGGCGCCTCCGGAGGGTCTGGAAGCTCCGGGGATGGCTCAGGTGGCAGTTCGGGGTCTGACGCTCCTGAACTTATAGGTACCGGTGAAGTGACTGTCAACCGTCTGAATGTTAGGGGGCAGCCTAATACGAGCAGTTCTGTCGTAGGGACTATCGAGAGGGGAACCCGCGTTGACCTTCACGAAAAAATCAGGTCAATGGTATAAAATACGTTTTAA
Source organism: Bacillus sp. (in: firmicutes) (assembly GCA_021208645.1). Taxonomy (GTDB): domain Bacteria; phylum Bacillota; class Bacilli; order Bacillales; family Salisediminibacteriaceae; genus Evansella. Next base: position 751 of record JAJOJL010000055.1, on the reverse strand, counting down.
TAATGACTGGGCGTATGTCCATGGTGATTTTATTAAATTGGTAAGTAGTTCTGGTGGAGGGGCATCTTCTAGGGATTTGAGTGGTAGGGTGATTTTCATTGACCCAGGTCATGGCGGCAAAGATCCTGGAGCGGTTGTGAATGGTGTGTTTGAGAGTCATTTAGTTATGCAAATTGCCAATAAGTTGAAGGCAGACCTGGAGAGTTCTGGCGCCACGGTTATTATGAGTCGCTCAAATGACACATTTGTGGCATTAGGGGATCGGGTGAAATTGGCAAACGGATCTAATGCACATATATTTGTTAGTCTCCACATGAATAGTTTTATGCTTCCTACGGCAAGTGGTGTCGAAATGTTTTATGATCGCACCAATAGCGGTGCAGGAAGTAAAAAGCTTGCTGAAAGCTTGCAGCGGGAAATGGTAAATAGGGTAGGTATGCGTAATCGTGGTGTGATTGAACGGAACTTGGAGGTTATCCGCTTTACTAGGATGCCTGCAGTTCTTGCGGAATTAGGGTTTATGACGAATCCTAATGACATGGAAGTCCTTCGGAATGGGCAGGATCAAATTGTTGATGCCCTTGCTGAAGGGATTTATCAGTATTTTAAGTAGGAATTTTTGGTGGCTGAGGTGGAAGTGGAAGTGGATTGAGGATGGTCGATGGGGATTGGATGCTTTTGCTGCTGGCTTGATTATGTGTAGTGTTATGTTGTGTTGTGAAAAATAAATTTGTTGTAGAATCCTCTTGGG
>JAJOJL010000104.1 GCA_021208645.1 Bacillus sp. (in: firmicutes) | reverse complement strand
TGCATTTCCGCTCTTCACCATAGAAATCAACACGAAGTCGCGATAGACGCCTTCAATTCCGCTCTTCATCAAAGGAATCAACACGATGTGCGGGATAGACGCCTGCAATTCCGCTCTTCATCATAAAAAAACACCACGAAGTGCTCGATAGAGACAAAAAAAGTATCCTAGTAGTCAAGAATTCAACTACTAGGACACCTATCAATAAAACTTAATGTTATTATCACGATATTTTTTCTATTGAGCCTTCTAACATAAGGAGGTATTCCTTCTTATCTAATCCGCCCCCGTAACCGACCATGGCCCCATTGCTCCCAATGACCCGGTGACATGGAATAATAATGGGAACTGGATTTTGATTGTTGGCACCACCAATGGCGCGAACGGCCTTCGGTGCCCCAATCTCCAAGGCAATTTGCTTATAGGATTTCGTACTCCCATAGGGGATTTCCTTGACCCGACTCCAAACCATCGTTTGAAACTTCGTGCCCAGCAAATCTAACGGCAAATCAAACTGTGTGCGCTCTTTTCTAAAATATTCCGCCAACTGCTCCATTGCCGGCTGTAACTTCTCATCATTTTCTTCCAACTCCACGTTTAAAAGCTTTTTCTTCAACCAATTATCAATGGAAGAACAGGTTTTCTTAATGGAGCCAAACTCGATAAAACAGATCCCCTTTTCTGTTGTTCCAATCGTCAACAAGCCGATAGGACTGGTCATCTCTGCAAAATAAATGTACGGCCGCTTTGACATACTTAACTAACCCCTCTTTCCCTCCAGTTTTCCCTCTTTCATTTATATAAAAGAATCCCTCTGCGATTCTATTTTTGGTCCTTTGGGTTAATGGTACTGGACGATATCCATTGTTTCAACCATAAAATTTACTGTGAAGGTTAGGTTACAACAGTTTTTCTAACTCATCAAGGACTATAGTATCTTTTTCTCTTTCTTTCGCTTCTTTCAAAACTTGTTTGCTGCTGTCTCCATCGATTTCATGGATGGCCCAAGCAGCAGTTCCTCGAATCACTGGCCGTGGGTCTTTCAGCAGTAATTCTTGCAAAACTGGTATGGCTTCCTTCTCCTTAAAATGGGCCAAAGCAATGATGGCATTCCGCTGAATCGGCTTTTTTCCACGCCAAGAACCGGATAGCTTACCAAACTTCTCTTTAAATTCTTTATTACCAATCGTCAACAACGGTATCAACCTTGGTTTTACCTTTTCGGGATCAGGCTCCATTTCTTCGTGGTGGTGAAAATCTTTCCCCTTATTCTCAGGGCAAACCACTTGGCAAGTGTCACAACCATAAAGACGGTTACCTATTTTTTTTCGAAACTGCTCTGGAAGCATTTCCTTCGTTTGTGTCAGGAAAGCGATGCATTTATTGGAATCCAGCTGTCCTCCTTGCACGAGGGCATTGGTTGGACAGGCCTCTACACATTTATTACAGCTTCCGCATTGGTCTTCAATTGGTGTATCTGGTGGCAAGGCGATGGTCGTGATCATTTCCCCTAAATAGACATACGATCCAAATTCAGGCGTTATGATGGCACAGTTCTTCCCGCTCCAGCCAATGCCAGCCCGTTCAGCAACGGCGCGATCGGAAAGCTCCCCTGTATCTACCATGGACAGACATTTTTCCGAAGGCATTCGTTCCATAATGAAGTCTTCCAATGCAGCGAGCTTGCGCCGGAGGATGTGATGGTAGTCTTCTCCCCATGATGCTCGGCAAAACAAGCCCCTCCGGTCTCCCTTAACTGACTTAGGGGAGTTTTTCATTTTTGACGGATAAGCAAGGGCAATGGAAATAATCGTTTTCGCTTCCGGCAGTAGCATCGTCGGCTCTGTTCGTTCTTGAATCGTACCCTTCTCAAACCCTGATTCATAGCCTAATTGTTGTTGCTGTTGGAGTCTATTTTTGAGCGATGTAAAGGGATCCGCTGAAGCAAAGCCAATTTTATCGATGCCTATATGCTTACTGTATGCAATGATTTCTTTTTTAAATTGGGCGTTTGCCACAACATTCACCTACTTTATTAGAAAAATCATAATTGGACAGTTGTTTTTGTTGCTTCTATATATAAGACGATAGAAATGTGAAAAAGTAGCGTCCTTGTTTTGAACACTACTTTGATTATTATTGAGATTATTTTATTGGAGCGGGTGATGAGAATCGAACTCACGACATCAGCTTGGAAGGCTGAGGTTTTACCACTAAACTACACCCGCACAGGATTTCTTTATCTTTTGACATTGTACTATTCCCATTTTCAATTGTCAATGTTCCTTCTCTCCCCCAATTTTCATCTAATGATGTTTTATTCCTGTAATAATGAGGTATTCTAAGAAAAACGCAGAAGGGGGAATCACAAGTGAAATACGATGAAATTAAAAATCAGCAAACGAATGGGCAGCCTGCTCAGCACCAAAATCAACAGCCAGGCATAGAGTCAGAAATGAACCCGCTACCTATCTATGATGACCTCAATTACAAGGGAAGCGGCAAGCTCCAAGATAAGGTGGCCATCATCACCGGTGGCGATAGTGGCATCGGACGTGCCGTAGCCGTTGCTTTTGCTAAAGAAGGGCAAAAGTGACGATAGCCTATTTAAATGAAGTTGGAGATGCGGAAAAAACAAAAGCTGACGTGGAAAAATACGGGGGAGAATGCTTACTCCTTTCCGGAGATATAGGGGAAGAGCACTTTTGCCAAGAGGTAGTGAGTCAAACCGTTTCCAAATACGGTAAAATAGATTGTGTCGTGAATAATGGAGCCGAACAGCATTACCAAGAAAAGTTAGAAGACATAACTTCCGAGCAACTGGAACGCACCTTTAAAACGAATATCTTTTCTTGCTTTTATATAACAAAGGCAGCAATGCCCCATTTAAAAGCAGGTAGCTCAGTGATTAATACGGCATCCATTACTGCTTATAAAGGGAATCCTGTACTGATGGATTATGCCTCCACCAAGGGTGCACAAATTACCTTTACCCGTTCCTTATCTGAGAATGTTGTTGGTCAAGGGATAAGAGTGAATGCCGTTGCACCTGGGCCTATTTGGACTCCCCTTATTCCATCGTCATTCCCTGCGGATCAGGTGGCGACGTTCGGAACAGATACACCTATGAAAAGGCCAGGACAGCCTGCAGAGTTAGCTCCAGCTTATGTGTACCTCGCCTCAGACGACTCTTCCTATGTGTCAGGACAAGTCATTCATATTAATGGAGGAACCATCGTTAACGGGTAGACGCGTGGAGTGATAATTTTGCGACACGTGTCCGTTGCGGGGCTGGCTACGGACACGTGGGGCTTTATTTTTGCTTCACCTGTCTGTTGCGACGTCGGCTACGGACACGCAGGACTTTATTTTTCCCAGACCTGTCTGTTCCCTCTACCAGAAAGGTGCGCCTGCTCTCCCTAAAACAATCACAAGGTTAAAATTTACCAAAAATTCGACATATTTTTCGTATGAAAAATGATTTTTTGGAAAAATTACAGGTATGGAGGTGATAAAGATGGCTAAAAGAAACCGAAATGCTCAAAACAATAACAACAACAATAACAACAACAGAGACTTGAACGTAGATAATGCAAATGCAGAATTTGCAAATGAAAATGAGTTCAATAACAACAATAACAACAACAACCGTAATAACCGCAACAACCGTAACAACAACAATAACAACTAACTTAATACTTAACCACTGTCGGCCTTCACAGTTTCTGTGGAGGCCATTTCCCTCTTCACCCATGACAAAAAATTCCAATATTATGAAATAACGTAACTCTTTCCTCCCTACTCTCATACCATATTGTAACGTTTTGTTGAGGGAGGGAAGGAAATTGCAGTCTAAGCTTGTTTATACTGCATTAGGCGACTCTTTAACCTTAGGAGTTGGTGCTTACTTTAGCAGTGGATTTGTCCAACGGTACGCAAAATTAATTGAAGACAGATTTAAAGTTCCAGTAATCACAAATGTTTTTGCCAAGCCTCGCATTCCTTCCATGGAGTTGCTTCACATGCTCACAAACCATACGGTGAGGCATAGTATTAAACAGGCAAATATTATTACCATTTCCATCGGAGGAAATGATTTACTTCAAGCAAATAAACGATACAAAAAAACAAAAAATCCCTACCTTTTTGAAGAGGCGGAATACTATTTTTACAGAAATATCAGGGAGATATTGTTTGAGATCCAGTATATTAAAGAATGTATCTCTCATTGCCCCTATGTTATTCAGTTGATTGGGCTTTACAACCCAATGCCCAAGTTAAGTTACAGTGATTACTGGATTAATAGATTCAACCAAATTCTTTATGCCCAGACCAGCTCAACGGTGCAATATATTGACCTTCATTATATTTTTACCCATTATAATCACCGGGTCCTTCCCATTGGCATCCACCCAAATGGGAAAGGCTACGGCATTATTGCCAATGAACTGGGGAGAAAGTTACCTAACCTCCAACTTTTATAGTTCTATTAGAGTTTGTCCAAACAGCTTGGGAGAAGTGCTTTTTGGACAGACCCTAAGCAAAAAATCGATGACTCCCATTCATATGGGACAAGTTGTAAAACAGCCTTCCTTGCCAAACTTCCTCCAATTCCTTAAAAAACTTGTCACAACTCCACAGGACATCTTTCCATAAACAAGGTATAATTATTGGTAAATGTATAAAATTCAAGGCTTCAGCAGCTTATTTTATGGGTATTCCGTTTGCTCAGAATGAGACTTTAATTTTTGAATTCAAGTGTTGATGAGATCGGAGCGAACGAGACTCCTGCGGGAAAAGCAACGGCTGAAGACCCCGCAGGGTGTATTTCCCGAGGAGGCTGAAGCGTTGCCCGCGGAAAGCGAGTTCGAGGAGATCTCATCAACACGGCCATCTTAATGCCTTATTAAATAATTCTGAGCTAGAGGGATACTAAATTTTTTTATAAAAAGCCTACTATACTAAAAGATTGGAGCTATGCTTATGTACCGTAATCTTGAAGAATGTGTCTTGGACCTTGAAAAAAATGGTCACCTGATCCGTATTAAAGAAGAGGTAGACCCTTACTTAGAAATGGCAGCCATTCATTTGAAAGTGTTCGAAGCAGGCGGGCCAGCCCTCCTATTTGAAAATGTGAAAGGTTCCAACTTCCCTGCCGTTTCCAACCTATTTGGCACGTTGGAGAGGAGCAAATTTATTTTTCGCGACACATGGGAATCTACCCAAAGTATCATTGGCTTACGAAACGATCCAATGAAAGCGTTGAAGAGTCCTTTCAAACATCTTGGGACAGGCCTTTCCGCCACAAAAGCTCTTCCTGTGAAAAAATCATCGACAGGACCTGTCGGGATGCGGGAAATTAAAATTGAGGACCTGCCCCTCATCCACCATTGGCCAGATGACGGTGGTGCATTTATTACGTTGCCGCAAGTGTATTCAGAAGATCCAGAAAAGCCTGGGATTATGAATGCCAACTTAGGGATGTACCGGGTGCAGTTAACGGGGAATGATTACGAGTTAAATAAAGACGTGGGGATCCACTACCAGATTCATCGCGGTATTGGTGTTCATCAGCATAAAGCCAATAAATTAGGTGAGCCGTTAAAGGTGAGTATTTTTGTTGGTGGACCTCCTGCCCACACCTTATCGGCAATCATGCCATTACCAGAGGGCTTGAGTGAATTAACTTTTGCTGGAATGCTTGCTGGCCGTCGTTTTAACTACAGCTATGAAGATGGCTATTGCATTAGTAACGATGCGGATTTCGTGATTACGGGGGAATTGCACCCAGAAGATACGAAGCCAGAAGGTCCTTTCGGTGACCATTTAGGGTACTACAGCTTGATTCACGAGTTTCCGACCTTAAAGATTCACAAAGTCTATGCGAGGGAAAATGCCATCTGGCCGTTTACAGTTGTTGGACGTCCACCGCAAGAAGATACGGCCTTTGGTGCGTTGATTCATGAGCTGACGGGCAGTGCCATTAAAACTGAAATCCCTGGTGTAAAGGAAGTTCACGCCGTCGATGAGGCTGGCGTACACCCGTTATTAATGGCTATTGGAAGCGAGCGTTACACTCCGTTCATGAAAGTGAAGCAACCGATGGAGCTGTTGACCATTGCCAACCGAATCCTTGGAACAGGGCAATTGAGTTTGGCAAAATATTTGTTCATTGCAGCGGAGGAAGAGACGCCTCTTGATACGCATAAAGAAGTGGAATTTTTCACGTATTTATTAGAAAGAATTGACTTGCGCCGTGATATTCATTTCCAAACGAATACAACCATTGATACATTGGACTATACGGGGACAGGTTTTAACACGGGAAGTAAAGTGATCTTTGCTGCCTGTGGTGATAAAAAACGAGAGTTGTGTACGGAAGTTCCTGAGCATTTAAAAGGGATGAAGGAGTTTGTTGAACCACGACTGGTGATGCCAGGTGTGGTGGCGATCGAAGGACCTGAGTTCTCTGATTATGAAACGGCAGAGCAACAAGCGGCAGCGTTAAGCGCGGCCATCTTGGAGCATGGGGATATGCCAACGTGCCCAATGGTTATTTTATGTGATGACAGCGAGTTTTTAAGTGCTGACTTAAGCAACTTTATGTGGGCCACATTTACGAGAAGTAATCCGTCCCATGATATTCATGGTGTCAACGGTTTTTACGATAATAAGCATTGGGGCTGCGACAATATGATCATTGATATTCGCAGAAAACCATTCCATGCACCACCATTAATTCCAGACCCTGAAGTGCAAAAGAACATTGAAAAGTTCTTTGAAGCCGGAGGAGTATTGGAGAGTGTGAAGAAATAAAAGTGTTGATAGGTTGTGTCCGTCATCTGTAAAGGTGGCGGGCATTTTTGTTTTGCCGGCTGGGTGGGCAATGGCATTGGGGTGTTTCAGGACTGCTGTATAGAACGTGTAGCTTTACATATAATACCAACTAGAACTGAAATGTAAGGGGGATTTAAGTTGGAGAACCGTTCGTTAGGAGAAAAAGAAGTGAAGGAAATGGCAGAACATCAACAACATAAAAAAATTGATTTCATCGGAGTTAGGTGATTTATTTGCGAATTATTTAGGGGATTCCCTGTTTAAATGTGTCTTTGAACATCATCTTCAAGTAGTAGAAGATAATGATATAAAAGAATTTCTTGAATTTGGGTTAGAAACTGGTCAAAAACATCTTCAAATGATTAGGGACATATATGAGAAAGAAAATATCCCACTACCAGTTGGGTTTGGCGAGGAAGATGTTCGAAAAGATGCCCCCCGTTTATTTAGTGATATCTTTATGGTGTTTTATATGACAGAAATGGCAAGAGCAGGCCTTCACACCTATGCTAGTGCCCTTTCCACCTCCTATAGACAAGATATTATTAATTATTTTACCATGTGCTTGGATGACTCTACGATAATCTATAATAAAGGTGTTCACTTGTTGCTGTCCAAGGGAATGGACACTGCACCTCCCATAATCCCCTATCCAAAAAAAGTAGACTTTGTTGAAAAAGATTCCTTTATTTCTGTTTTAGCAGGTAAATCACGACCAGTAACTGCTCTTGAAATAAAACATTTACAAATCAACATAAATACAAATACATTAGGAAAAGCAATCATGTTGGCTTTCAGTCAAATCGCTTCGTCGGAAGAATTAAAGGCTTATTTTAAGAGAGGCGCTAATCTGGCAAATGAACAAATTGTTGAATTGGGAAAACTCCTGTTAAATGACAATCTGCCTACACCTAAGATACTGGATGTTCATATTACAGACACTACTGCCTCACCGTTTTCAGATAAGCTACTCCTGTATCATGCTGTCCTTTCTACTGGAATCGGGATACAAAATTACGGAACTGCTATCTCAAAAATAATGAGGCACGATATCCATCTCCAATTCACTACCCTTTCAACAAGCATTGGCAAGTTCGGCAATGACGGAATGGAGTTAATGATTAAAAAAGGATGGTTAGAGGAACCACCAACTGCTGCTGATCGAGATAAGCTTTCGAGAAATTCATAAGGGAGCGGTTGGGGGGGCTTAGGGACTGGTGAAAAAGGGAGGCTTTCTCTTTTTCACCAGTTTTCTGTGGAATAGTAAGTATGATTACAAAGCGATTTTTAGCTATTAAAAAATCTTTCAGACTTCTCATGTCGATAATACTTTTGCCTCAAGCTTACTATCCATCTGTTATGTCTGACAGTAATCACTCACTATTTTTAATAGGCGTTCATCATTTTCTGATGTGACATTCTCTGACAGCCTTGCCCCAGCAATAATGGGTGCCCATTGAAGAACGTCCTCTCTAGCTAAGCCACTCTGTTTACAATAAAGATGTAAATAGAGGTCTGCCATTTCCATCGAATGCTGTGAATACAAAAGATAGGTTCTGTGCACATCAGCACGGAGATCGCCACTACTCGCATCCACCCAATCAATAATAGTGACTTTGTTATCAGACATGATCAAATTATATAAGTGAAAATCACCGTGGCATAAGCTATTTTCATAGGTCATGGCCTCTAGTTTTTCAAGTAAAGCATCCTTCTGTGGTTGCTTTAGTAGGTGTGCGGCTGCAATTTGCCGGCTAAGTTTAACAGACATTGATTCCAAGGAAAGGGAGTCAGTAGCGACACTATGAACCTGTTGTTGAATTTGGATGGAAAGATTCAAATATAATTCTATCTTTTCTTCGTTTTCAAAAAACAAATCACCTAACGTTTTACCCTTTATATACTCCATAATGATCACTTGTTTCCCATCGATAGTGAGGACGTCCATTATTTTCGGTACCGAAAGCCCTGTAAATAGGCATATTCCTGCTTTTTCGCCTCGTAGACAGCGGTCCCTTCCGGCAGGGAGTCGTTGAAAACTTTAATAATTTTATTGTTGGAAAAATAAATTTGCGCCGTATTCCCACTGGCTATTTGAGTACCTAAAGTAATGTCCATTTGTTGCCTCCTTTAACGTCGATCCCCTTTATGGTAGGGGTCATCATTTTTCTGGGTTTGCTCTCATTTCAAGCAGACTCATAAAATTTTTCCGATAATAAAAAAAGCATGTGGCCGTGGGCAATGACGAGGAAGATGGCCAATGGCAGCAAGGAATTGGTCTACAAATACATGGAGCAAGAAAATGTTAGCGACGATGGGAGCTAAGATGGCAATCGTTAAAGGAATAAATCGATTCAGTAAAAGTAAAATGCCACATATTATTTCCAGTGTTTTTTCCACAATTAATAAGTAATCAAATTGGAATAAGATCATCGCTTCTGGACTAGTGGGGATAAATGGATCTAAGCCGAAGATGACAAAGTAACCATTTATACCCGCCCCTAAAAAAGACAACGCCTAAGAAAATTCGGCTAATGTGTACAACCAATTTGGACATGCTCAACACACCTTTCCAAGTCTTATTGTTGTCAACCGCTTTACTTTCTGTTTTGCCGTGGTAATTAAATTATGGGCCCTAATCAAAAATCAATTTATTCCGTGCAGCACCAAGGCCGAAAATCAGCAGTGCCGAAGTGATCAAAAGACAAACAAGGAGTGGGAAGGTCCAATTGTTAAAAAGATCAAACAAAAGTCCAATGGTAACTGGGCCGATGGCAGCAAGGAGGTAACCAAATGACTGGGCCATTCCTGACAGATTCGCTGCTTCCTTTGAATCCTTCGTCCGTAACCCGAACAGGGTTAACGCTAAACTAATCCCTGCTCCTTGTCCCAAGCCCATGAGAATTATGTACAAAATGAGCATATACATGTTTCCACCGGCTATGAGTCCTGTAAAGGCAATAAGGTACACTAGTCCAATCCCTAGAACAATAGGTTTTTGGTTAGGCAAACGCCCAGCTAAAATTGGAACAAGAAAGGTAGCGGGAAGACCGGCGAACTGCATTAAACCGACCATCCATCCTGCTGTAGGAACATCAAGACCCTGACTAGATAAAATTTCCGGAAGCCAGGTAATCATGCAGTAAAAAATCCACGATTGGAAGCCCATAAATAACGTGACTTGCCACGCTAGAGGAGATCGTAATATGGACTTGCTCCCTGCTTTTAGCTCCGGAACTTTCGCTGCGAAATTTCTGTACTTTAGCTGTGGTGCCCATAGGAGAACAGCTAGCCCGGCAAGAATCCCCCAAAACGCAAGGGCCTTTTCCCATCCAAGGGAAAATCCAGCGGCAAGGGGAACACTAACTCCCGATGCTAGGGCTGCCATTGTCCCCATGGAAGTAGTGTAAATAGCCGTAATCAGTCCTATTTTATGGGGGTAGCGCTGTTTGACAATTCCCGGAAGGAGGACGTTCCCTACCGTGATTCCCAAGCCTAGTATGGCTGTACCTAGGAATAACGTGGATACATACCCCATGGAACGCATAAGAATGCCAATGGTTAAGATGACCATGGCAATGAATACGGCCGTTTCATTGCCGATGGCGCGGCCAATTTTCGGTGCAATAATGGAAAACACAGCAAAGGCGAGTAATGGGATGGTCGTAAGCAAGCCTGCCGCCGTATTTGTTATATTTGTGTCCAAGCGAATGGAGTTGATCAAGGGACCAACGGCAGTAATGGAAGGCCGGAGGTTAAAAGCCACAAGAACGATTCCCATCATGAACAGGACATTTGCTTTTTGGTTGCTGTTTTGGGTTGTTTTGACGGAGGGGAGTGTTCCCATCTTTAGTTTATCCCCCTTTTCGAAGTTTCTTAGATTATATCATGGAGGTGGGCATGGGAGGTGGTGCATGCCTGTGCTAATTTAATCTGTTGGGTCATGTTGCTATTTCTTTGGCCTCTCAACCTGTTCTAACTTATATTTTAATTATCATCCCCTATAACTAAACCATATACAAAACCGAATAAAACTACTCCGAATCCTGGGTATAATATTAGAGAGCCTCTAGTACCAGTTGTTGTATCTAGTGTTATCGTTGCTCCCAGCATTATCATAGCAATACCTAATAACATAATTCTTGTTGGATTCATAATAAACCTCCTCTTTCAAGTATTATAACCTAGCACCTCTATTAGTTTAACACTTTTTTCCAATTAGCAAACAAAATAAAAAGCCACATAAGTAGCTTCCTTGATCTTCCCTTTCCTGTTTGGTACCCATGAAACCATGCTTCGGGAATAAAAAAAGGTAACTGCGTCCTCCATGGTTCCTAGAACATTCAAACTAACCTGCTTTATATATATTTGTTGAGAAATATAAACCAACTTTCCCTTCTAGAGGCAAAATCCTTTTAACACACGCGCTTTCCTCTCTTACCTGCAAAAGCGCGCGTGTTAAACCTTCTAATATACGCGATTCTCCTCTTACTTGCAAAAGCGCGGGTGTTAAACCTTTTAATATACGCGCTTTCTTCTCTTACCTGCAAAAGCACGGCTATTAACTCTTCTAAATAAACGTACTTTCCATAATAGCCACAAAAACTCGACAATATCCGGGTGGTGACAGACACCACCCGAAGCACCACCCGAGCCGTCCCACATTTAAACCATTAAATAACCGCCACTAACACTAATGCATTCTCCATTCACAAAGCTGGAGTCATCAGACACCAAGAAAGAAACCACCGATGCTACTTCACTTGGATCACCAGCCCTGCCAGCAGGCGTGAGCATGGTTGCCATCATTTTGATGTTCTCTGGCATATTCTTTGTCATTTCCGTATCAATATGGCCTGGTGCTATGGCATTTACAGTTATGTTTTTCAGGCCATTTTCCTTCGCCAGTGTTCGCGTTAAGCCAAGAACACCGGCTTTCGAAGCGCTATAGTTGGCCTGTCCCATATTGCCCCAACTAGAAGAGGATGAGACATTGACAATTTTACCGTATTCCTGGCTACGCATCTTAGGAATAACCGCCTGACACGTATGAAACATACTTTTCAGATTTACATCTATAACAGCATCCCACTGTTCCTCAGACATTTTATGAAAGAAAGCATCTCGCGTAATACCGGCGTTGTTAACGAGGATATCTACTCTTCCAAATCTTTCATAAACGCTCCCGAAAACACGCTTTACATCGGCCCCATCTGCAACATTACACCTTAAGGGGACAACCTTCTCCCCCGTTTCGTCTAGTTCAATAGCCATTTGCTGGAGCTTTTCTTCATTTAAGTCTACTGCCACGACAGTAGCTCCGTCTTGGGAAAGCCTCCTAACCACTTCAGCACCTATCCCTTGGGCTCCCCCAGTTACAACAGCAATTTTGTTCATTAAATCCCCCATGACACACCCTCCAAACCTCAACTGAAAATCAATAAAACCAACTGCACCTTCCCATTCGACATTATTCGGGTGGTGACAGGCACTTAGTTTTCTTTTTTATTTTCTTCTTCTCGTAAGGCTCTTCGCAATACTTTCCCTACTAAGGTTTTAGGTAAATCGGTTCTGAATTCATATTTTCTAGGTACCTTGAAGGAAGCTAATTTTTCCCGGCAATATTTGTCGAGCTCTTCTTCCGTTACATCGGCACCTTCTTTTTTCACAATAAATGCTTTGACTGTTTCGCCGCGGTACGGATCAGGAATCCCAATTACCACACATTCCATCACAGCAGGGTGCTCATACAATACTTCTTCCACTTCCCGCGGGTAAATATTAAAGCCCCCTGCAATGATCATGTCCTTCTTTCTGTCGACGATATAGAAATAGCCCTTTTCATCCATATAGCCCATATCCCCTGTATACAACCAGCCATCCTTCAGGGCTTCCGCCGTTTCCTCTGGACGGTTCCAATACCCTTTCATGACTTGTGGACCTTTAATAACCACTTCACCAACTTGACCTAACTTCACTTCCTCACCAGTCTCTAAGGAAACAATTTTCGATTCCGTATCTGGCCAAGGAATGCCAATACTTCCACTTACCCTGTCCCCTCCCCACACTAAATTACAGTGAGTAACTGGCGATGTTTCCGTAAGGCCATAGCCTTCCACAAGAATTCCATTAGTCACCTTTTCAAACTGCTGCTGCACTTCAACGGCAAGTGGTGCTGAACCACTAATACAGGCTTTAATGGAAGACAGATCATATTTTCCTATGTCAGGATGATTAAGTAACCCAATGTACATGGTCGGTGCTCCTGGAAACAGGGTCGGCCTCTCCTTATCAATGGTCTTCAAGGCATCTTTTACATCAAACTTAGGTAAGAGAATCATGGTGGAACCTATATAAATGGCAGAATTCATGACCACTGTCATCCCATAGACATGGAAGAACGGAACGATACCAAGGAACCTTTCTTTCCCGTATTCTCCTTTGTATAACCAATGACTGCATTGAACCACGTTCACGACCAGGTTGCGGTGGGTGAGCATAACCCCTTTCGCTAAGCCAGTCGTCCCACCTGTGTACTGCAAAATCGCCACATCATTAGGATCTGCTTCCACATCCTCAATTGGGTCTGTGCTGGCCGATTCCATTACCTTCATAAATGATAGAACATTATCGGAGTAAGGAACTTTCGTGTTCATCCCATTTTTCTTTGATACTAATGGAAAAAGGAGGTTCTTCGGGAACGGCAAATAATCTTTTAAACTCGTAAATAATACCTTTTTCAACTGGGTGGATGGCATCACTTTTTTTACCCTAGGATAAATCCAGTCAAGGGTGATCATAAACGTTGCCTCTGAATCATTCAATTGGTGATCCAATTCCCTTTCTGTGTATAAAGGATTCGTCTGGACCACAATCCCTCCTGCCATCAACACGGCATAATAGCTAATGACCGCCTGGGGACAATTGGGGAGCATGATTGATACACGGTCCCCCGCTTGTAAACCAAGCCCCCTTAAACCGTTGGCCAATTGAACCGTATTTTCATAGAGTTCCTGATAGGTTAAGGTTTTCCCCAAGAATCGTATGGCTATCGAATCAGGATTCTGCCGATAAGCTTTTTCCAAAAACGAAACAAGGGTAGCATCAGGGTAAGAAATGGACGTGGGGATTTCTGGCGGATACTGAGAAACCCATGGTTTTTCTACTGCTTCCAACAAAATTACCTCCTTTTTTAAAATAAAAAATAGATTAACGACAACTGAATGAACAACCATTCATAAAACAACATAAAATGAATGAATACCCATTCACAACATACTACTACAATTATATTGTAATCCCTTTCATTTTTAAAGGAAAATTTATTATTTTTAGAATTTTTAAAACGGTTCGCTAGATTCCCCCCAAGGTAGAAATGATTCCTTTCGATTTTTCTATCATTAAAACCCCTTAACTACCGGTATCAATAACCCACCTCCTCTCAAAATAATGTTTAAAATTTTTTTAAAAGGTTAAGAGAATACTATAGTCGACATAAACTAGCAAACATATCCTAAACCCATAAAGGAGGTAGCACACTTTATGTTGATTTTTACTAATACAATTCAAAACTTTAATGTACAAGCTACAGATGATACGTTAGGAAAGGTAAAAGATTTATACTTTGATGAAGACAATTGGGTAGTTCGTTACCTTGTTGTTGATACGCAGAAATGGTTGCCAGGTAGGAAAGTTCTTGTCTCCCCTATTGGTCTCGACAAAGTAAACTATGACCAAAAGGTAGTACAAGTTTTTGCCTCAAAAGATCAAATAAAAGACAGTCCTACCATCGAAGAGCATCAAGCCGTAACTAGGAAAGATGAGTTCTTACTCAACTATCACTTTGGCTGGCCACATTACTGGAGCTATTATGACACTCAACGGATTTGGGGAGGGTATGAGAGCCCAGTTCACCTAAAGGAAGCTCCCCACTCTTTCGACAATGCGACGCTCACTCCAGAGCAGGAGCAGGATACGATGTTACGAAGTGTCAAAGAAATCAAAGGAGATTTTACAGGGTACAAAATCCAGGCAACCGATGGGGACATTGGCCAAGTGTCTGATTTCCTTTTAGACCCTGATACGTGGAAGCTTCGCTACTTTGTTGTTGATACGAGAAATTTGCTTCCTGGTAAGTTTGTTGTCCTTTCCACAGATTGGATCGAACATTTTGACCAGGCAGAAAAGAAAGTTACCGTTGATTTACCGAAAGAAAAGATTGAAAATGGACCATTTTTCGAGCTTACTTTGCCATTAACGAGAATTGAAGAAAAACAAATCTATGATGCTTATAATAAAGACCCTTACTTCTAAGAAACGGCTCCAAATCACTAGCATCTAACCTTTTGCAAAAAACTTGTTTCTAGCTGCTTCATGCTGTAGTTGGAAGCAATGTAAACAGCTATCCCCCCATAAAAGCCAGCTATGACTCCCTTTGTCATAGCTGGTTTTCTATGTAGCAAGAAAACAGAAGGGATTTAATGAGTGGACACATATGCAAACAAACCCAACACCACACCTTCCCTTAATTGATTTAACTTAAGCCCCCCTCCTCTCAGACCATATTATTTCCAATTTAATTAATAGTTTATTATAATGGTCTCAACTGATAATTTATGTTTTCTAGATTAAAAGTATCTACAGCTAGATTCATAAATTATTGCTACATATTCCAGAAGGATAGGGAGGAGAAAACGCATGGAAAACAATGAAAACATTGGCAAATGCCCTTTTCACGGAGGTGCAACTAGTCCACAGACTAGCGGTACATCGAACAAGGACTGGTGGCCAAATCAATTAAACTTGAGTATTCTTCATCAGCATGACAAAAAAAACGAACCCGATGGGGGAAGATTTTGATTATGTGGAAGAATTCCAGAAGTTAGACTACGATGCTCTGAAACAAGATCTAAAGAATCTAATGACAGACAGTCAAGATTGGTGGCCTGCTGACTACGGACACTATGGTCCATTTTTTATCCGTATGTCTTGGCATGCTGCAGGTACGTATCGACAAGGTGACGGCCGAGGTGGCGGTGGAACAGGGAACCAACGTTTTGCTCCACTAAACAGCTGGCCAGACAATGCTAGCCTTGATAAAGCCCGACGACTTCTTTGGCCAATTAAGCAAAAATATGGGAACAAAATTTCTTGGGCCGACTTACTTGTTATGGCAGGTAATGTAGCAATCGAAGACATGGGCGGTCCAATTATCGGTTTTGCAGGAGGACGTCCTGACATTTGGCATCCAGAAGAAGACATCTATTGGGGTGCTGAAACAGAATGGTTAGATGACAAGCGTTACTCTGGAGATCGTGAATTGGAAAACCCACTTGCTGCTGTTCAGATGGGACTTATTTATGTTAACCCAGAAGGCCCAGATGGAAAGCCAGATCCAAAGGCAAGTGCCCACGACATTCGTGAAACTTTCGCTCGAATGGGAATGAATGACGAAGAAACAGTTGCCCTAGTGGCAGGTGGTCATACATTTGGTAAAGCACATGGTGCAGGAGACGCTTCCCATGTAGGTCCAGACCCAGAAGCTGCTCCAATTGAACAACAAGGCTTCGGCTGGCAAAGCTCATTCGGCAGTGGAAAAGGCCGTGACACAATCACAAGTGGTATTGAAGGAGCTTGGACGGCGAACCCGACACAATGGGATAATGGCTACTTCGATTTATTATTGGGCTATGACTGGTGGCTCACAAAGAGTCCTGCTGGTGCATGGCAATGGCAAATTGTCGACCCAGATGAAAAAGACATGGCACCTGATGCCGAAGATCCGTCAATTAAAGTTCATACAATGATGACAACTGCTGATATGGCAATGCGTCATGATCCTGAATACGAAAAGATTTCCCGACGTTTCCATAAGAATCCAGATGAGTTTGCTGACGCTTTTGCTCGTGCATGGTTCAAATTATTGCACCGTGATATGGGACCTAAAGCAAGATACTTCGGTCCAGAAGTTCCTGAAGAAGATTTCGTTTGGCAGGACCCTGTACCAGAAGGGAACTACGACTTAACAGATGGGGAAATCTCCCAGTTGAAGGATAAAATTTTAAACTCAGGACTAACCGTTGGTGAGCTTGTCACAACGGCTTGGGCTTCCGCTAGTACGTATCGCGGTTCCGACCACCGCGGTGGGGCAAACGGTGCCCGTGTACGTCTTGCACCACAAAAGGATTGGGAAGTTAACCAACCAGAGCAACTTGCCAAAGTCCTTGAAGTGCTTGAAGGCATTCAAAAAGATTCCGGAATTGACGTGAGCCTAGCTGATTTAATTGTACTAGGTGGAAATGCGGCCATTGAAAAAGCAGCTCAAGATGCTGGATTTGAAGTAACAGTTCCATTTGCTCCTGGACGTGGCGATGCAACAGAAGAGCAAACGGATGTAGAAAACTTTGAAGTGCTTGAGCCTGTTGCAGACGGGTTCCGTAACTATCAGAAAAAGCAATTTGCTATTGGACCAGAAGAGCTTTTAGTAGATAAAGCACAACTCCTTGGCCTGACGGCACCAGAAATGACCGTCCTCATAGGTGGAATGCGTGTATTAGGCACCAACTACGAAGGTACAGAGCACGGCGTCTTCACTGAGCGAGTTGGTACGTTGACCAATGACTTCTTCGTTAACTTGCTTGACATGGGAGTAGAGTGGAAGCCAATGGAAGATGGTGTATTAGTAGGAAGAGATCGCAATACAGGTGAAGTAGTACGCACAGCAACGAGAGTGGACCTTGTATTCGGATCTAACTCTGTACTCCGTGCCCTTGCGGAAGTGTATGCACAAGAGGATAACAAAGAGAAGTTTGTTCGAGACTTTGTTGCCGCTTGGGTGAAGGTAATGAATGCAGACCGCTTCGACCTGAAGCGTAAAGAGCTAAAGAAAGCACAACTAGCAAGTAAATAAGTATTAAGTAAAACCGCCGTCCTTGTGACGGCGGTTTTTTGAGATTAACAATCTCCTGCATACTTGGGCTTTTTATTTTTCGATTATATTGGTAAAAACGATGCTAGGTTCTAAAATCTAGCATCTGTAATTCACAACTAATAAACCCTAGGTTACTCCCCCACTTTTTTTTCACATGGCGATAGCCAATCGCCCCAAGGGTCGCAAACACTATACTCGTTAAGATAAACACACCAATATCTACCCTAATAAAATCGATCCCTAAGATACTAACGGTACGCTCCCCGAATACAGAATCGATGAAGGACCAGGAACTAAACAAGGCAGAAACTACAACAAAGATGGTTGTATAGGCCAAAAAGGTATCGGCATTTTGCTCTTTTCGTTCCAGTTCTTTCTTCTCCCGCTTCTCTTCCTTCCCCCTTTGTTCCTCTTTTTTCTTATTTTCCTCTATTTCCGTTATGGTTCCTAATGCTTCCAGCTCAATAAACAAATCTTCCTTTAAATCTTTAATATGTAAAACGTCTGCAATCATATCATAGAGGGCTTGTTGATGGGTAACATTAGATACATGGCGAAAAAAGCTTCGTAAAATGAACATATTAATTTTTTTTTCGCAACTCAGGAACCGTTACTTTTCCCTTGCTACCTTGCTCAAACGTTGATTCTTTCGGTAATTCCGATGCCATTGCATTTAAATGAATAAACCCGTATCGTTGATGGAGAGCAAGGAGATAAATATAAAAGTAGGCTACTAATTTATCCTGGTAATTTCGGAAAAACTCATCGGTGACAGAATCCCCCGTTAAATAAGCAATATTAGAAAGACCTTCTAAAGAAACTCCCCAATAGCTGTTTTGAAACAATTGAAGAATTTGAGGGTTATTATCCAAATCAAATTCTAGTGGAGATGGTTTATACGATTCTTTAAAGGAGCGACGTAAGTTAAACAGATTCCTACTTAATTTTTCATGCATCTTATCCTCAAATCTAAATCCTTCATCCATTAAGATAAAGTTAAAAACCAGCCCTGTTTCCGGCTCCCCATTTAAGGAACTAAAGTAGTTTTTCACCGTTATATCCTGTAATAACTGGATGGTAATGCTGGACATTGTCCGCCAATCGCCCTCTGGAGAAAGGCTTACCCCTTCCCCATTTTGCTTTTTTAGAAAATATTCTTTTTGATGCAGTAATTCACCACTATACAAATGATGAAGGTGCTTTAACTGATAATTGGTTAAAACAATAGTATCAATGTTAGAACTTGTATGTTCAATATCATAAACTAAAAACCCTACCTCTGTTTCAAATAGAAACAAATAGACACGCTCTATCTTAAAGGAAAATTCCTCCCCTTTTTTCGTAATGAGGTACATTTTTTGTGATTTATTTGTGGGAAGGTCATACTTTTCCCTTGATGTTTCCTTTAATTGAAACCGTCTGCCAATTGTGCCGTTATAATAACTTTCTTGAGAAGGAATTAAATGATTGACGTGATCAAACAGATTTTTACTATCTTTGAAACTACTAATCTCCCAATCTTCCTTCAACAATTTCTCTTGCTGAAAGTCATTCGTATCATACACGAACGGGACAACAACGGATGTTTTACTATTATCCAACAACACTTTCGCTTCAGTCTTTAGTTGCTCACTTTCCAGTAATACGCTCATACGGTTCCTCCCCAATAATAGAATGATCTATAAGTCATAAGAAGATTATACTATAATCTGTAAAAAGGTTGGGACAAAAGGATTTATATAGTGATAAATCCGAATGAATAGATTGATGCAAATATAACTCGCTTCGGAAATATACTTCGCTTTCCGCGGGCGGCTGGTGAGCCTCCTCGTGCTTCGCACTGTGGGGTCTCACCTTTGCCTTTGCTCCCGCTGGAGTCTTCGTATATTTCCTACGCTAAGATAGTGTATTGTTCGGACTTCCAGTTAAACACTTTAGTTATGTCCCACCCTCTTAGTTTTTTCCGTATAGGAGTTGGGCGTGTACCGGTGAAGGTCGAGCAACACAATAGCACGAAAAAATCTATTTTGACAATCCTGTGAAAACAAGTACTTATTAATATTTGCATGGTATTATATTACATATATTTCTTAATTAACGGAATTGCATTTTTTTCAGAGGGGGAGCTCTTTTGGGGATCGGTTTAGAGGCGCTTTTAAATAACTTTCTTTTTATATTAATTCCCTTATTTTTATATCAAATCTTCTGGGTGGATAAAAATATGGGCAACAACGCTAAGCAATCGAAATTGCTTCAAACGCTCATTATGTCCTTGATGATTATATTATGTATGAGCTTTCCCGTTAAATTTGGACCGGATTTTTTGTTTGACCTTCGACATATTCCGTTTATCTTAGGCGCTCTATATATTGGATATCCTGCTGCTATTACAGCGTTTATAGTGATCCTTTCTTATCGGTATTTCATAGGAGGAGACGGCGTTTTACGTTAATTTTTGGGTCATCACATCCATTGCTGTTTTCGTTCCCCTCCTTAAAGATTTTTACTCTAATCTAAAAATGCGATCAAAATGCTTTTTCGCCGCTGGGTTAGCCTTATTGTCTGGGTACTCTCTCGTAACGCTCATTATCGTTGCAGGTGGTATTCCATTTAATAGTTTTTCCCAGTTGGCATTGTCATTTATACTTGTTCAAGTACTCGGTATGTTATTAGTTACGTATTTAGTGGAACAAACACGTCATAACAAAAGGTTAAAGAATCAGGTCATCCATCAGGAAAAACTATCTATTATTAATGACCTATCTACAAGTTTTTCCAAAGAAATTGGAACGCCTTTTACATTGACGAAGGGATTCCTTCAACAACTCTATCAAGAGAATTTACCCCCTGAACAAAAGAGAGAGTACATTGACGCTGCTTTAAAGGAATTGCAACGGGGAGAAGCAATGACAAGTGATTTCTTGTCCTTAACGAAAAATAACTTCGAGCAGCAAGTATACATGGATGTAGATAGGGTGTTACATGATGTGGTGAATGTAATTTCTCCTTATGCAGATACCCATAGTGTTAGGATAAAAGTGGAAACGACGATTTTAGACGAAGTATGGGTGGAAGGAGAATATCAATCCTTCCAGCAAAGTTTACTTAACCTCGTGAAAAATAGTATTGAAGCAATGCCCGGCGGTGGTGAACTTATGATTCGTACTGCAGTCAAAAGTGAAAAAGTCATTATTGAAATAACGGATACAGGTATGGGAATGACGAAAGAAGAGGTTGAAAAACTTGGAACTCCTTATTATACAACGAAAGAAGATGGAACTGGGTTGGGCACAAGCATCGCCTTTTCGACTATCAAAGGGATGAGAGGCACGATTGAAATAAATAGTATAAAAGGAAAAGGAACCACCTTTACCATCAAGTTACCAAAATCCATTGAAGACGATCAAAAAAATGATTACGCATCGTAGAAGGGACTGAGCCGTTGCACGTTCTTGAAAGCTTGATATGAGCGGGTTTCTCATATCAAGCGCGCAACGCGCGAAGCCATTGTAAACAATTTAGAAGCAGGGGTTCCCCTGCTTCTTTTTTGCCCAATTTCGGACAGGGTTCTTAATTTTCCGTTCCTGTATCGTCAATGTCCCCTTCCGATGTTTCTTCCATATATTCCTCCCGAGACATTTCCTGTACCTCCACATCATCATCAATAATCCTTTCAAAGTTAAACAGCCCTTCATCAAATTCAGGATTTAAATCAAAATCGGTCACCAACACTTCCGTAATATTAGCCATCTCCCCATCATCATACTCCGCTAGGTGACGGACGAGGAAATAACTTTCCTGTTCAAACCAGTAATCAAGCTGTTCGTTTTCATCAGAAAAACGTACATGGTACGTAGCATATCCATTCACATCTGCTTCTCCTAAAAACTCGGGTTCATGTGTGTTGAAATACTCCTCGATCATTGGTGAGTCCCCTGACAGCTCCGTTCCATAACCGTCAGCACGCTGCTCCTCTATTAAATAAGCAACGTCATCACCCTCTGTGAAGATTAGGGTCTCACTCCCATCATTCACTTCATATTCCAGAGGCTCATCATGTCGCTGGGTTTCCCGCCGTTCAAGAAGTTCCCCATTCTGGTAGAAAAACCAAAGCTCCTGAGCCATGATGACTTCCTCTTCCTCCCCAGAATGGTCCAACGTTTCTTCCCGTACATACAAATCCTCCCGCCCACTCTCTGCCTCGATTGCAGACTGGACAATTTCCTCCACGTCCCCATCTGCATCACCTGTATCATCACCGTTCTCATCATTTACACCAGGAGCATCCCCATTGTCTGGACCTGCAGAACCATTCTCATCGTTGTTGTCAACAGGGTCACCACAACTAGCAGTCAAAACAACCGTTCCTAGTAAAAAAGATAGACCCGCTGTCTTTTTCATCTTTACACCTCCAAGAAAGTAACCTTACGGACAACTTTCCCGAATATGTTTGAATAAAACATGGGTGCAAGGGGACAAATCAAATATTTTGATAGGCAAATAGATGATGATAAATAGAAATCACCTTTCACGTTTTAAGTACTCTCCCAACAACCCCTCCCCTCTTTTATCCTATGACATTATGTTTATTTGAAAAAATATGAACCATGAAGTCCTGAAAAAAATGAAAAATACTATTATTTAAGTCTCTTTATTCTGCCTACCGTTCAATTGTTAACAATTTACATTACTAACCACCTATTACAATTACCTGTTACATAAATAGCATATTTCCTTTTTCCTTGCGCAAAGAGAAAAACACCATTTTAACTATGTCTATGTACTTATTTTCAGACAAAAACCGAGTGACCTTCTCCAACCTCAATAGTGGACTAGGGCTAGATAACCAACTATTCATTCTCATTCGAGCCCAACCTTCCATATCCCCCTACAAAAACAATTTATTGGACGGTATTCTTCAAAATTCGAACAGACCTCCACAAAAAAACATGTAATTCGCGCGAAATCTTCATATTGTATTTTCTGAAAATTAAAAATAATATAAATTTGAATGTTTGCAGGTAGTCCTAGAACAGAAAGGAGGCATACGTAGATCATTCCTATCCCACCTGTAAAATTCAAAAAAAGGAGGTTTTTAAAATTTTTAATCGTCGACAAACAAAAAGAGTTTCCATCATTCTTATTTTGTTACTTTTAATTACACCTTTTTCAACCGCCTTCGCTAACCTGGGCACACAAGGCAATAGTGACGTGTCTACGATGCAAGACGCTATGCGCTCGACAGCAGCTGCAAAAGTAGATAATAGCGTTTTAAACGAGTTCAATAACGAGGAATATGTAAGTGTTTTAGTAGAGTTTCAAGAGCAAGTCGATACATCAAAAGTGGCCGAAGCAGCAAGAAATAACTTAGGTGATGCAGCATCGGCTTATCATAAAAAAAATGGCCGCGCGCTATGCAATCGTTAATGCATTGCAGCAAACAGCCGATACCTCTCAAGCACAAGCTATTCAGTTCTTAGAGGCTGCGAAAGCAGACGGAAAAGTGAAATCTTATCAAAGCTTTTTTATCCAAAACATCATTTCCGTTACTGCAACCAAGGATGTTGTGGAAAAGCTATCTTACCTACCAGAAGTAGCGGAAATTACTTTAAATGAGATCATTCCGGCAGTATTCCCTGAACGCACCGATGAGCCTGCCATGATAACCGATGACGGGGTCGAATGGAATATAAATCAGGTTCAAGCTCCAGATGCTTGGAATGAATTCGGAATCACTGGGCAAGGAGTGGTAGTGGGAGTTATTGATACAGGGGTGCAATGGAACCATCCAGCTCTCAAGGAAAACTTCCGAGGCTACAATCCAGACAATCCAGACAGCCCAGACCCAACTGGTAACTGGTTCGATGGAATTAGCAGTTCCACCTTGCCACAAGATACCCATGGTCACGGTACACACGTAACGGGTACGGTAATGGGGCAAGACCCTTCAGGGGATAACAAAATCGGCGTCGCCCCTGATGCCCAATGGATTGCAGCACGCGCTTGTTCTGCTGCTGGATGTCCACAGGATGCTTTACTTGCTTCCGGACAATATATGCTTGCACCAAACGGGGATGCGAGCTTAGCACCGGACATCGTACAAAACTCTTGGGGCGGACAGCCTGGTATCAATGAGTGGTACCGTCCAACGGTTCAAGCGTGGCGTGATGCTGGCATGCTTCCTGTTTTCTCAGCAGGGAATTCTGGGCCTGGTTCCCAGACCGTAACACCACCGGCCAACTACCCTGAGGCCTATGCAGTTGCAGCAACGGACATTAATAACAATGTTGCGAGCTTCTCCAGCCGTGGACCTGCAAACTACAGCGGCGATCAAAAGCCAAACATATCAGCACCAGGAGTGAATATTCGCTCTTCTGTTCCTGGAGGGGGCTATGAAGGCGGATGGAACGGAACATCCATGGCTTCACCGCATATTTCCGGTGTTGCAGCATTGCTCCTATCCATCGATGCATCCTTAACACCTGACGAACTCGAGCAAATCATGGATGATACAGCCACTCCATTGACGGACAGTCAATATACAGATGTGCCGAACGATGGCTACGGCGTTGGTTTAGTGAATGCCTACGAGGCCGTTGCCATGATTGCCGATGGAACAGGCTTCATCACTGGTCAAGTATTGAAAGAAGGAAACGATGATACTCCTCCTTCCATTGATCATACGCCAGTTGACTTTGGTTTCTCTGGCTTAGATATTGAAGTGTATGCCACTGTTAGTGACGACGTTGCCGTCACAAGCGTATCCGTTGTTGTTAGTCACGAAGACCTAGATGACATTACCATTCCAATGTCACGCATTTCAGGAAATCATCTCAGCGGCGAATACCGTGGTGTAATTCCTTACATGTATGTTCAAGAGCCAGGCTTTACGTATGAAATTAGAGCCGTTGACTTTGGTGGAAACATAGAGACTGATGGCGGACATTATGTTGAAATTCAATTCGGTATCGTTCCTGGCGAATATTATCAAGACTTTGAAAACTTCCCTGTCGGTTGGTTAATGGAAGGTGACTGGGAGTGGGGTGAACCATCAGGAAATAGCCCAGATCCATTTGTCGGTTCCAAACTGATTGGTACAAACTTATCTGGAAACTACAGTGCCAATGCTCAAGATGTTTTACTCTTACCACCATTAGACCTACGTGACACAGATGAAGCGTCGTTACGTTTACATCATTGGTACGATATTGAACGGAACTGGGACTTTGGATATGTAGGAATTTCTGATGATTATGGCGATTCATGGGAGATTGTTGCCACCTTCTCCGAGAGAGATCAACAGTGGCGTAACCTGAT
This sequence comes from Bacillus sp. (in: firmicutes), assembly GCA_021208645.1. GTDB lineage: Bacteria > Bacillota > Bacilli > Bacillales > Salisediminibacteriaceae > Evansella. Next base: position 29,584 of record JAJOJL010000104.1, on the reverse strand, counting down.
TATTGATCTCAATGATTACGCTGGTTCCGATAATCCTATTTTAGTCGCTTTTGAATTTACATCAGACAGCATCATCCATTATCTTGGCTGGTATTTAGATAATGTGGAGCTTGTAGGAAAAGACGAGACAGCACCGCCACCAGTTACAAACTTACAAGCAAATGCCACCTCAACGAGCATTAATTTATCATGGGATCAAAACCCTGCACCTGATTTAAGTGGCTATCGCGTGTACCGTTCGGAAACATCTGGTGAAGGTTTCGAAGTGATTGCAGATACGACTAACCTTAGCTACTCCGACGCAACTGCATTGCCAGAAGTGGAGTACTTCTATGTGGTAACGGCTTATGATTTCTCTGACAACGAAAGTGACTACTCCAATGAAGTATCAGCGTCCGTACCATATGTAGATTATCTCTTCTATACGAACTTTGAAGACGATGATGGCGGCTTTACGGCAGGTGGAGATGCGAACCATACGTGGGAGTGGGGTATTCCAACCGTTGGTCCAGACAGCGCATATGTGGGTGAAAAATTATGGGCCACGAACTTAAATGGAAATATCAACACACAAGAAAACAGCTGGATTATGAGTCCAGAAATTGATTTATCGGATGTGACCGCTGCGGAACTTAATTTTGCCCTCTGGCATAATGTGAACGCAAACTGGACATACGGATACGTGGAAGTATCTGCCGATGGCAGTTCGTGGGATGAACTAATGGAGTTTACTGGTATTGAAGACTGGCGTGAAGTCAACTTCTCGTTAAACGACTATATCGGTGAAACTATCAACATTCGCGTCCGTTTAGATGGATCTGCGGTAGCTCGTCCTGGTATTTATGTAGACCACTTCGGCGTTCTTGCTGCAGTCGATTCCGATGGTGGCGATAATGTGGATGCAACAGCCGATGAAACAGAATCCGTAGATTCAGCTAATAGGGAAAAAGCTGCCGAGCCTACGTTCATGAAATTGCATAAGGATCCTGCTTCCTACGATTACACGGTAGGTAATGTAGGGGCTCAAGTTTTATCAGACTCAGGTTTACCGCTCGAGGCAACAGTTACAATTGTGGAGTCAGATCGTACCGTCCGGACAAATCCAGTAGATGGATCATACTCAATAAGAGCAGCCGCTGGTGAAGTGACAGTACGGGCAGAAGCGTATGGATTCTATCCTGCAGAAGCTACCGTCACTGTGGAAGAAGATCAAACAAAAATTCAAAACTTCATGTTAGATCCACTTCCGCGTGGGGATGCAGAAGGAACTGTTAGGAACTCTCGAACTGGTGACCCAATCAATAACGCAACATTACGAATTTTGGAAGACTCCAAAGTTCCAGAGGTCACAACCGATGAAGACGGAAATTACACCTTTGATCAAGTACTCGCAGGCACATACACTGTTCGTGTCTCTGCTGATGGATACAATCCTACGGAAGTAGCATTAACAATCGTAGGTAATGAAACAGTAGAACTTGATATTGAATTAAGTCCTTTCATCGGTTACATGGATGAAATCGCCTACGACACTGGGGTAGCAGAAAATGCGGTAGTATTAAATGCTGCAGGTAACGGTATGGCCGTTAAATTCAGCCCAACAGAAATGGCAGAAGTTCGCGGTGCCACCCTTTACATTTGGGATGACAGCTGGCCATCACCTGGTGGAAACGACATCAATATTGTCGTATACGATACAGATGCCAACGGAAATCCGAACCAAATGGTCGTTGGCCCAGTACCAGTCACAGTAGACCGTGGCGGCTGGAACTATATTGACCTATCAGACTATGGTTTTGTAACGGATCGTGACTTCTTCATCTCAACCTTACAAGACTACATCGGTGACCTCTCTCCTGGAGTTGGTACAGATATGGATGGAACAGGTGTAGGACGCTCGTACTTGTACGTCGGTGGAGCATTTGAACAGAACACGCAATACGGAAACTTCATGATCCGTGCGAACGTTGCGTACTCGCTAGATGCACCAGTTATTACTACACCGATGGATATGACATACACGAATGAAGAAACGATTGAAGTAACTGGAACAACGACAGCAGACAGCCAAGTTAATGTGTACAATAACGGCGAGCTTGCAGTTTCCGTTGATTCTGAGGACAAAGCATTCACTGCTACCATTGACTTAACAGAAGGGGAAAACATCATCACCGTGACAGCGGAAATCGATCAAGGAGAAACGGATCCATCGGCTCCAGTAACAGTTATCCTAGATACGGCTGATCCTGAGTTAACGATTACGTCTCCTGTGGACGGCAGCTTAACAAATGCCCAAGTAGTTGAAGTTACTGGTACTGTCACAGATGATCACCTCGATACGGTGACGGTTAACGGCAACGCCGTTGATGTGGACGAAGCTGGTTTCTTCTCGAAACAACTTATTGTTGAGGAAGGAGAAAACACCTTTACCGTAGTTGCCACTGACCTTGCTGGTAACAGCACAACCGAATCGGTGACGATTGAAGTCGACTGGACGGCACCAACGATTGAAGACATTCAACCTGCAGAGGATGTAACGGTTGAACCTGGTGAAGCAGTAACCGTTTCCTTCACTAGTGATTCTGAAGGCGGTTCAGCAAGCTTTACGGTCTCAATTCCTAGCGCTATGCAAACAAACGCTGCAGTAACCATGGAAGAAGTGGCACCTGGGGTTTACGAAGGTACTTGGATTGCACCAGCTGCACACTTTGAAAATGGAGTAATCACCATCAGCATGACAGATGCGGCCGGTAACACTTCTACTGCAACTGCAGATGGAAAAATAACGGTTGTAGCCCCGGCTACATTAGCAGGTCTCTACCAATTAGTTGCTGACTATGAAGCAGATGGTGAGATTACTAGACAGGCAGCGAGCCAACTGAATGGTACCTTGGCAAACGCCGAAAGTCATTACGACCGTGGCAGAATGAGGCAGGCAATCAGTCAACTAGACAGATTTATCGATCAAGTTAACACAAGCAACCATATGCGTAATGCTTCAGCAGAAGTAAAAGCAGCATTAACTAATTACGCAGAACGCTTGAAAGCTGATTGGGAATCACACTAATAAATAATTTGAGAGGAGCAGGTTTATGGAGTACCTGCTCCTCTTCTCCCAATAACTAACACTACTATTTATCTATTTTAAATATGAAAAATCCCTACCAATAAAGAAAAAAACTACGTTTTTTTTTGGTACTCCCCTTCTCCACTCCATTCATAATTAATGTCAAAGGACCTACAAGAATTCCCTACAAGAACTTCAAAATAAAACTTTTTTCCTTGTCCATATCGAAAAACAACATTTTTACTATGGCTAAGTACTTATTATGAGACAAAAAACGAGTAACCCTGCGCCCCTAATTCAAGTACCTAGGTCCAGTTAACCAACTATTCACTGTAATTCGAGGAAAATGTAACACATTATACCCCTTTCCGAATTTATAGGACTTTTTTCTTCACCATTCGAACAGACCTCCACAAGAAAACATGAAATTCGCGCGAAATCTTCATATTGTTTTTTCTGAAAATTAAAAATACTATAAAATTGTACGTTTACAGGTAGTACCAGAACAGAAAGGAGGTCAACAAAATTTATCCCTTTCCCACCTGTAAATTGACAAAAAAAGGAGGTTTTTAAAATTTTTAATCGTCGGATTACTAAAAGAATCTCGATCGTCCTAGTACTATTGCTTTTACTTACTCCATTTTCTACTGTAGCAGCGAATTCTAGTACAAATGGAAACTCTTCTCACGTTTCCACGATGCAAGATGCCATGAAAGCTACTGCTGCCGCAAAAGTGGACAAGAATGTTGTAGAAGGGTTTGAAAAAGAGAAATTTGTAGACATACTTATAGAATTGCATGAGCAAGTGGATACATCCAAAGTGGCTCAAGCAGCAAAGCAACAACTAGGTTTAAATGCAACAGCCTATAATCAAAAAATGGCTGCTAGATATGCCGTTGTTGATGCGTTGCAACAAACGGCAGAAACAACACAGGCTCCGCTAATAAAGGTTTTAGAAAAAGCAAAGGCGGAAGGATCTGTTAAAGATTATGAAAGTTTTCATATAATGAACGTTATTTCTGTTCAAGCAACAAAAGAAGTGGTGGAACAGTTAGCCTTTTATCCAGAAGTAGCTAGGATAAAAGAAAATGAATTTGTTCCATTAGTACTTCCGGAAGTTACAGGAGAACCGCCTGTAATGGTGACAGATGACGGGGTGGAATGGAACATCGCTCGTGTTCAGGCACCAGAAACATGGCAAGATTTCGGGGTTACTGGTGAAGGAATTGTTGTTGGGGTTATTGATACTGGAGTTCAATGGAACCATCCAGCATTAATGGAAAACTTCCGTGGTTACAATCCTGACGATCCAAATAATCCAGATGCAACTGGGAATTGGTTAGACCGAATCGGGAGTTCCACTCTACCAACAGACACGCATGGCCATGGTACTCACGTAACTGGAACCGTTATGGGGCAAGCACCAGGAAACATTATTGGGGTTGCACCAGACGCTGAATGGATTGCAGCACGTGTTTTCTCTGCTGCTGGAGGCTCTCAAGCAGATATCTTAGCTGCAGGGGAATATATGTTAGCACCAAATGGTGATCCAAGCTTAGCGCCAGATATCGTACAAAACTCTTGGGGCGGACAACCTGGAATTAGTGAATGGTTCCGACCAATGGTACAGTCTTGGCGTAATGCTGGAATGCTTCCAGTTTTCTCAGCTGGTAACTCAGGTCCTGGAGCAATGACCGTAACACCTCCTGCTAACTACCCTGAGAGTTATGCGGTAGCAGCAACAGATATTAATGATGCCGTTGCTAGTTTCTCCAGTCGTGGACCTGCGAACTATGACGGAGATCAAAAACCTAATATTTCTGCACCAGGAGTAAATATACGTTCCTCTGTTCCAGGAGGAGGCTATGAAGGTGGATGGAACGGAACATCGATGGCATCCCCTCATATCGCAGGAGTTGCAGCATTACTTCTTTCCATCGATGCAGCCTTAACTCCTGACGAGTTAGAAGTTATTATGGACGAATCTGCTATGCCATTGACGGACAGCCAATATACCGAAGTACCTAACGATGGATATGGGGTTGGTCTTGTTAATGCCTACGATGCGGTGGCAATGATCGCTGACGGGTTAGCGTACATTAGTGGACAAGTGTTGAGAGAAGGGTCTGATACTGAACCACCTACCATCGAGCACACACCAGTTGAGTCTGGATTCTCAGGTTTGGACATCCCTGTGTATGCAACCATTTCTGATGATGTTGCAGTAACTAGTGCGAAAATCATCGTAAGTCATGATGACTTTGAAGATGACTATGAAATTGAAATGTCACGTATTTCTGGAAACCACTTAAGTGGAGAATACCGTGGTGTGATTCCTTATATACTTGTTCAAGAACCAGGATTTACTTACCAAATTATTGCGACAGATTTCGGTGGCAATACAGAAGAAACTGACGCACAATTTGTTGCTATCCAATTCGGTGTTGTCCCTGGGGAATACAGCCAAGATTTTGAGAACTTCCCTCTAGGGTGGTTAATGGAAGGTACTTGGCAATGGGGTGAGCCAGCTGCAGGCGTTGGTCCTGAACCTGTTGTCGGTTCCAAGCTAATCGGTACAAACCTTTCTGGTAACTACCCACACAATGCAACGGATATCTTACTACTGCCTCCATTCGATCTTCGCGATGCAGATGAAGCATCGTTACGAATGAATCATTGGTATGATATTGAAAACAACTGGGATAATGGCTATGTTGGCGTATCTGCAGACTACGGTCAAACGTGGGAAGTAGTTGGCCACTTTACAGGAAGAGATCAACAGTGGAGAAATCTCTTTGTTGATTTGAACCCTTATGTAGGTTCAGCAGACCCAATTTTTGTAGCATTTGAATTTACGTCTGATGGCAGTGTTGCTTATCCAGGTTGGTATTTGGATAATGTGGAACTTGTCGGAGTAGACGACACTCCACCTGATCCACCTACAGGGCTAGCGGCAGAAGCAAGCTCAGTTGGTGTGAGTTTAACTTGGAATGCTTCTTTAGCACCTGATACGAATGGCTACCGAGTATATCGCTCTACGACATCTGGAGAAGATTTCGAACAAATTGCCGAAACGACAAACACTTTCTATACAGATACAAACCTGGACGCTGGAACAGAATATTTCTACCATGTTACTGCTTTTGACTATTCAAATAATGAAAGTATTCCTTCCAACGAGGTCTCTGCAGGAGCACCGAATATCGAAGTTATCTTCCATACGGACTTTGATGCAGATGACGGAGGATTTACGACTGGTGGAGCGAATAACTCTTGGCAGTGGGGAACACCAACTTCTGGTCCTGGTGAAGCGTTTGTTGGTGAAAACTTATGGGCTACTAATCTATCAGGTAGTTATAACAACAATGAAGACAGCTGGATCATGAGCCCTGAAATTGACTTGAGCTCTGATCTTGCAACAGCAGAGTTAACTTTCTCATACTGGCAAAACATTGAAAATAACTGGGACTTTGGTTATGTAGAAGTGACAACCGATGGTGGAGCTACATGGGATACATTAGCATCCTATACGAACATCTTCCAATTCTGGCAAACGGATTCTATTTCCCTTAATGCTTATATTGGCGAAACCATTCAATTCCGTTTTGCGCTAGACACAGACGGATCTGTCGTCCGAGTCGGCTGGTACATTGATGATGTCTATGTATTAGGTGGTTATGATGACACCGATGCAAACGCATCTTCTAAACCAATCGAACGAGCTTCACTAGATACGTCCAAAGAAAAAGTAGTGTCCAAGTTACAAGATTACAGAATTCAAAAAGACCCTGCATCCTATAACTTCAAGCCTGTAACTGGCGGAGTGAGTATCACATCCGTTGATGGTTTACCGCTAGAAGCTACCGTTACTGTTCTTGAGACGAACCGCACAGCTCGTACAAATCCGGTGGACGGATCCTATACGTTACGAGTAAGCGCAGGTGATGAATACACTGTTCGCGCAGAAGCATACGGCTACTATCCGGCAGAAGCAACAGTAACTGTCGAGGAAGACGAAACAGCGATCCAAAACTTCATCTTAGATCCACTTCCACGTGGAGATATTGAAGGAAGTGTAACGAATTCCCGTACTGGTGACGGAATTGCAAATGCATCCTTAAGTCTCGTCAATGACCCACGGGTTCCTGGTGTGACTACGGATGAAGATGGAGGCTTTACTTTTGAAAATGTCCTTGAAGGAGAATACACCGTTCGTGTTTCTGCAGAAGGATATAATCCAACAGAAGTTACTGTTGAAGTAGAAGGTGGAGAAGTCACAAATCTCCCTGTATCACTAAGCCCATTCATCGGCTACGAAGATGAAATTGCCTATGATACTGGCAATGCAGAAAATGCCGTTGTTCTAAACGCAGCAGGCAATGGTTTGGCGGTGAAATTCACTCCAGACGACATGGCGGAAGTTCGCGGTGTTAACTTATATATCTGGGATAGCAGCTGGCCAGTTCCTGGTGGAAACGAAATTAACATTGTCGTATACGATACAGATGCCAACGGTAACCCTGGCAACCGAGTTGTGGGACCAGTTCCAGCCACAGTTGATCGTGGAGGATGGAACTATATTGACCTATCTGACTATGGTTTTGTAACGGACGGAGACTTCTTTATCTCTACCCTACAAGATCAAATTGGAGACCTGTCTCCTGGTGTCGGTACGGATATGGATGGTGCAGGTGTAGGACGCTCCTACTTGTATGTGAATGGAGACTTCCAGCAAAACACCCAATACGGTAACTTCATGATCCGTGCAAATGTGGCGTACTCCCTGGATGCACCAGTGATTACAACACCGGCGCATATGACGTATACCAATGAAGGTACTGTCGAAGTGGCAGGTACGACGACTGCAGAAAGCACAGTCAACATCTATAACAACGGCGAATTGGCTGGCTCAGTAGAGTCTGAAAACAGAGAATTCTCCGTAACGATTGAGCTTGAGGAAGGGGAAAACGTCATTACTGCGACAGCAGCAATCGAGCAGGGTGAAACTGATCCATCGGCAGCTGTTACTGTAATCAAAGATACAGTAGCACCTGATGTAACGATCACTTCTCCATTAGACGGAGACGTAACAAATAGCCAAGTTGTAACTGTAACCGGTACTGCTTCAGACGAAAATCTCGCTAACGTTTCCGTCAACGGTGAGAGCGTCAGCGTTGATGAAGACGGTGCCTTCTCAAAACAGATCATTGTTGAGGAAGGAGAAAACACGTTCACCGTTGAAGCGACTGACTTGGCTGGTAACAGCACAACCGAATCGGTGACGATTGAAGTCGACTGGACGGCACCAACGATTGAGAACATTACACCAGCAACCGATATTGCCGTATCTCCTGGTGATGAAGTGGTAGTCTCCTTCACAAGTGATTCGGAAGGTGGAGAAGCAAGCTTTACAGTCTCGATTCCAAGTGCAATGCAGACAAACAATGACGGTTCAGTTCCAATGACCGAAGTATCACCTGGAGTTTACGAAGGTACGTGGATCGCGCCAGATGCAAACTTCGCGAATGCAGTAATCAACATCACCATGACAGATGCAGCTGGAAATACTGCAACAGCAACGGCACCTGGAAAACTAACGGTGGATATTCCATCACTTGAAGGTCTCTACAAATTAGTTGCTGATTTTGAGGCAGCTGGTGACATTAGTAGACAGGCTGCGAACCAACTAAATAGTACTTTGGCAAATGCGGAAAGTCATTACGATCGCGGTCGTATGAGGCAGGCGATTAGCCAGCTAGATCAGTTTATTGACCGAGTAAATACAAGCAACCACATGCGAAATGCTTCTGCTGAGGTAAAAGCAACCTTGACAGACTATGCAGAACGCTTGAAAGAAGCTTGGGAAGCAGAATAATAGAACTTGTGGCAGGTACATTTTGTACCTGCCACTTCTTTTATTCACTAGTCACCCTCTTTCATTTCCCTGAGCCATTAAATATGAAACAACGAAATGATATGGGACATAACTCACGGTAGAAATCCCCCCTAAACTTGCCAGTTAAAATCCAATTTTTTTCCCCAACGATCCCCCTACTATTCTCACAAAAATATGTAAAATAATTACTACTAATAGGCTTATAGTCCACCCAGACCTCCCTCATCGACAGCCCTCTCTTTTTCACACAACACAGAAAGCTACAATTGGGACGAGTTAACTATTTATTCGAGCCATATTTAGAAACAAGCTACACGTCCATTCAGTACATGATGAAAAGGGACAATTTACGATATTTTGTCCAAGATGAAAGACCCACTCATACAAAATTCATCGAATTTACCCGTTTGTTTTTTCTGAAAATTTAAAATAGAATTACAAAGTGTGTTGGCAGGCAGTCTTGCACCAGTAGGAGGTGAAACTTTCTAGTCTAATTTTCCGGCCTGCTAAAATTTCATAAGGGAGGAAACTGTTATCTTTAATCGTCGAATGACAAAAAAGCTATCTATGGTCTTAGTTCTTTTACTGCTTTTTGCACCATTTACCAGTGTGGCAGCACAAACATCAAGTCCACAAGGGAATAACAATTTCACAACCATGAAGGATGTAACAAAAGAAACAGCAACATTGAAAGTAGATCCTAATGTAGTTTCACAGTTTGAGAGAAATGAATACGTCAGTGTTATTGTGGAACTGGCGGAACAGGTTGACACAACTGCAGTGGCAACTGAAGCACGGCAACAATTAGGGTTGAATACTACAGCCTATAATCAAAAAATGGCTGCTCGATACGCAGTAGTTGATAGTCTCCAAACAACTGCTGAAACTACCCAAGCTTCGATTCTTTCTATCCTAGAAAAGGCACAGGATGCTGGAAAGGTAAAGGATTTCAGAAGCTTCTACATTATGAACGTCCTCTCTGTTACGGCAACAAAGGACGTTATTGAAAAACTTTCTTACCTCCCAGAAGTAGCTAGTATAACTGAAAATGAAATGATTGAAATGGTTCTACCGGAAATCTCTGAGGCACCACCAATGGTGACTGATGACGGTGTCGAGTGGAATATTGACCAAGTCAATGCACCGGATGTCTGGAGCGAATTTGGTGTAACTGGTCAAGGAGTTGTCGTCGGTGTCATCGACACTGGTGTTCAATGGGACCATCCCGCATTAATCAATAATTTCCGTGGGTACGACCCAAATAATCCAGATAACCCAGATGCCTACGGGAACTGGTACGATGGAATCGGAAGTAGTACTCTACCTACTGACGGCCATGGTCACGGTACTCACGTTACTGGTACAGTAATGGGGCAAGATGCTTCTGGTGATAATAAAATTGGTGTAGCGCCAGATGCACAATGGATCGCTGCCGCAGCTTGTTCTGCCGCAGGATGTCCACAAGATGCATTGATCGCTTCCGCTGAGTATATGTTAGCCCCAGAAGACGATCCTAGTCTTGCACCTGATATTGTTCAAAACTCATGGGGTGGGCAACCAGGTGTTGACGAATGGTACCGTCCATTAGTTGAAGCTTGGCGCGATGCTGGTATGTTACCTGTCTTCTCTGCTGGTAACTCTGGGCCAGGAGCTCAAACAGTTACACCGCCTGCTAACTATCCAGAAGCGTATGCCGTAGCTGCAACGGACAGCAACAATGCGGTAGCTAGCTTCTCCAGTCGTGGTCCATCTAACTACGATGGATATCAAAAGCCGAATATTTCTGCACCAGGTGTAAATATTCGCTCATCCGTTCCAGGTAGTGGTTACGAAGGTGGCTGGAATGGTACATCCATGGCTTCACCACACATATCCGGTGTTGCAGCAATGTTACTTTCTATCGATGCTTCCTTAACACCAGATGAGCTTGAGGACATCATGGATGCAACAGCAATACCATTAACAGATGATCAATATACATCCGTCCCTAACGATGGCTATGGCTACGGATTAGTGAACGCTTATGAAGCAGTAGCCATGATTGCCGACGGAACAGGCTTTATTAGCGGGCAAGTCTTAACTGACGGCTCAGATGATGAACCGCCGTCAATTGACCATACACCGTTCGACTTTTCTTTCTCTGGTATGGACCTTCCATTAACGGCTGAAATCACTGACAATGTTGCCGTAGTGGAAGCGGAAATCATCGTTAGTCACGAAGATTTCGATGAAGACATTTCCATTTCCATGAGCCGTACATCTGGGGATCATACGGACGGAACATATGCAGGGGTAATCCCATACGAGTATGCCCTTGAGCCAGGCTTTGAATATCAAATTCTCGCCCATGACTTCGGAGGAAACACAACAGCTACGGATACATTCTGGGTAGAGATTCAATTTGGTATCGTACCTGACGAATACACGCAAGACTTCTCAGAATTCCCACTTGGATGGGACTTTGGAGGAAGCTGGGAATGGGGCGAGCCTTCTGGTGACAGTCCAGATCCAGTTGTGGGAGATAAACTAGTTGGTACAAATCTCTCTGGGGACTATCCTTCCAATGCAGCGGATGTATTACTTCTTCCACCATTGGATCTTAGGGATACAGACGAAGCCTCTTTACGCTTCAGTCATTGGTATGATATCGAAGCCAACTGGGATTATGGCTATATCGGTATTTCCGACGATTATGGGGACACGTGGGAGATTATTGATGAAATCTCTGCAAGAGGCCAAGAATGGGAAAACTATATTATTGATCTAAATGATTATGCTGGTTCAGATGCTCCTATATTAGTAGCTTTTGAGTTAACTTCAGACAGCATCATCGAATATTTAGGCTGGTATATTGATAACGTTGAGCTTGTAGGTGAAGATACAACACCACCAGACGCTCCAACAAACTTAGAGGCAAATGCTACTTCCACAAGCATTAACTTATCTTGGACTGCATCAACAGCGCCTGATACGAGCGGATACACAGTTTATAGATCCGAAGATGGTGAAGATTTTGAGGAAATTGGAGATACATCTAGTTCATCGTACTCCGATACTTTAGCAGAACCGGAAACGGAATACACGTATTATGTAACAGCATACGATTTTTCTGGAAATGAAAGTGATCCATCTAATGAAGTTACAGCTCTTCTTCCGTATGTTGACTACATCTTCTATACGAACTTCGAAGATGACGACGGTGGATTTACAGCTCACGGTGACGATGATCATACTTGGGAGTGGGGAATTCCAGATTTAGATGACGGCCCTGACAGTGCTTTTGTTGGTGAAAAACTATGGGCTACGAACTTAACAGGAAACATGAATACCCAAGAAGACAGCTGGATTACTAGTCCAGAAATAGATTTAACCAATGTAGATACTGCAGAGCTTAATTTTGCCCTATGGCATAACGTGAACGCTAACTGGTCCTACGGGTATGTAGAAGTATCTGCCAATGGCGGAGATACTTGGGATGAGTTATCTGAATTCACTGGTGAAGCAGATTGGCATGAAGTAAACTTCTCCTTAAATGACTACCTAGGGGAAACGGTAGAAATAAGAGTTCGAATGGATGGATCTGCCGTTGCTCGTCCTGGTATTTATGTAGATCACTTCGGCGTCCTTGCTTCTGGGGATGACGTAGATGTTGTAAATGAAATGACTGTCATTGAAGAAGGAGTAGACGAAAGTACGTTTGCAGATAGGGAACCAGCAGCAGCCCCTACTTTCGTAAATCCTGTAGAAAACCGTTCTGCTGTTGAGTATCAAACGGTAACTGGCGTTTCTAGTATTCTATCATCTGATGGATTACCAGTGGCTGGTACGGTGACAATCTTAGAAACTGGCAGAACCGTTCATACTAATCCGATGACGGGAGAATATACACTAAGAAGTAACGCTACTGCCGATGGGGAAACAGTAACGGTTCGTGCAGAAGCATACGGGTACTATTCTCAAGAATTTGAAGTTGAAGTTACAGAAGATGAAACAACGTACCAAAACTTCATGTTAGATCCATTACCATCTGGAGATATTGAAGGAACGGTAACGAACTTGTATACAGAACTTCCAGTCGAAGGTGCATCATTAAGGGTGATTGAAGACCCGAATGTACCAGCTGTTTACACAGATGCAGATGGTAACTTCACGATGCCAGATGTGTTTGAAGGAGAGTATACTGTTCGAGTATCGGCACAAGGCTATCACCCAGGTGAGTTTACAGTAGAAGTAGACGGTGACGAAGTAACTGTGCTTAACGTAGAATTAGAACAGTTCATCGGCTACGAAGATGAAATTGCTTATGATAACGGTACAGCAGAAAACGCCCTTGTTTTAAATGCTGCCGGAAATGGTCTTGGGGTTAAATTTACGCCAGACGGTATGGCAGAGCTTCGTGGCGTAAACATGTACATTTGGGATACGGACTTCCCGAGCCCTGGTGGAAATGAAATTAACATTGTTGTTTATGACGATGTTGCAGATGAAGTCGTCGGCACTGTTCCAGTAACTGTAGATCGAGGCGATTGGAACTACATCGACTTATCAGACTTAGGGTTTGTAACCGATGGTGATTTCTTCATCACAACATTGCAAGATGAAATTGGAGATTACTCCCCTGCAGTAGGTACAGATGAGGAGAATCCGAACGCAGAACGTTCTTATCTGTATATTGATGGAAGCTTCCAAGAGCATTTTGATAACGGGAACTTCATGATGCGTGCGAACGTTGCTTATTCACTAGATGCACCATCCATTGATGCTCCTGTCGATGGAACATTCACTACGGAAGACACTGTGGAAGTAACTGGTGCATTCGCTGGTGATGGTGATGTAACAATCTACAATAACGGTGAAGAAGCCGCTGTTGCAGATAAAGACGATGGTCAGTTCAGCGCAACGATTGATTTAACTGAAGGGGTAAATGAAATCTATGCAGAAGGTGATGCAGAAGGTATTCCACTACCATCTGACGTTGTGACTGTCATTAAGGATACGATTGATCCTGAAATTACGATTGATTCACCAGTTGATGGAAAAGTAACAGGTGATCAAGCTGTTACGGTAGATGGTACAGTCATTGACGATAATTTAGATGTCGTTACGATAAATGGAAAAGAAGTTGACGTGGATGAAGATGGATCCTTCTCTGATAGATTAACAGTAGACGAAGGTGAAAACACCTTTACTGTCGTTGCTACTGACCTTGCTGGAAACAGCTCAACAGAAGAAGTAACGATCTACGTTGATTGGACGGCACCAACAATTGAAAATATAACACCAGAAGAAGACGTAACACTCTATCCTGGAGATAAAGTGACAGTTTCCTTTACAAGTGATTCCGAAGGTGGAGAAGCGAGCTTTAAAGTCACGTTACCAAGTGCCCAAGGAATAAACTCTTCTGCAGTAGAGATGGAAGAAGTGGAACCAGGTTATTACGTTGGAACTTGGACAGCACCAGAGGCTCATTTCCAAAACGCTAATATCGAAATTACTATGACTGACGCTGCTGGTAACACGTCTACAGCAACAGCAGATGGAAAACTTACTGTCGAAATGGTAACCCTTGATACGCTCTTCGCATTAGTGGATGGCTTTGAAGATGAAGGAGAAATCTCAAGGCAGGCTGCTAACCAGTTAAGAGGTACGCTAGAAAATGCCGAAAGCCACTATGAAAGAGATAGAATGCGTCAGGCTATCAGCCAAATCGAACGCTTCATCGATCAAGTGGAGTCTAGCAACCACATGCGTAATGCATCCGATGATGTAAAAGCAACACTGACGGATGCTGCTGGAGCCTTATTAACACTCTGATCAGAATAAACAATTGGAAGCATGAGGACAAAAGCACAGGAACCGTCCCCATGCTTCACTTCCCTTGACTAGTGCATAGCAGTTTGATTAAAATTAAACTATATATTGAAAGGTTTTCTAGGGTTCCGTAATTCCCATGAATTAGTCTGGACCGAGAGAAAACTCATAGCAAATGCTATGTCACGGAGGGATAAAAGCCCGGGAGATTACTGATAAAGTATCTCTCGGCTTTTTTTATTTGTAGAAAAACAAGATTAGGAGATGTTGTAATGGCTTTATTATATGGATTAATTACTGCAGCAGCACTAGGTGTGGGGGATTTTATTGCTGGTCAAGTGACAAAGCGGGTTCCCACATTACTTGTTGTTTTATACTCACAGGCATTCGGCGCAATCCTAATGATGCCAATTGCGTTAGTTAGTGGCCATTCACTTAGTTTCTCCGCAATCCTTTGGGGGAGTTTAGGTGGATTGTCTCTAGGGATCGGATTTCTACTTTATTTTCGTTCCTTGTCTTTGGGAAAAATGGGGGTCGTTTCCTCCGTCACCGGGATTACTTCTGCAATTATCCCCGTTTTTACGGGCCTTATGATCGGAGAACGGCCTGGAACGGCAGCGTTGTTTGCCATCTTATTGATCATTTGTGCCATTTTTTTCATCACAAAAAAAGACACGGAGAACCATTCCCCTGTGAAAACTTCATCTATCCAAGTAGATAGGGGGAAAAGAAGTGCTTCCGTACTGCTTCAGGCGTTTTCCGGCGGGATACTGCTCGGCCTTTTCTTTGTATTTCTCCACATACCTCCCGCAACAGAAACGATGTGGACCGTTTCCTTTACCATGACAGGCTCATTTTTGGCAGTAGCGGGACTATTACTGTTTCGAAGAGCCGATATTCGAATTCGTGTAAATGCTAACAGCTGGGCACACATCATCGGAAATGGATTTTTGCAAACATTGGCAACTATCACCTATGTCATTGGTGTAAAAATAGGGCTCATGTCCATCGTCGCTCTCGCCGCAGCACTATCACCACTCTTTACGGTCCTGTGCGCACGATTAATCATTAACGAACAATTAAATAAATTCCAAATAACCGGCATCATCCTAGCCCTAGTAGGAGTGGCACTACTGGTTTGGTAATGACAATATTTTTATCCCCAGTCTAGTATAGCTTTTCACTCCAAGAGGGTAATCACTTATTTTCTCTTGGAGTTAGGCCCCCATGAATAACAAGATTCTCCTCAACAAATAATACCTATTATCTAACAAAATTTTAGGTGGGTGGCAATGACTGTATCTTTCCAAATCTCAGAACGGGAAAAATGGTTTAAACAGCAATTGTATAAAACAGATGATGTAATTTATCATCCATTTACAACAGCAAACAATCTTGAATGCATGCTTATATATATTCAAGGTATTGTCAATCAAGATTTACTCCAGCAGCAAGTATTGGAACCATTAATACAGGACGTTTCTAGGGAGACAACGATTAATGAGTTAGTAAATAATATTATTGACACAACTATTTATCCGTAAGTGGATACATAACAACAGATCAGTTAGATGAAGCATTACATAAAATACTAGATGCCCATGTGTTACTCCTCATGAACAATGAAAAGATGATCGTTGCTTTACCATTGTTAGAATATAAAATGAGAGCAATCACTGAGACTTCCAATGAAAATGTCATTCGGGGTCCAAAAGAAGCATTTGTAGAGGATTTACCAACCAATCTTACGATGATAAGAAGAAGGATTAAAACAGAGAAATTATCCGTTGAAACATTTCACTTTGGTTCCCTAACTAAAACCAGGGTTTCCATCGTCTATATTCGCGGAGTTTGTACAGAAGAACTCTTAAAAGAAGTAAAAGATCGTCTTTCCCGGATTGACATCGATGGTGTACTTGGAACGAGCTATTTAGAATCCTATCTAGAGGATGTTCCTTTTTCTCCATTTCCACAGCTTCAAAATACGGAAAGACCTGATGTGGTGGTAGGTGCACTACTAGAAGGAAGAATCGCTATTTTTGCAGACGGGACACCTGTACCAATCATTGCACCAGTAACATTGTTTATGCTGTTGCAATCAACAGAAGACTATTACCAACGGTTTATTTATGCCACATGGGCACGTTGGTTACGCCTCATTTTTTATGTTTGTTTCCCTTTTGCTCCCTTCCTTTTATCTTGCAGTCATAAATTTTCATCCTGAGATGCTTCCAGGTGACTTAATTATAACCATTGCCGCCTCTCGAGACATCATCCCGTTTCCAGCTCTAATTGAAGCATTAATAATGGAAATTTCCTTTGAGGTCTTAAGGGAAGCCGGAATACGAATCCCAACTCCAATTGGGCAAACCGTTTCTATACTGGGTGCATTAATTATTGGTACTGCTGCCGTTCAAGCAGGAATTGTTTCAGCACCGATGGTTATTATTGTTTCTTTGACTGGAATAGCGTCATTTATTATTCCTCACTTCGATTTGGCAACATCCTTACGTTTACTCCGATTTCCTCTTTTATTTTTATCTGGAATGCTAGGAATTTTGGGGCTAATGTTTGGATTAATTATCATGGCATTTCATTTATGTTCATTACGTTCCTTTGGGACACCATACTTGAAACCTCTTGCACCATTATCCTTTTCTGACTGGAAAGATACGGTTATCCGCGCACCATTTTGGGCTGTAAAAACAAGGGCGAACCTATATGGCACACAAAATTATGTTCGAAATAAAAATCAAATGCGACCACTTATGCCGGAGGAGAGTGATTAAGGCAGTGAAAACATTGCAATATTTACTAGGAATCATTTGCCTACTTTCTCTTCTTTCTGGTTGTTGGTCTAGTACAGAAATAAACGACAATGCTTTTGTTACAGCTGTATTCATCGACAAAGGACAGGACGGAAATATCTCCCTTTCCCTTGGTTTTCCATTGCCCAGTCGAATGATTCCTGGAGAAATGGGAGGAAAAGTGGAAGGTAACATTTATACACTAGTGACAAAAGAGGACAAAAATATTGCAGCCGCATACCGAAAAGTACAAGCTGAATTGCCACGGCACATTTCATGGGGGCATACAAGACTCATTATTTTTAGTAAAGCCTTCGCAGAAGAGGGAATTTATGAAGCGTTAGAATTTTTCTCACGCCAACCGACATTTCATACAAAAACACTTATATTTATCGCACCAGGTAAAGCTAGGGAGATAGCAGAACTGACTCCAGCATTTGAACGCTTCCCATCTGAAGTGATTCAAGGCTTTGTTGAACTAGATTTGACCGTAAGAACATCTGTAGTGGATTTTCTAAAAGTCTACAATTTTGGTGGTAACATGCTCGTACCTATATTAACTATAGGTGAAGATCCACTAATAAGTGAAGAAGGAAGCGTAAGTACTTGGGTAGGTACAGGAGGAACTGCCTTATTTCAAGACGGGAAATTGGTTGGGGAACTCTCCCAAGGAGAAATGCGAGGAGCTCTTTGGTTTCAAAGAATTACTCGCGAAGCTGTTATTACCATTGATTCCTTTACAGACGGTAAACCTATTAGCATTATTGTCTTGGAATCTAAAATTAAAAAGCGGCCAGTGGTAAAGGAAAATGGTGAATTAGCTTTTCAATTAGAAATTGAAGCGAAAGATGATTTAATATCCGTCGATTCTGATATTGAAGTTACGGATCCAATTATCTTACAACAATTAGAAGAAAAATTTGCGGAAGCGATTGAGGAGAGGATCCAACAAACGTTTAAAAAGACACAAGAATTAGGGGCAGATGTCTTTAATTTAGGGGAATACTTTGATTGGTACTACCCGAAAGAATGGGAAAAATTAAGAGAAAACTGGCCAGAGTATTATAAGGAGATAGAATTAGAAAGTTTAATTACTATAAAAATCAAACGGCCTGGGTCCACAAGAAATCCTCCATGGACAAAGCATAAATCTCCGTAATGACGAAGGGTGGAAAAAATGATTGTCTTATTTTTCATAGCTATTAGTCTAATTACTTTTGAGTGGATTTATTTAAAAAAGAAGAAAAGTGAAAATCAAAACATATGTAAAAGTATTTTCTACCCTTTTGATGGCAATAGTTTATACTGGTGTGGTTATTACCATAGAGGCAGAGTACATGTATTCTCCTAATTACTATTTAAATAAACTCTTTATACCTATTCAACATTTCCTTACCCTTAAAGGAATGAGGACTTAATGAAAGCATCTTTAGAACAAATTTCACAAGCTCAACTAGCTATGTTTACATTTACTTATTTATTTACGACAAATATTGGTTTTCTAATCAGTCCATTAATTGGGGCCGGTAGTTATACTGCATGGCTTTCTTTATTGGCAGCCAACATTATTGCCCTCTTTTTTGTATACATTGCTTTCTATGTATGTGAGCAATGTCCCAAGAAATCATTTTTAGATCATGGGGATGCCATTGTAACAAGATGGATTCATCTCTTTTTCCTCGGTTATATTGGATTTTATTTTTTTCATTATGCATCTCTCATATCGAGATTTTTCCAAGACTTTATTATTCAAACGTATTTACCAACAACACCGGATTGGGCCATATCCTTTTTAATTTGCGTACTTGCCATTATTGCTGTTTGGTCTGGCATTGAGACGATCTTCCGCTTCACACAACTGTTTTTCTTTTTAACCGTGGCTGCTGCTACTTCTATACCACTTTTAATTTTAACAAACTTAGAATTCGATATGTTAGTGGCTTTTATTAATCGCTTCCCAGTTGTTCAAGTATTCGGGACAACCATGTACACGGTCCCGTGGTATACGGATATCCTTATTGTTGTATTGTTTTACCATTTGATAAGTGAATCTAAGAAATCGTTTAAAAGTATCAGTATTTTCATGGTATTAACCACCTTCGTGCTTATACCTAACTTACTTGTTACCATTATGGTATTCCGCCCTGATTATGGAAGCGATTTAACTTACCCAATATTGGAGGTCATCCGTCAGGTCAGTATTGCTAACTTTATCGAAAACGTTGATCCCATCTTGGTGGCCATTTGGATGACGGGTATCTGTATTAAGTTTAGTATTTGTCTTTATAGTGCCACGAAAGTTTTAGCCAAACTCCTTAATATATATAATTATCGTATGTTAGTTCCTCCCATGGGATTGTTTCTTTATGCCTATAGTATGCATATGGGAGGAACGTCTGCAGAAATAAATCACTTTATTACACAAGCTTGGGCAGGGTATGGTTGGTCCATAATCGGTATCCTCATGTTTTATTTCCTTGTTTTAAAAATTAGAAAACTTGGAAAGAAAGATGCGTTGGCTAGTAAGAACAAAACAGAGAATCTTTAATGCCCTAAGCTTTCAATAACAAAAACAGTATAGACTTACATTCTTCTATGAGTTCGTGGTCCTTGTGTTCATAGGCAAATAGGAGATGAAAGATGGTAGTGTCCATGGCTTTAAACTGTGCTAACCTTTTTGTTTCTTGATGGACATTACCGTATCGTTTAAAAAATGTAGTTCTAGCCTCTTTAGGTAGGAAGCTATAGACAACTGCTAAATCGATTGCTGGATGACCAATATGAGCATCCCCCCAATCAATCACACTTGTTAGCTTTCCCGATGGGTTCACTAGTAGATTTCGAAAATGTAAATCACCATGGACCAGGGTATCAGGGGTATTCTCGACCGGATTAGTTGTTGTTGCTATCAATTCTTCTACCTGATTGGCAACCTCTCCCTCTATTAAACCTGCTTGTTTTGCTTTGTTTATTTGAGGTCTCAATCTTCTCTCTCTTGCCTCTATGTTTAATCGATCCATCTGATCAAATGAAACGGATAAGTTTTCCGCTTTTTTCACAGAAAAAGAATGAAGTGTTTGTAAAAACTTAGCTAAGACTTCAACAGATTGGAAACGCTGTTCATGTGTAAGGGCCGTAGGAATGCTCCCCTTTAAGATTTTATATCCACTAAAGGGCCACGGATAATCGCCAGTTGGTTTGCCTATATACTGGGGGTTTGGAACAGAAACTGGCACCAATGGGGAGATGACAGGAAGTATCCTGTTCTCAATTTCTATTAAAGTGGACGCTTTTTCTCTAATGGGAAATCGAAACACATATTGATCATTTATGAGAAAGGCAATATTATCGAAACCCTTACCCATCACATGGATTTTCACAGGTTTGGAAGCGGGGGGACGGTTCCGCTGCTTCCATCTATAAAAGTTTGGGAGGTTCGTTTTGGTTTAGGGCTAGTTTAACATAATTTATTGAGGAGAAGTAAGTACTACCCCAAGTTGCAATCCGTGTCCCTTTTGCTTGAATTAGATTTGGAAGCAAGGGAACCGTCCCCTTGCTTCTAGAGGTTGAAACTTTTTAAAGAGTAATTCGTATAGAATAAATATAACCCTATAAGAAGAACGGAACGGATATTGTATGAGAAAATAATACACTTTCAGTTGTAGGACAAAAGACCAAAGTTTTCCAAACAGAGTCTGGTAACGTTTTTTGACGAAAAAAGATACTGGTACATGACACGCACCCTGGGCCTGAAGGAGGAGATAATAATGAACCCATTGAACTTTTTGAAAAAGAATGAAAAAAGTAAAAACAGTCATTGATCTATTAACAGTTAAGCAACGTGAACAATACGAAGCATTGAAGCGAGCAATTAGCCAAGCATCCTCTGAGGAAGACCGTAAAATTTTTCACCAAATGGCTTCAGGTATTCTATTGGAAGCTGTAGAGGCTGAAATTGAAAAAAGAAAAAAGACAAACTATGAAATGCTCAATGAACAACAAAAAACAAACGTTGATGTACTTACAAGGGCGATTGGGAACACAAAGTCAAAGCACGATGCTCTTGTCATGGAGATTATGGTCTACGATATATACAAAGAAGCTATTCTGTCAGAAGAGAACAAAGCATTGTTGAATGATGGTGAGCGAAAACAAATAGAAGAGCTAAAACAATCAATTTCAAGTTCGAAAACTGAACAAGATATTCTAACGATTGAAAAACAAATTAATGAAGTCTTTATGCATGCTAGCAAAAGAAGAAAAGAAACAGAAGCGAAGGAGTAAGACTATGAGAGATGCATGGGGAGCGCCGGGACTGCAGAAAAAGTATGTTTTTACATTTTCTGCAGTCCTCAAAAGCAACGAACGAAACCGTTGATGTTTTTAAAAGCCTGATATGAGCTCGAAAGGTGGTGGAACTAGGCTCTTAATCTTTAATCTGTTCACATAAACATAACTAAACACGCGCCCCTAAAAGCACGTGCTTCTTTCAACTATCCTAATTATCCGTTCTTTCACTAAAATGTTGTCCTTCCTTCCATCCACCATGCCAAAGGAGATTCCCTTCCTTATCTAAAGCTTCAATGGTCATTTCTTGATTCTCCCACTCGTCAAAGGATGCATACCAGATTCTTGTTCCATCCTCCATTTCTTTGATGGTTGCCTGCTGTTGTCCTGAGGGCTGATACACCATGACTCTTGTAATATCTTGATCCGTGATCATGCCACCATAATGAGAGATGGTATTCGACGCTCCAGTCGTCCAATTGATTCCATCCTCTGGAGAAGGCTTAGACAAAAACAGATGCTTACCATATTGACTGCCTCGACTAATGACGATTAAATTAAAACTTCTACCATCGCCATAATCAGACATATAGACGATTTCATTGCTTCCCATTTCCTTATACTTCATTTCTGCTCCACCATGATGATAGTCCATAATCACTTCACTATCCACGAGCATTTCATAGAGATAGAACATTTCATGTAAAATTGCTGCTTGATCTTGTTGTAACGCTGCTTTTTCATTAATGGAGGCTATCCGGTAATCGGAATACTCCTTATTTAATTCGTCAATATGTACGTGTAAATCAGCAACTTCCTGCTCTAATTCCTCTATTTTTGCCAGGGTTTCTTCATCTATTTCAATAGTCTCATTCGTTTCCTCTGCCGGATCCCTAAAAAAGATGCTTACGGCAATAACTAATCCAATAATTATGGCAAAACTAATATACTGATTTTTTCCCATTGCGATCGATCACCAACTTCCATACAGTTCCTACTATTCTATCACCCATTCCAAAAATTAGGAAGCAAGGGTAGGGCATATATTCAATCATGATTCATTCATAATATTACGGGAGTAAGTCATTCCCGTTCCTTCTCTCGCTCGATTTCTTAATTTTCTAAAAACTTATTGACGGTATATTTGTTGCATGGTATTTTTTAAAGAGCATATGACTCAATTTTTACCGTAAAATACTTATATATGAGGAGAGGGTACCATGTCTCAACCTGTAAAAAAAGAAGTTTTCGAGTTAACGTTCAAAGATTATCAGAATCCATACGAGGAGTTGGAGATTGCTAGAAAGGAACACCCTGTGCTTTGGTCAACTATCCCTTTACAAGCAAATACATCAGGCAAGCCATCTAACTTTTGGTTAGTGACTGATTATAACTTGACCCAGGCTGGTTTAAGGGAACCAAAATTAATAAAGGATCCTCGTTCCATTATACCGAAGGAAAAATGGCCTAAAGTACCTGATGCCTTGAAACCCCTTGCCAATATGCAGCGATTATTTATGCTGTTTCGCGACCCTCCCGATCATACTCGACTCCGAAGATTAGTAAGCAAACCTTTTACTCCAAGACTAGTAGCAAAATTAGACCCTAGAATTGAAGGAATTGCCAAAGACCTAATTGACGATATGTGTAAAAAAGAAACGGCTGATTTATTCGGGGAGTATGCTTTTACATTACCAGTCATCGTCATTGCTGAATTATTGGGAATTCCTGATAAAGACCGCGAGAAGTTTAAAGTCTGGTCAAAGCACATCCAAAAAACGTTGGATCCTTCTCGAACCCAGACAGACTTAGAAAAAGGAGTAGATTCAGTAGAGGAAATCTCTGAATATTTATCGGGTCAAATTGAGGAGAAGCGTGTTCAACCTCAAGACGATCTTCTTAGTGCCATGATAAAAGTTGAAGATGAAGGGGAAAAGCTTTCGAGAGAAGAGTTAATCGCCACTTGTACTTTACTGTTGTTAGCTGGCCACGATACTACCGCAAATCTCATAGGGAACTGTGTATATGCCTTGTTAGAACATCCAGAGCAAATGAATGAATTACGAGAAAACCCACAACTTGTTCCTAATACAATAGAAGAAGTACTGCGATATGATTCACCATCCCAACTTACGATCCGCTTTGCTTCAGAGGATATGGAGTTTGGTGGGCAACAGATTCAAAAGGGAGAAAAGCTAATGTTTTACTTGGCAGCAGCTAATCGAGATGCCAAGAAATTTGAAGATCCCCATCAATTTAATATTCACCGTAGTAACGCAGAAGATCATCTAAGCTTTGGGGGCGGACCACACTTTTGTTTAGGGGCACCGCTAGCCCGAACAGAAGGGCAAATTGCTTTAAACATGCTCTTTAAACATACCTCATCCATCACCTATGCAAAAGAACCAGAATGGCGTGAAGGGGCTAAAGGGATCAAAGCCCTTTGGGTGAACATTGAGAAATGAAATGAGAATTTGGTATAAAAGGTTCTTGTCCCCCTATAGTTAAAGACTCAACGTAAACTTCTCACTAAAAATTAATAAGAACGTACGTATTCTTTAGTAGAGAAACAGGTTCACCTGTGTGTTGCAAATCGTAAATCGGAAACCTATTCACATAAGGAATCGCTCCAAAATATCACAAGCTAAATCAGATTATTACATTAAATAAGGACATGGAGACTCCATGCCCTTATTTTCATGGAAGCAAGGGGACGGTTCCTTTGCTTCCATCGGTGTTTAAGATTGGGCATACGTAGGTAATAGATAACTAGAGAGACATATAGTTTAGGAAAGGAGGTAGTATAATGATTAAAGGTAACTATACTACAAGTTTTGTTCCTTTTTTACTAGGAATGATCTTCCTTCTAGTAGGATGTGGTACCGATACTTCAATTGAGGTGGAAGGAGATGAATTTGAGTTCACTCCTAGTGAAGTCACTATTCCTGCCGGTGAAGAGATAACCTTAACATTTACCAATACAGGACGTGAAGTTCATAACTTAATAGTAGATGACTTAGATATTGCCGTTGAAGCGGAACCAGGTGAAAGGGAGACAATAACATTCGTTGCCAACGAAGCTGGAACATTTGAAATGTACTGTGATATAGATGGACATGATGAGATGCGAGGAACGCTCATTGTAGTAGAAGAATAATAATAGATATGGACAACGAAGGCCAGTGAGAAAGGATGGGTATTACTTTTCTCACTGGCCATATTTTTTAGGCGACCCTATCCATTCTCTGTTTTGGAAGCAGTGGAACCGTCCCCCTGCTTCTCTTCACTCGTATGGCATTTGGAGATCTGCAAATACTCCGTAGTGGTCGCTGGGACAAAATCCTGTTTTAACACTAACTTCTTTTCCAAAGTAACGAAATGCTTTTAACGCAGGATATGGCTTTGGAAAACAATCATGGATAAAGATACAATCCACCCTTGTGCTATTGTCTGTCAATGGCTTTCCTTTCCAACGGGGGTTATTGATTAAATCTAACGTCATCTCCGTTTTAATTCCTAGATGCTCCTCGGCAACTAAGGCAAGATCCGTCCAATAAGGAGTAACTTCCTTACGGTTTAGGCTTCTTTCACCCTTGATAAACTGTTGCACACTTGTTTTTTCCGAACAATTGAAATCCCCTAAAATAAACCGGTAGTCCGCTGGAATAGTGGAAATTTCCTCCACAATGCTTACAATACAATCCTCCTGGGCAATGACACTAGCCCACGGCAAATGGACGTTCACCACAAGAATGGAACTGCCCATATGCTCCACAACGACAATGAGTGCGTATTCTGTGTACTTTGTGTACGTGATGGGATGTTTGCTATAAACTGCTAAGCCCTCATTTTTCCTCCACGGCTCCACCTCCACGACTCTTCCTTCATGGGGGGCAAAACAATAGTTTATGTAATTCGTTCCTTTTTGGAGCCGTTGGTTGAAGGCTTCATTTCTAACTTCTTGTAAAACTACTATATCTGCGTCCAAGCTGTTAATTTCATCAATAATCTGCTGTTCCCTCTCAGGCATACCCGTATCGGAATTCCAGATATTATAAGTAGCTATTTTCATATATTCTATCTCCCTTCGGAAGCAGCGGAACCGTCCCCCTGCTTCTTAAACTGCATAACCAAATAGTAAAAATATCGTGGAGAAAATTACCACGTCTTGTATGAAGTGAATAAACCAGGCGGCTGCAAAACCTCGCGTTTCATACATGGCTCTGCACATATACCAGCCAAGGAGTCCACTCATGACTACGCCAGTCATACCGCTAGGTGCCCCGTAATAATGGGCAATCCCAAAGAAAATGGCAGCAACGAGGAGAACGGACTGTTTAGGTAAAACATCTTTCAGGGTCCCTAAAATGGTGCTCCGGTAGACGACACCTTCACAGAAGGAATTCACTAAAGCCAACAACAGAATGACTGGCATAAACCGTACTAATTGACCTAAACCCTCAGGTACGGAAAACCCTGTTACGGTAATAAGCGTCAAAAGAAGTGTTCCTGTGCCAATTAAAAAACCGGATATGAGGGAAAGTTTCCCCCAAGGATATCTGTCCCCTTTTATACCTAGAAAACCGATTTTACTAGCCTTAACAGATAAATCCCCTTTTGAAAGATAAGCAGCTTCTCTAGACTTTACTAATAGAAGTAACACCACAATTACCGGAATAACCATAACAAGTTTTAAAAGAATACTGCTTCCGAAATGGTCCACAAAGGAGTCACCTACAAAGATGGAATTCCAACTAGTAGTAGAAGCGAGATATATTTCCCCCATTTTCCCGAGCTTTATTGCCACAAGGATGACGGCAAATTTAAATAAAGGGTTGAAATCTTTCACGTAAAAACAGACAACACAAGCCCCCATAAGTACAATAAGCTGAACAAAGGACAACCAACTAGGAACATAACCTATTGTTTCAGTGAAAATAATGTTCGGAAATATAGAAGCAATTAAAATCAAACAGGCTATTAACACAATCCTTTTGTTCATAGTACTTACTCCCCCATCACACATTTCTTTTTTCATTTTCTCATTAATTAAGTTTGAAATTTATTCGATTATTGACAAATTTTTGAACACGAAAAAAAAGACTGCCTTCCAGCACAGCAGAGGTCGTACTGAAAGGCAGTCACTTTTTAAATCCATTTTACGTTGAATGATAATTATTAGTATAAATAACATTCTTTTTCTGACGAGTTCCTTATCCTAACACTATCCCCCAATGACAAACCCAATTGAGCATGTAAGATAATTCATCTGAAATTGCAATGTATCTCAAGTTAGAGGATGGAGAGTAGTCATAGTTTAGTAGAATTATTGGCATTTCTAATTTTGGATTAATTCTAATTTTTTTAAGTCAATTATAAATTGTCCGTTCATTAATATATCAAGTCCTATTAATCCATTGATTCCCCAATCATCTAAATTACCAAAATCTAAGTTGAAATCTGGTATTTCATAATTGTCCAGCTTGATATAATCAACTGGTTTACGGAATGAATACTCCTCTCCACCAATCCCATAAGAGCTTATAAGATGATCTCTATTCTCGAAGAATATGCCTAACTCATCAACAATATCAGATGAAATAAGAGTATGAGCTGCACCTGTATCAATAACAAGCTTATCTATTGTTTTCCTTTTTCCTTTGTAGGAAATCGTCATTTTAACTTCTAGTAAATGGTTCACATAAGCTAACTTCATGATCTCATACCCCTTAAACCTATTGCTTTTCTCATCTCAATTATGATCTCTTCAGCCCCAGTATGATAAACAATAGTATCACCCTTAGATTTAAGTAACTCTTTAGTAGCTATTTCGGGATCTTCAATAACATTAATTAACGCAACATCAGTTACAATCTTTTTATCATCTTCTAGGTAAAAGTCAATGATGTTAAGTTTTACATATTGATTTGGGTACATTTTTTCTAACCTCTGACCACTTCATAAAATACACCGCCCCTTTTACTCTTACATTAATTATAGCATCGACTACACATCTATCCTAACTTTAGAGGGGACAGGTTCCTTCCTCTTTCCTCGAGATGGGAACGGGGACACGTCTCCTCTTTTTTTCAGCTTCACTTGTCCGTTCCTACCTTTGCTACGGACACGTCAACTCTAGTTTCAACTCCACCTGTCCGCTCCTATCTCCGCTACGGACATGTCTCTTCTTTTTTCTGCTCTCCACCTGTCTGTTCCTACTTCTGCTGCTGACCCCCAATACGGTAATGCGATACTTTACTGGGGGCCAGGGACTTACTTCTATCCTACTATGCACAACATAATTGTTGGCAGCAAGGCTTTTGTTTCCTAAACAACGGTTGGATAAAGCTTAAGACTCTTTTCTGAGAAGATACACTTTCTTTTTTTAGTTTTGCAATTTCTTGTTGTCTGTACTCACTTTCGCTTTTTAAAAAATAGTATTGGTTTAACATGTTTGCTTCCTCCTTATGGCACACAGGACAGATCCACTGACCGAAATACTCTAGGCCACCAGACTTCCCCTTTAGTCCACTCATATAATTTTAAAATAATTGTGTCTCTTATCTTATTTACGCGAATTCTTTTCTTCTGAACTACTTGATGATTCTTGAACTTCTTTAATTACAACATTGCAACAAGATGCTTTCTCACTTGGTTGAACTGCTCCTCTACCTTTAAGTTTGTTTACGATGCTTTTAAACATGCTTTCTCCTCCTCCCTCAATAAATACCAACCTATTAAACTAGTTTCAATAACTCACTTATTTAATTCAGCTCGTCACCACTATGTAAGTGATTCGCCTTCAGACACATGAAAAGTTTTTTCATACTAAATAATTATTAGATCTCAAACACTCACTAACTGTAAAAAGCAGTTAAATAAAGTAAAAGATAAAACCAGATACGGTTGACATACATAAAACAGATAATACGAACATTACGATTAACTCTTTCTTAAAAATGGATTTTAACAAGACAAGCTCTGGCAAACTTGCTCCTGCTGAACTAATCATCATGGCCATGACCGCCCCTAACCCCATTCCGTTGACAATAAGAATTTGAGAAATGGGAACCATGCTAGATAAGCGAATGTAGAGGGGTATCCCTACTATGGCAGCTATGGGAATTAACCACCATGCATCACTACCGAAGTAGGTCCCAATAAATTCCGCCGGAACCAGTCCATGGATGATGGCACCGATGGCTGCCCCTATCAATAAGTAAGGATAGACAGACTTCAATAGTTCCAAAGTCTCTTTCCAGGCGGATCTCCAATGAAAACTCTTCGATTTACGTTCATACCCACTCATCACTACATTTTTTAACGCCTTTTCAAATCCAAACTTTTCTAATAGCAACCCAATTATTAATGAAAACGAGGCAGTTATAATTGTGTATAATATTGTTACTTTCCATCCCATGATGACCGTCATAATCGTTAGAATTGTAGGGTCTAGAACAGGCGACGCAAATAAAAACACCATGACTACCCCAAATCTCACATTATTTTTCAATAAATTAACAATAACCGGTATAGTTGAACAAGAACAAAATGGTGTAATGAAGGCAAAGAATAATGCAATGACCCCTCCAATCACTGGATTGGATTCTTTTAAACGTTTTTCAATTTTATCGTAAGGAATTATACGCTTGAAGAAAACTGAGTAGAAAAGAAAACACTGATTAATAAAATGGTTAACTGCATTGCAATTTGCAA
>JAJOJL010000052.1 GCA_021208645.1 Bacillus sp. (in: firmicutes) | reverse complement strand
GCCAGTGAATATAAATATTGCGTCTTATGTAATGCGTTAAAACCTATTCTGCATTTTCAACACACAATACATTAGGCTCTGGTCATCAAAGCGAATGTAAGACATGTAAAGATATGTATAACAATTTAGCAAACCCTATTCGAACCACTGACCAACATAGAGAATATGCACAGAAAAGAAAGTTGTTTGTAAATATTGCTGGAAATCATAAGCTTAATAGTACAGAGGTTTATTCAAGGTTTAATCACTCTTGTTTTAACTGTGGTAAAGATTTAAAAATTTATCAGAACTCAAAAGAAAAGCCTTTAGACCATACCTTACCTGTTAAATTCTTGTGGCCACTAACTACGGAAAATGCCACATTGTTATGCCAAAGCTGTAATTCACGGAAATCAGATAAATGGCCTTCTGATTTCTATGAAGATGAACAGTTGAGGGAGTTACATAGACTAACTGGCATACCGTATTCTGTATTAAGTGGTGACGCCCACTATAATCCTGTTGCAATTGAAAAATTAAAGGACACAAATGAAGTTGAACAATTGGTTGACAAATTTGCAAAATATGAAGATAAGATAATTTCATTACGTAATAGTATTATTGAACATGAGGGCTTCGATTTCTTTGAAGGCGCTAATATTTCGAAAGATATAGTAGATCGAGCTAATGCAGTTCTTTAAATAATCCCTACTAAATTCATAAGTGGATTAAGCACTGCTTTTCATATTTGAAAGGCAGTGCTTGTTCTTACAGTTAACTCTTATTTTTTGATTAAGAATAAGAATTGATGGGCAGTAGTTGATCCTTTGTCGGCTATTCCATGCTTTTCCAAACTTTCTACATCTTCATCTCCAACATAGACAACTTTAAAATTATTAGTAGCAAGCTTTGCGAGCTCTGTAGCCATATCACACTTCTTCGATTTACCAAGGTGAAGTATAACTTTTCCGTTATCTTTTAAAAGGTTGCTACAAATATTAAAAAATTCGGTATAAATATTTAATCTTTTTTTTGTTTCCCTTCTAAAAAACGCATTTCGGCATTTTTTAAAGTCTTTGGGTTCCCAACCAGAAAGCCATAATCTTAACCAATTACTACTATAAAATCGTATTGAATCGAAGAAAGGAGGTGATGTGATGATAGCATCTACGTTACTAACCTTCTCTGGGAGATCGAACAAATCACCAAAAATTGCTTGTCCTTCTCTAAAACTATTCCATTCGCCTTTTTTATAGGAAAGCTCAATCTTATTTTTTATATGAGAAACCACATTTTTATATATAAATTCCCCTGAAGGTGCATAAGGTGTTAGAGGATGTGAATTTCGTGATAAAGCATATGGTCTATTCCCGTGTAGAACATGCAAAAAGCAAGAGAAAATAAATGCTTCTTCTGGACATGTTATTTCTCTATCTAAGAAGAACCTTCGAGCAGTTAAAATTTCTGAATAAGTTTTCGAGTCATAGTATTCCGGTACTTTTCCATTCAACCCAAAATCAGAGTATGGAACGTCATTTGCATTACATTCTATAACGTTCTTGTCGATGTAATCCTTAAGTTCTGTTAGTATTTTTTCAACCTTTCCATTATTGCTATTCTCTAATTTTGCTTTAGTAACAGCATATGCCATTTCACTTAAATCATTTCCGATTCCTATTCTATTTTGCAAACACGCCTCAAATGGAATGGTACCTACCCCACTCATGGGATCAAGTACCGTTTGACCTTCTTCAGTAAACTCTTTTATAAGTAAGTGTGCAATAGCTGGTTTAAGTTTCCCGTGATATGAACATAGTGAGTGCCAAGCATGTCCCCAGTTACGACCACTATATGGCTTTTCTCTGTATGGCAATGTAGTCATGAACCTTTCAGCTTTATCTCTATACTTTTGAATATCAGAAGATGTTTTTTGTTTTGTAATTACAGTTGTCAAAAAGGAGCACCTCACTTTCGTAACTGATAGCGCAATACTTTTTGCGATAATAGCATCTGATTTTTAGATCTCCTAGTACGTAATGTTTCTTCGTCGTATAGTCTAAAGCCATGTTTCATGGCAAGTTCAGATAGAATCGCATCAGTAGGGATATGAATACCGGCGAATTGAGAATCACCGATATCTAAAACAAAAATCCCATCATTGCGAATGATTTGTTTCAATTTATTAAAAACGATGTCCATATCATAGAAATAACCAGCAACCATAATTGGGATTCTTTTATCGTACGCTACAGGATCTAATTGTTCTACATATCCTTTTACCTCATCTAAAATAGTTGGTATGTTTCTACGTTTAGAAACGCTGTTAATTCCCGCCATTATTCCTCCAGAATGAAGGTTAGGTAAACATTTTTCGGTTTTTACAAAATCTAAAAGCTTTAGCTCTAACTTTGTATTTCTTATATAATTTGTACCATTTAAATAGGGTGGGGAAGTTATTACACAATCTACTTCGTGTGTTAATACTGCTTGTCTAGCATCAGTGTGGATAAAGCTAGTATCCGACTGAACTGACTCAGAATGATTTTCTATATCATAAATAATTTCATCTAATTTATTTATGAAATGAAGCAAAATATTAAAGTCCTCTGTTTTTTCTCGTTTTCTTTGCATATCTTAAATCGCCACGTTTAACCATATTAGAAACCTTTATGGCAATTGAAGCTAGTGCAATTTTAGAAATATTTATTGAAAGAGTTCGTTTAGATTTAATATGAGCTTCTTAATTGCTAAGAGTTTTGCCAGAACATCAGGTTTATAATATTTTTCAAATCCATCGTAAGAAAGACCAATAAGTGGTTCGAACTCTAAATTATCTAGTACATTTTCTTTTAAGCTAGAAAGTTCCCCTAAAACTTGATTTTTTCTTTGATTCGTTGCTCTTACTGAATTAATCTTTGTTTCAGTAACAAATGCCATAAACGGATTAATTTCGCTAAAGAATGATTGAATCCCTCTTTGTGATGCTACTAATGGGGTTGTCCCTGATCCACCAAAAGGTTCAAAAAGTGTTTGTGCTTCTATAGGTAATTGTTCAAATTCATTCACAATAAATTCGCTAGAATAACCTTCGTCATATTTATACCATCTATGAATAGGTTCAGTTTTATTAAGAGCAAATGTTCCTGATAAACCTCTATTATTTTTTTTAGTAAGGGTTGTTGCCATTTGATAATTCACCTCTCCTTAAAAGGACATATGCCTATAATAGCATAATGATAATAATGTTAATATCAAAAAGTTAACACTTCAAACATATGTTCTTATTTACCTCTATTTTATCACTTTTCTTTATGTTTTGGAACTAAAATTAAGAAGGTTTACTTAAAAAAACGGTGTTCCTAAAGAATAAGCATTAGTTTAAACAACCATTATCTGACCACATACGTTATATATAAGAGGTTTTCACTAATTACTATAATGAAGTTTAAAAACCCGAAAAAATCGGGCTTTTAATATTTAATTTATTTCTAGTTTCTTCTATAATAATTGTGAAACCTCAAAAGAGCGTAAGAAATGCAATTTTTCTTTTTATATGAGATTGTAGAAGTGCTAGTTTTATGGTTGCTACTGTCTGCAGACTAAGGTAAGAAATCCATTTCAATCAGAGCAAAACTTTTTCATTGGGCAAGGTAAGTTATTTGATTTTTCGTATTTGAACCTAAATCATTCGTAACTTATACTACATATGGTTTGTACTGTGAATTTTCGTGCTAACACCGAGCCAAGTTCGTGCCAAGTTCGTGCCAAGTTGAAATTATAAACCATTTTAAACCATTTGAATAATGGCTTTATATCAAAGGTTTGAGCGGTATTGTTGTTAATCATTACGCCCCATTTCGAGTAAACTTAATCAAGTTCGAAATGGAAGGGTCTATCGGATAAATTTAAATTATGGATGCGAATTCGCTATAATGGCGGATTCGCATTTTTGTTGTAGTAACAATCACGAAACTGCGGGAAAACCTATTTGATGAAATTTTCGCAAGATAAAAGATGTATAATTATATAAATAGCCAGATACCTAACAAATTTGGCTCTGTTATTCCTTGAAGTTGATTTATGCTACAGGAGCTCGCTTTCCGCGGGCAACGCTTCAGCCTCCTCGTCCCTGCGGGGTCTTCAGCCGTTGCTTTTCCCGCAGGAGTCTCGCTCCTTTCGCAAAATCAAGATTATCACTTAGCAGAGCAAATAAATTCAAGTTTTTAGTATTAACTTAAACAAAGGAGGTCATCTTGTATGATTTGGATAGGTTTAACTGGTTGGGGAGACCATGACTCCCTATACGAGGGAGTTAGCTCCTCTACTCATAAATTACATACGTATGCTTCTTATTTTCCAATCGTAGAGTTAGATGCCTCCTTCTACGCGATTCAGCCACGAAAAAACGTGGAAAAATGGGTTAAAGAGACTCCATCATCCTTTCAATTCATTGTAAAGGCTTATCAAGGGATAACTGGACATCAAAGGGGAGAAATCCCCTTTTCTTCCAAGAAAGCCATGTTTGACGCTTTTAGAGAGTCTCTACAGCCCATGGAAGAAGCAAAAAAATTAGCGATGGTGTTATGTCAGTTTCCCCCTTGGTTTGATTGTAAAAAAGAACATGTGGACTATGTGCGGTTATGTAGAGAGGAATTAGCTGATTTTGATGTGGCATTGGAATTTCGCAACCAGACTTGGTTTTCAGAAGGATATTATAACCAGACTTTAGACTATATGAAACAAGACAAATGGATACATAGTATTTGTGATGAACCACAGGCAGGAGAGCGTTCCATCCCGTTTGTTCCTGTTATCACTCACCCGGAGAAAACATTATACAGGTTCCATGGTCGAAACGTTTATGGATGGAATAAACCGGCAAAAGGCCAGGACTGGCGTGATGTGCGTTACTTATACGACTACACTGATGAAGAAATGAGGGAGTTAGGTAGGGAAGTCGAAAGACTGTCAGGAAAAACAAAGGAAAGCTTTGTTTTGTTTAATAACAATTCTGGAGGCCATGCAGCAGGGAACGGAAAACGATTTGTCGAATTAATGGGGATACATTATCAAGGTTTGGCTCCAAGACAGTTGGATTTGTTTTAAATTACATAGAGCTGATAAAGTTATTATTTTCCCCACAAAGATAATGTTAACTTATCTCCCTGCTAAGAAAGGAAGAGTAAAATGGAATGGATTCTGTTAGGGCTTTTAGGGTTAGTAGCTGCAATTTTTGGCAGCCTTCTCGGTCTTGGTGGTGGTATCATTGTCGTTCCTGGATTATTGCTTTTAAGTAGTTCTTTCCCTATTATGCATGGAATTACTCCTCAAGTGGCAGTAGGAACCTCCTTATTAATTATGATCTTTACGAGCTTGTCCTCTACCCTTGCCTATTTAAAACAAAAAACTGTCGATTATAAAAGTGCATTTCTATTTTTTGTCGGCAGTGGTCCAGGAGCAATATTTGGTGTATGGTTAAATAAAGATATAAACGTTGACAGCTTCCTTATTCTTTTTGGGATCTTTATCATTATCGTTTCCTTTATACTTATGGTACGAAACCGTATAAAGCCACTAAAGAGACGTCCAAATGGTATCAAGCGAAGTTATGTAAATTCATTAGGCATTCATGTAGAATATGGATATGACCCAATTACAGCATTACTTATATCCTTTGTAGTCGGGATGTGTTCTGGATTATTTGGTATCGGTGGAGGGTCCTTGATGGTTCCGGCAATGATTCTTTTATTTGGGTTTCCTGCCCATATGGCTATTGCCACATCTATGCTATTGATCTTTTTATCGGCAATGGTTAGTTCCCTTTCTCACATCATGTTAGGAAATATTCATTGGTTGTACGCGTTAGTGTTAGTCCCTGGGGCTTGGTTTGGAGGACAAATTGGAGCAGCAATTAACCGGCGTATGACAAGTATTCGGTTGGTTCAATTACTT
The DNA here is from genome assembly GCA_021208645.1 of Bacillus sp. (in: firmicutes). Classification (GTDB taxonomy): domain Bacteria; phylum Bacillota; class Bacilli; order Bacillales; family Salisediminibacteriaceae; genus Evansella. The sequence continues at coordinate 9,476 of JAJOJL010000052.1, read as the reverse complement.
CGTGTATTTCTAATTATTATAGGTATTCGTTTAATTTATCAGGGGATAACTGGCTAATCTCCATTTAAATTCAATCACTAAACAGACATAAATTATAGATTGGCGGTGATGGAGTCTTGTCTTCTCGACTGCGCATATTACATACAAATGACTTACATAGTGAATTTAATAACTGGCCTTCCGTAGTAGCATGGTTAAAAAAACGGCGACAAGAGGCAATTGCTGAAGGGGAAGATGTACTCCTATTTGATATTGGTGATCATGCTGACAGGTTCCATCCAATGACAGAAGGTCTACTTGGAAAAGGCAATGTCCTTCTTCTAAATGAAGTGAACTATGATGCAGTCACGATTGGAAACAATGAAGGAATTACCTTTTCTAAGGAAGCTTTAAACAATATGTATAAAAAAGAAGAATTTTCCAATTGTAGTTTGTAATTTAACTGATGACTCAGAAAAGCTTCCACCCTGGGCAACTCCATATACTATTATTACAACACCTTCAGGACTGAAAGTGGGCGTGACCGGTGCAACGGTTCCCTTTCATTTGTTTTATAAGACGTTAGGATGGCATATTAAAAGTCCGAAAGAATGCCTAAAGGAAGTTGTAAACGAACTTGCCCCACAAGTAGATTTGCTCATTTGTCTCTCCCATCTAGGCTTATTTGAAGATGAACGCCTAGCAGAGGAAATACCAGAGTTTGATTATATATTAGGTGCTCACACCCATCATGTTTTAGAAAATGGCAAGAAGGTCAATGGAACTTGGTTGAATCAGGCAGGGAGATCTGGTAAGTATGTTGGTGAGATTTCCGCCTTTATTAGCACGAAAAACAAGGAGACGGATGTAACGACCAATTATGTTCGTACCATTCGCCTAAACACCATGGAGAAGGATTTGGAAACGGAACAGCTATTACTCCAATTAAATAATACAGCTGATAATGCCATGGGAGACGAGAGTCTGATAACCCTTATTGATGACCTAGATGTAGACTGGTATGCTAAAACCCCTTTGATTCAGATGTTAGCGGAAGGGTTAAGGGAGTGGTGTGATGCTGAAATTGCCATGGTAAATGCAGGTGTACTGCTATCTAGCCTATCAAAAGGGAAAGTAACTTATAAGGACATTCACCGTATTTGCCCCCACCCCATTAATCCTGTATCTTTATTGATTTCAGGTGAAAGTCTTTTTGGAAATTATTAGGCAGGCAAAAAAAGAGAAGATGGTAGAGTTACCATTAAAAGGATTTGGCTTTAGGGGGAAAATTCTCGGTGAAATGATCTTTGATGGTTTGGAATTTAATAGGGAAACTGCCTTTATACAAGATAAAGATATTATCATTCATGGAGAATCATTAGATCGTCATCGACATTACCAATTAGCAACACTAGATATGTTTACGTTCGGGAAATTATATCCAGCAATCAGCGCTGTTCCAGATAAACAGTACTTTATGCCGGAGATGCTTAGGGATGTTTTAGCATGGAAGCTTAATGAGTTATCCTGACTCCCTAAAGGGGACTAACACACATGGACCACTTTTTTCATAGGCTATGGTGGAAGTAACATAAAGTTATTTACCATAACTTGAAAAAACGAGGTGGAGCGATCATGGTCGAAGTTACTCCAATGTATATTGAAGGAAAACCGTTTACGGCAGTTTCTGTCCAACTGCCAAAAACGAATTTATTAGTGGTTACGAATGAAAGAGGATATATCATGTGTGGGGCATTGGATGTAGGTCTGTTAAATGCTAAGCTAAAGGATAGAAAAGTAATCGCGGCCGGGCTGTTGGTGTAAAATCAATCGGGGAATTAATTGATGCCCCTTTAGAATCTGTTACGCTTGAAGCAGAAAATCTCGGAATCTACAAAGGAATGACTGGAAAAGAAGCGTTATTGAAAATGTAAAAGTCAGTACAAAAAGCGTGGTTTTTGAGCTTTTTGTACTGACTTGAAGAAATGAGCGTAGCCGTCGCACTCTTTTAAGAGCTGACAGGGTGGGGTTCTCCTGTCAGCGAGCGACGAGCGAAGCCATTGCAAAAATACGTTTACACAAGGATAATTTGTTACTTTAATTTATGTATGGACAAGCCTATACTTAAGTACAGCCTATCATGTATGAAAGGGGATTTATTACATTGGAAAAACAATATTTAGACCTGTGTAAGTATATTTTAGAAAACGGCACCGAAAAGGAAGACAGAACAGGAACAGGCACATTTAGCACATTCGGCTGGCAAATGCGATTTAACTTAGAAGAAGGATTTCCTGTATTGACCACGAAAAAATTAGCACTACGAGCAATCATTCATGAATTACTTTGGTTTATAAAAGGGGACACCAATATTGCCTATTTGCAGGAAAACAATGTTCGTATTTGGAATGAATGGGCAGATGAAAACGGGGATCTAGGACCTGTATATGGTAAGCAATGGCGGTCTTGGCCTAATCCTGACGGCGAGTCCATTGACCAGCTAGGTAATATTATTGAGGAAATAAAAACAAATCCAGATTCGAGAAGGCTCATTGTAAATGCATGGAACGTAGCAGACATTGATAAAATGGCGTTGGCCCCCTGTCACTGTTTATTTCAGTTTTACGTAGCAGAAGGTAAACTTTCTTGCCAGCTCTACCAGCGTAGTGCAGATCTTTTCTTGGGAGTTCCGTTTAATATTGCTTCCTACTCCTTATTAACGATGATGGTAGCACAAGAGTGTGGCCTTGAATACGGTGAATTTATTCATACGTTTGGAGATGTGCACATATACAAAAATCATGTAGAACAAGTTAAATTACAGTTGACGAGAGACCCACGTCCATTCCCAACCATGAAGTTAAATCCTGATATTAAGAAGATTGAAGATTTTACTATTGATGATTTTGAACTGGTTGGGTACGATCCTCACCCACATATTAAAGGAGAAGTTTCTGTATGATTTCCATGATTGCTGCAATGGGAAAAAAAAATGTGATTGGGTTTAAAGGGGACATGCCATGGCACTTACCTAATGATTTAAAGTATTTTAAGAAGGTTACTACTGGTCACCCCGTTTTAATGGGAAGAAAAACCTTCGAATCCATTGGAAAGCCCCTTCCTAATCGAAAAAATTTAGTTCTCACTAGAAACGAAGATTTCAGCCCTGAAGGTGTAGAAGTTCTCCATTCCATTGAAGAAGTCCGGCCCTTAATGGAAGCGGAAGATGAATTCTTTGTGATTGGCGGAGCGAATTTATACGAACAGCTAATGCCTTTAGCAGATCGTTTATATATTACTTATATTAAAGCTTCCTTTGAAGGAGATACGTTTTTCCCTTTTATCGACGACAAGGAGTGGAAGGTTGTATCATCGGAAGAAGGGCTAGTTGATGAAAATAATCAATATGCTCATACGTTTGTGGTGTATGAAAGAATTCATAATTAGCAAATGATGACCAAATAAAACCGCTTCTGTCCCAAATGTAACGTTAGAGGGTGACTTAAAAGGGAAAAACAATCCTTTTGAGTCACCCTCATTTCATAAAAAAATATTCTAATATGTGATATAAGCTGTCCCCTTCTGCATATGTATTAGGAGAAAGGGGGTAGTACAATCATATGAAGACATTCCGCACCATCCGTCCCCGAAGGAGAAGGGGTCCCTTACCCTTTCGCTATGTTTTTTTAATTTCTCTATTAATCTTTAGTTTTCTAACAGTCCAAGGCCTCATTATTGTGGAAAAGGGGATTAGGCCAGCGCTTATGACCATTGCCCAGACAGAAACACAAAGGATAGGGACATTGGCGATTAATGATGCCATTTCAAAAAAAATATTGGAAGACTTAGGTTTAGAAGATTTAGTGTTAATTGAACGGGATAATGCAGGGAAGGTATCTTACGTTCAGTTTAATCATGTCACGTATAGTCGTGTCCAAGTAGAAACAGTTAAGCGTGTACAAAATTACTTAAATGATATTGAACATGGTAGAGTCAGGGATATCACCCTACCTTCAGAAGTGGATGTAGACCGGGAAGGGGCAACCTTTTCTGAAGATGGTATCATCCATATGATTCCTTTAGGTCAGGCGACAAACAATGCATTACTGGCACACCTTGGACCTAGAGTACCTGTTCGTTTATCAGCTATTGGTGATGTGAAAGCAGATTTCGGTCAGGAAGTAATCAGTACGGGAATAAATAATACAGTAATTAGTATTTGGATTGAAATTGAAGTAGACGTTAGGGTTGTAATTCCTTTTGCGACCGATGAAGAAGTAATAAAAACTTCGATACCGGTAGGGAATGTTTTCATTGCAGGAGAAATACCGGAATTCTATAGTACAGGTGGTAACGGAATGGCAGGGATCATTCAAGCCCCTCGGGAAAGTGAACAAGGGGCAAGTGAGGTAGAAGCGGCAGAAATTGAAATAGTAGATCCGGAAAATTAATAGAATTGGTTCTTCTAGAGTAAAATGTCGAATTTAACTTCTCTTACAAAAGAATTAATACATTATAATAATCATTTAATTTTAACGAAATAGTTTCTGGCTTTCTGGAAACTATTTCACCACAATTTTGCGCCGGAATAATAACTAACAATATATAATATTTGGATTTTTGTATAAAATTCAGAAAATACTTTGACAAGTAGTTGTTACTATAATTATAATAGATTCAAATAGCCATTATTTACTATATTATATGGTTGATTTTTTTTGAGGAGGGGGATACATAGTTAGTTTTTTGCAATATTAAATAACTGAAAATACTAAAATTTCGAAACTAGTAAAAACAAAAAGTAATTTGTCGGAAAGGGGGTAGTATTTATGGGGCGTGAACAATGGGCAACAAAAATGGGCTTTATATTAGCAGCTGTAGGTTCGGCTGTAGGTTTAGGTAACATTTGGCGTTTTTCTTATGTTACAGGGGATAATGGGGGAGCAGCTTTCTTAATGATTTATGTACTGTGTATCCTTCTTGTTGGGTTACCTGTACTATTAGCGGAATTCTCTATTGGTAGGAGAGGTCAAACGGATGTTGTAGGCTCCTTCAATAAAGTTGCACCTGGGAAACCTTGGGTAATTGGTGGTATTTTAGGGGTATTAACATCGTTTTTAATTCTTTCATTCTATGGAGTTATTGCAGGTTGGGTATTATTTTACTTCTTTAGTTATTTAACAGGAGCTGCTCAAGCCGTACCAGGTGGAGAGCATGCTGATTATTTCATCGGATTTATTGGTGGAAATTTTGGACCTGTAGTTTGGCAGGTTATTTTCATGGCGTTAGTTATTGGGATCGTATTCTTTGGTGTTAAAAAAGGTATTGAGCTTTCCAATAAGATTTTTATGCCATTATTAGCGTTAATTTTAATCATTTTAGCTGGTTACGCGTTGACATTAGATGGAGCAGGAGAAGGTTTAGCATTCCTTTTTACTCCTGATTGGAGTGCATTTGGAGATCCGACTGTATATGCTGCTGCAGTAGGGCAGGCATTCTTTACCCTATCTCTTGGTATGGGTGCCATGATTGCCTATAGTAGTTATTTGCCGAAGGAAACACATTTACCTAGTGCGGCGGGAACTGTCGTAACATTAGATACTTTATTTGCTATTATTGCAGGTATCATGATTTTCCCGGTTGTATTTACGTTCGGAGTTGACCCTGCAGCAGGTCCAAGTTTAATTTTTATCACGCTTCCAGAGGTATTTAATGACATGGGTGGAGCAGGGACATTCTTTGCATTACTGTTCTTCTTCCTCGTATCCATTGCGGCATTATCTTCTGCCATTTCATTATTAGAAGTAAGTGTATCTTATGCTATGCGTCAGTTTACTTGGCATCGTAAAAAAGCAACAATAGTTGCTGGTGTTCTTGTAACGTTGTTTGGTGTCCCTTCTGCATTAAGTCAGTATGGACCATTATACGAAATGCAGATATTCGGATTACCGTTCCTTGATTTAGTGGATACCATCACAGATAAATTTACATTACCACTTGCAGGGCTGATCGTAGCATTGTTTGTAGGATGGGGTTGGAAGAAAATTGATGCCCTTAATGAGACTGGACTTACTAATTCAGCGATTGGTACTTTATGGATTTGGTTTATTCGGATTATTGCACCGGCAGGGATTCTTTGGATTCTATGGTTAAATATTGTTGATATCTTTTTTAGCTAAATAACGGTGAAGTTTCCTTTTAATGGCAATGGCTTCGCTCGTCGCGCGCCTGATAGGAGAAACCCATTCCTATCAGGCTTTTTAAAGATTGCGACGCTTCGCCTTTATTGCTAGGGGATTCAAAAGGGTAAAAAGAGCCCCTTTTTGAATCCCCCTCTTATTTATTTTTCTTTTTTCTATCGAGCCTTTCCCATCTTGCTAGCGTAGGATAAGGATCGAAAGACCATTCAATAAATCCGTTATCGCGGTACATACCATAGTGTAAATGGGGAGGGAATTTCCCTTGGGTACCAGGTTTTCCGTAACCTGAGCTGCCGACCATAACCAATAATAGTACCAGGTTCTACGATACTTCCCCTTTCAATCCCTTCCTCAAAGCGACTGAGATGAGCGTAATAATGGTAAACGTTGTGAATATCCCTTATGCCTACACGCCAACCACCATACTTGTTCCAACCCTTTAGTTCTACGATGCCATAAGATGTAGATTTAACAGGCGTACCATAGTCAGCGAAAATATCTGTTCCTTCGTGTATTCTCCTGCCACCCCATCCACGACCATCTCCAAAAGTACTTCTATAGCTATAGTTATAATGAAGGGGAACTGGAAAGGAGTTTTCCCGTAAGTTAAGGGTTTGAAAGTGTCTGTACACTTTCCCGTGGCCAGTAATTAACTCCACCGCTTTATCACGTTGATAGTAATCCCATAGACCAATCCGAATATCCTCCTCACTGCCACCAAATTTAGCTAGCTGTTCAGCGTAAGTATAGAGTACATCTTCATCATCGTTTAGATCTGCTTTACCGTCTCCATTACCATCCTGGCCAATACCGCCAAATAAAGAGATAGACACAGCATTCGTATCATCTTTATTAGGGTTCAATTCCCCAGCCCACTTTTCTTTCGTGAAATGAATGGCAATAAAGCCTTCCTCTTCTGGTAAATCTTTTCTTGCCCTTCTTAAACCTCTTTCATAGCTGTCTGCTGCTGCAATATAATACCAAGGAATTTGGGTAGTGGCTTCTGTTTTCAAATATAAAGCCATTCTTTCATTATAAATTTCCTCTGAAGTCATATCTGCCTTTTTGTCTGTTGCAGAAATATGGAAAGGTAGAATAAAAAGAAGTGGGATTAGTATTAGAAATATTTTTTGTTTCTGTTTCATTGTATGAATTCTCCTTTCATACTTCGTCCATGCCATTAGTGTTCGGTAATCAACGGTAATTCCATTCCAACAAATTTTGGTAATTGTTGATGGATAATGCGCTTGTTTTTGTCTTTGGATGAGGAAGAGACCCTCTACTATCATGCTTCTAGTAGTTTGAAACTGTTAAATACTTCCCTTATAGCAGTTTAAAAACCTCCAAAAAGACTCTTTTGAACACGCTTTTTAAGAAAGAACCTTTGAGATTTCCTTACTTTCGTGGTAAAGTAACTAATGATTATGCTTGATGATGGTATACTTGTAGTAGTACAAACATTCTTTTTAACAGAATGGGCCAACACGAATACGAACGGGAGCGTGACATAGATGGCAAAACAAGAAGAATATATCCGCAAACCGGATTGGTTAAAAATAAAATTAAATACGAATGATTCCTACACTGGTTTAAAGAAAATGATGCGGGAGAATAATTTACATACAGTATGTGAAGAAGCTCGTTGTCCGAATATCCATGAATGTTGGGCAGAAAGAAAGACAGCAACGTTTATGATTCTTGGCGATGTTTGTACAAGGGCCTGCCGCTTTTGTGCTGTTAATACAGGGCTACCAAATGAGCTGGACCGTCAAGAGCCAGAGAGGGTTGCTGATTCTGTTAGATTAATGGGGTTAAAGCATGCTGTAATTACGGCGGTTGCTAGGGACGATTTAAAAGATGGTGGAGCAGAGATTTTTGCAGAAACAGTCCGCGCCATTCGTCGGAAAAGTCCATTCACTACGATTGAAGTTCTCCCATCAGATATGGGTGGCAAGGAAGAAAACTTAAAAATATTAATGGATGCAAGACCGAATATTTTAAATCATAATATTGAAACGGTAAGGCGTTTAACACCGAGAGTTCGAGCGCGTGCAACTTACGATAGATCGTTGGAATTTTTACAGAGAGCAAAGGAAATGAAGCCAAAAATTCCTACGAAATCAAGCTTAATGATTGGCTTAGGGGAGACGAAGGAAGAAATTTTGGAAGTAATGGACGATCTTCGTGCTGTAGATGTGGATATTATGACCATTGGTCAATATTTGCAACCTACAAAGAGTCATTTAAAAATAGTTAAATACTGGAGTCCAGAAGAGTTTCAAGAATTAAGAGACATTGCTTTAAGTAAAGGGTTTAAGCATTGTGAATCTGGACCATTAGTTCGTTCCTCCTATCATGCAGATGAACAGGTGGATGCGGCTAAGTAACAAATATAATAGGGTGTTCCCAATGATGGGAGCACCCTTCCTTTCATTACCGTTGCATGTTTCCCTATATGTGTCAGTACGATTAATTGGAGAATGCGTATTTCTGCCTTGCCCGTGTCCTTGTTGAATTCTTTGATCGTTCCTGCCATTTCTTGATTCCCAGTCCATATGGTCATTGAAATTAATGGCATCTCCTTGAGGAGATGTTTTTAAATCATTAATGGTTGCTCGTAAAGAGTCCGTATAATTTGGCTCTTTTGGTGATAGACCTTGGAATCGCTCTATATCTTGCATATGGTGAATATCATCAGAGACATATACATCATAATATCCAGGAACAACGGAATAAGCTGATTTTTTTTACTTGAGTGGCAGTTAGATTTCTGTCAAAGTCGTCAACAGGGTCGTATACAATTAATACGTGTTGGTCTGTGACTAATGCTGCTGCTTCCTTTACTTCATTAAGGCTTACCACAAGCTTACTGATGGTTTCCGCCATTAATGTTCGATCGTACACAGCAAACTCAGGGACTGTTTGGCCCCCATAAGCTGTTTCCGTTGTTTCACGTCCAAAGCCAAATCGGTTATATTTATCGTACTCTCCAGTAGCACGTCTGTTCATAACGAAGTGCCTGTCTGGTTGTCGATACCCTTGAAAAAATTCTTGCTGCTGATTACCTAAGGGGCTTGTTGCTCCTTCATTTCCACATCCGCCACTAAAAAGAAGCATGGTAGTGCTCATTAGAAGAAATAACTTAGTTATTTTCATTGAGTTGACACCTCCTAATTATAGGATGACCGATGTGAAGTATGATTTATGTGGTAATGATGGAAGTGATTTTGATTTATTATTGAATTTTGCAGAAAAATGTTGCAATATAGATATAGATAAAGGTGAGGTGGTCAATCA